>CAXUOD010000010.1:0-48085 GCA_964252585.1 uncultured Lichenihabitans sp. | reverse complement strand
GATCGCGGCTATGCCGCGCGCGGCCACGAGCGCCCCGTCCATCGCTGGCGCCAGGACGGGACAGACCTCGAGATCGACGATGCGATGCGCCCGCGCCTGCATGAAGCCGACGCGCGGCGGGGATCGGCTCTCGTCGAGCCGCGCGTGGAAGGTCGCCCGACGTCGCCCCGACCCATGGGCATCGACCAGCGGCTCGACCGCGACATCGAGCCCGGCCCGCGCCAGCGCCGTGACCAGAAGCCCGCGCTTCCAGGCCGCATATTCGGCGAAGGGCAGCGTCTGGATCGCGCAACCACCGCAGGTCCCGTAATAGGGGCAGATGGGCGGCACGCGATCGGCGCGCCGCGACAGGATCTCGACGACGTGAGCGCGTTCGCCGTCGCGCTCGGCCAGCACCGTCTCACCCGGCAAGCCGTAGGGCACGTAGACCGGCTCTCCACCATGGACCGCCACGCCTTCGCCGCGCCGGCCGAGCCTCTCGATGGTCAGGCGGAGCTGGTCAGGGCCCACGGCGCGCGCCGAGGAGGAACTCGCGATTGCCGTCGCCGCCTTCGATCGGCGACGGCGCGAGGCCGACGACCTTCCAGCCGAGGGACTCCACCATCTTCGCCATGTCTCGGCACACCGCCTCGTGGATCGCGGGTTCGCGCACGATGCCTTTCTTGAGCGCCGCTCGGCCGGCCTCGAACTGGGGCTTGATCAAGGCGACCAGGTCGGCCTTCGATGTCGCAAGTGCCAGCGCGGCCGGGAGCACGAGGCGCAGCGAGATGAAGCTCACATCGCAGGTCACGAGACCGACCGGCAGCGCGACATCCGCCGTCGTCAGGTCGCGGACATCGGTGGATTCCCGCAATGTCACGCGGGGGTGGTGTCGCAGGCTCGCGTGCAACTGGTCCCGGCCGACATCGACCGCCACAACATGCGCGGCGCCGCGCGCCAGAAGGACCTCGGTGAAGCCGCCCGTCGACGAGCCGACGTCGAGGCAGCGGCAACCGGCAGGATCGAAGCCGAAGAGATCGAGGCCAGCCGCGAGCTTTACGCCGCCGCGCGACACCCAGGGGTGGGGCGCCGAGGCCAGGAGCAGGGCGTCGTTGCGGACCCGGCTCGAGGCTTTGACGACCAGCAGGCCGTCGGCCGAGACGAGCCCTGCCGCAATGGCGGCTCCGGCTTTAGCGCGGCTCTCGAAGATTCCGGCTTCGACCAGCGCCACGTCGGCGCGCCGCCCCTTGGGCGCATCGGCCGTGGCCGACGCGACCGACGGGCCGTGGTGGGTGCCGGTCAGCCGGCCACCTTGGTGGTCCTTCGCACGCGCGGCACGGGACGGATCGTTTCGGCCGTCATGCCGAGCACGTCCTGCACCTTGGCCACGATCGCCTTGGCGTCGAGACCGGCCAGCGCATACATCTTCTCGGGCTTGTCGTGGTCGATGAAGACGTCGGGCAGAACCATGGACCGCACTTTCAGGCCACCATCGAGAAGCCCCTCTTCGCTCAGAGCGTGGAGGACGAAGGAGCCGAAACCACCGATCGAGCCTTCCTCGATCGTGATCAGCACCTCGTGCCGTTCGGCGAGCTGCCGCAGCAGCGCGCGGTCGAGGGGCTTGGCAAAGCGCGCATCCGCGACCGTGGTGGAGAGGCCCATTCCGGCCAGCGTGTCGGCGGCCTTCAGGGCTTCGGCCAGCCGGGTGCCGAGCGACAACAGCGCGATCTGCTTGCCTTCGCGCATGATGCGGCCCTTGCCGATCTCCAGCGGGACGCCCACGGCCGGCATCTCCATGCCGATGCCTTCGCCACGCGGATAGCGGAGCGCCGATGGCCCCTGGTCGTAGGCCACCTGGGTCGCCACCATGTGGACGAGGTCGGCCTCGTCGGCGGCCGCCATGATCATCATGTTGGGCAGGCAGCCCAGATAGGCGAGATCGAAGGACCCGGCATGGGTGGGCCCGTCGGCGCCCACGAGACCGGCCCGATCCATCGCGAAGCGCACCGGCAGGTTCTGGATGGCAACGTCATGGACGATCTGGTCGTAGCCGCGCTGCAGGAAGGTCGAATAGATGGCGCAGAAGGGCTTGAACCCTTCGGTCGCAAGGCCGGCCGCGAAGGTCACGGCATGCTGCTCGGCGATCCCGACATCGAAGGTGCGGGTCGGATGGGCCTGTCCGAAAAGGTCGATCCCGGTGCCCGACGGCATGGCGGCCGTGATGGCGACGATCTTGTCGTCCTTGTCGGCTTCCTTGATCAGCGCTTCGCCGAACACCCGCTGATAGGCCGGTGCATTGGCCTTGGGCTTGGCCTGCGCACCCGTGATGACGTCGAAGGAGGAAACGCCGTGGTATTTGTCGGCCGAAGCTTCAGCCGGCGCGTAGCCTTTGCCCTTCTGCGTCACGACATGGACCAGGACCGGACCGGTCGCAGCATCGCGCACGTTCCGCAGCACGGGAAGAAGCTGGTCGAGGTTGTGGCCGTCGATCGGACCGACGTAATAGAAGCCGAGCTCCTCGAACAGCGTACCGCCCGTGAAGAAGCCGCGCGCATATTCCTCGGTGCGCTTGGCCTTCTCATAGAAGAATTTCGGCAGGTGGTGGGCGAGCTGCTTGCCGAACTCGCGCATCGAGCGATAGGCGCCGCCCGACACCAAGCGTGCGAGGTAGCCCGACATGGCGCCGACCGGCGGCGCGATCGACATGTCGTTGTCGTTCAGGATCACGACGAGGCGGGATTTCAGCGCTCCCGCGTTGTTCATGGCTTCGTAAGCCATGCCGGCCGACATGGATCCGTCACCGATGACGGCCACGACATTGTTGTTGCCGCCGCCGAGGTCACGCGCCACCGCCATGCCGAGGCCGGCCGAGATGGACGTCGAGGAATGCGCGGCGCCGAAAGGATCGTAAGGGCTCTCCGCACGTTTGGTAAATCCGGACAAGCCACCGCCCTGGCGCAGGGTTCGGATGCGCGAACGTCGGCCGGTCAGGATCTTGTGAGGATAGGCTTGATGCCCGACGTCCCAGATCAGCCGGTCGCGCGGCGTGTCGAAGACGGCATGGATCGCGACCGTCAGCTCGATCACGCCGAGCGCCGATCCGAGGTGACCCCCGGTCACCGATACGGCGCTGATCGTCTCGGCACGCAACTCGTCGGCGATCTGCCGGAGGTCTGCGTCAGGCAGGCGACGCAGTGCCTCAGGCGTATCGATCTGGTCGAGAAGGGGCGTGGAAACGGTCACGACAACCTCATGAATGGGTGATCCTGGCGTCGAAGCTTTGTCGCTGTTTAGGCGCAAGGTCCCCGCGACGCAAATCCCTCATGCCGACCGGCGGTGTTAAAATTGCCGACGTCGACATTGAAGTCACAGATTCCAAGAACAAAGCGGCCGGCAGACTCCGCTTTGTTCATTGCCTTATCCACCCGCCAACCTGGAAGAACCATCATGACCATGCAGCCACCAACCGGATTCACCATCGCGCCCGGTCGCAGGCTTCCGACTGAAGAGCTGAGGGCGAAATGGCCCTGGTTTGTGGTGTTGGGTATCGTCGCGATGCTCGCCGGCTTCGCCGCCCTGGTGCTGACCGCGACCGCGACCATCGCATCCGTGCTGACCATCGGCATCTTTGTCGCGATCGTCGGCTTCACGGAAATGGCATTGGGCTTCCGGGCGCGCGGCTGGGGCCAGGCGCTCTATTGGGAGATCAGCGGCGTCATCTATCTTCTGGCCGGCATCTTCGCCTGGCTCGAACCCGTGCAGGCCTCGGCCGTCCTGACGCTGCTGATCGGCGCGGGGTTGCTGGCCACGGGCGTCGTCCGGGCAGTGACCGGGTTCAGGCTGCATCACTCGAGGATGCGCGGACCGCTGATCCTGTCGGGCCTCGTCACGGCGATCCTCGGCCTCGTCATCGTGAGCGGCTGGCCAGGCAACAGCCTCTTCATCATCGGCATGTTGCTCGGGATCGAACTCCTGTTCAGCGGCGCCGGTTGGGTGTTCTTCGGTTTGCGCCTGCGAGCCACGATCTGAACTTCTCGCCCCAAAAGACGAGCCATGGTCTATGGTTTCCAAGGGTGGCGTCGAAGCGCCGCGCGTCCAAGGGAGCCGTGGGGAAGCATGACGAAATGGGTCTACGCGTTCGGCGGCGGCACAGCCGAAGGGTCGGGTGGTCAGCGCAACCTGCTGGGTGGCAAGGGCGCCAATCTCGCCGAGATGGCGCAGCTCGGGTTGCCGGTCCCCCCCGGTTTCACCATCACGACCGAAGTCTGCACCCACTATTACGACCACGAGCGACATTACCCCGAAGACCTCGCCGGCGCGGTGACGCAGGCGCTGGCCGAGGTGGGACGCGTCACGGAGCGCGGCTTCGGCGACGAGACGGCACCGCTTCTGGTCTCGGTCAGGTCCGGTGCCCGAGCCTCGATGCCCGGCATGATGGACACGGTCCTCAACCTCGGCCTCAACGACCGGACCGTCGTGGCGCTGGCGAAGTCCTCGCGGGACGAGCGCTTCGCCTATGACAGCTACCGGCGCTTCATCCAGATGTATTGCAACGTCGTGCTCGACCTCGACGGGCACGGCTTCGAGGAGATCCTGGAAGAGCACAAGGAACGCAAAGGCTACGTGCTCGACACCGATCTCCTGGCCGATGACTGGAAGGGCGTGATCGAGCGCTACAAGGCCAAGGTGCTGGCCGAAACGGGGCAGCCGTTCCCGCAGGACCCGCTGGTCCAGCTCTGGGGCGCCATCGGAGCCGTGTTCTCGTCATGGATGAACAATCGCGCCAAGACCTACCGGCGCCTCAACGCCATCCCCCAATCCTGGGGCACCGCCGTCACGGTTCAGGCCATGGTGTTCGGCAACATGGGCGAGACATCGGCGACCGGCGTGGCCTTTACCCGCGACCCGTCGACCGGCGCCAATGCGCTTTACGGCGAGTTCCTGGTGAACGCTCAGGGCGAGGACGTCGTGGCCGGCATCCGTACGCCGCAGAACATCACGGAGACGGCGCGCATCGGTGCGGCTTCGGACAAACCCTCGCTCGAAACCGTGATGCCTGCCGTCTTCAAGAGCTTCGTCGAGACCACGCACCTCCTGGAGCGGCACTATCGCGACATGCAGGACATGGAGTTCACGGTCGAGCGCGGCAAATTGTGGATGCTGCAGACCCGCAACGGCAAGCGCACCACCAAGGCGGCGCTCAAGATCGCCATCGACATGGCCAACGAGGGGCTGATCACACGCGAAGAGGCGATCGGACGGATCGACCCCACGTCCCTCGACCAGCTGCTGCACCCGACGCTCGACCCCAAGGCCGCCCGCAGTCTCGTGGCGACCGGTCTTCCGGCCTCGCCGGGCGCCGCGCAGGGCGAGATCGTTTTCACCTCCGAAGACGCCGAGAACGCCAAGGCGGCCGGCCGCAAGACCATCCTGGTGCGGGCCGAGACCTCGCCCGAGGACATCAACGGCATGCACGCCGCCGAAGGCATCCTGACGACACGCGGCGGCATGACGTCCCATGCGGCCGTCGTGGCGCGCGGCATGGGCAAGCCCTGCGTTTCGGGCGCGGGCTCCATCCGGGTCGACTACGCGGCCCGCACGATGACGAGCGGCGGCGTGGTGCTGAAGCACGGTGACGTCATCACGGTCGACGGATCCACCGGGCAGGTGCTCAAGGGGCGCGTCGCCATGCTGGAGCCCGAGCTCTCGGGCGA
This sequence comes from uncultured Lichenihabitans sp., assembly GCA_964252585.1. Lineage (GTDB taxonomy): Bacteria > Pseudomonadota > Alphaproteobacteria > Rhizobiales > Beijerinckiaceae > Lichenihabitans. Next base: position 42,392 of record CAXUOD010000010.1, on the reverse strand, counting down.
CTTCTCGACCCTCATGGTTTGGGCGGATGCGATCCGCCGCATGAAGGTCCGCGCCAATGCCGAAACCCCGGCCGACGCCGAGGCGGCGCGCCGCTTCGGCGCCGAAGGCATCGGTCTCTGTCGCACCGAACACATGTTCTTCGACGCCAATCGCCTGGTGTCGGTGCGCGAGATGATCCTGGCCGACGACGAAGCGGGGCGGCGCTCCGCGCTGGCAAAGCTGCTGCCGATGCAGCGGGAGGATTTCGCGCGCCTCTTCACGATCATGTCGGGGCTGCCGGTGACGATCCGCCTGCTCGATCCTCCCCTGCACGAGTTCCTGCCGCATACGGATGCGGAGATGAAGGAGGTGGCGGAGGCTCTGGGGCTGAGCGTCGAGAAGGTGAAGCGCCGCGCGCAGGACCTGCACGAGTTCAATCCCATGCTGGGGTTCCGCGGCGTGCGTCTCGCCATCGCGTATCCGGAGATCGCCGAGATGCAGGCGCGGGCCATCTTCGAGGGCGCCGTCGCGGCGGGCCGGGAGACGGGCAAGCCGGTCGAGGCCGAAGTGATGGTGCCGCTCGTCATGACGCTGGCCGAGCTCGATCTCGTCAAGAGCCGCATCGTGGCCATGGCCGAGGCCGTGGCCAAGGAAACCGGCGTCACGGTCCCCTACTCGGTCGGCACCATGATCGAGCTGCCGCGCGCCGCCCTGAAGGCCGGTGACATCGCAAAGACGGCGGAGTTCTTCTCCTTCGGCACCAACGACCTCACCCAGACGACGCTCGGCATCTCGCGCGACGACGCCGCATCCTTCCTGGGCCCCTACACGGCCAAGGGGATCCTGGCGGCCGACCCCTTCGTGACGCTCGACCAGGAGGGCGTCGGCGAACTGGTGGCGATCGCGGCCGAGCGCGGGCGCGCCACCCGGCCCGCCATCAAGCTCGGCATCTGCGGCGAACACGGGGGCGACCCGGCCTCGATCGCCTTCTGCGAGGCCCAGGGCCTCGATTACGTCTCCTGCTCGCCCTTCCGGGTGCCGATCGCGCGCCTCGCGGCGGCCCAGGCGGCCCTGGAGAAGCCCGGCCAGGTGTCGGGCGAGAAGCATCGGACCGTTTGAGGCCGCTGCCTCGAACCGGTTAACGCATCGGAAAGACTTGCCCGCGATAACAGACCGCGAGGCAGCGATCCGTTAACCATGATCCTGAACCGGGTCACCGGGATCGCCGCGCCGAACGCAAGGACGGAACGGCCGGGGGCGCCGGCCGTTTCGTCGCTGGTCCGAGGTCGAGATGGTTCGCGCCAAAATGGCGGTTCGCCGCAAGGTCCGGTCGCGGTCCCGGCTGTCCTGGGCCGTGCTGACGGTCGTGCCATGGTGTCTGGCGGCGGGGTTGTCGGTGTCCTTCGTGGCCGATGCCGGACAGGAGCCGGTGATCGGCGCGACGCGGTTCGACCTGACGGACCTGGCGCCCCGCATGCCCGACGACCTCGTGCCGTCGACCGTCGCCACGGAGGGTCGCGGCTTCGACCTGCCTCTCGTCGGCCTGGCGCAGGACCTCCACCGCATGGTGGGCGACACAGCCGAAGCTCGCCAAGATCCCGACGAAGCCGAACCTCGCATCGTCCTGAAGCCGGGCCACGAGCGCTTTCCCGCGGTCGAGGAAAGCCGGCGCGACGATCCCGTGGTCGGCGTGCGGCCCACCTTCGACACGCCTCTACGCCGCCCCGGCAGGCTCGACGCCTACAGGGCTGCGGCCCTCGCGTTCGGCGATGCGGCTTCCGGCGCCGCCCCGGACGGCTTTGCGCCCGTGCCGGTCGATGCGCCCTGGCCGGATGCCGCTCGCCTGCAGCCCTTGCCGGCCGGAGGGAACGTCACCACCATGGCGTCGCATGCGGCCGCCTCGCCGCACGCGGCTTCAGGTTCGACGACGCCGCATGTCCAGGACGGCTCGACCCCGCCGGTGGCGCGCGCCGAGACCCTCGCTTCGACGACACCGGCCGACATCGCGCCGATCGAGATCGCAGCGCTGCCGAAGTTCTCGCGGGGGCCGCACGGGCTCATCACGCAGAACGAGACCGTCGTGGGCATCGCGCAGTACCACCCCGACTACGCCGCCACCATCGAGACCGCGAAATCGGCGCCCGAGCAGCGCTGCCTCGCGCAGGCCATCTACTTCGAGGCCCGGAGCGAGCCCGAAGAAGGACAGGCGGCCGTGGCCCAGGTGGTCCTCAACCGGGCCATGAGCGGTCTCTACCCGGGATCCGTCTGCGGCGTGGTGTTCCAGAACCAGGAACGCCACAACGCCTGCCAGTTTTCCTTCACCTGCGACGGCCACCCGCTGCGCATGACCGAGGCGGACGCCTGGGCCAATGCGGTCCGGATCGCCCACGAGGTCACGGACGGCTCGACCTATGTGTCGGACATCGGCGGCTCGACGCATTACCACGCCAATTACGTGACGCCATTCTGGGCGCGCTCGCTGAAGAAGATGGAGGTGATCGGCCACCATATCTTCTACACGCTGAAGCCGGGTCAGACGTGAGGCTTTCAGCTAAGCAGACTTTTACAAGTCTGCTTACACCTGAGGTCCGAAGCAGCATTGATTTCGCTTTGAAAGAGCCAAATCAATCGTGGCTTATGCCACGCAAGGCTGCTTAGCATTGGCGCCGCCATCGCCACCCTTCGGGTAACGGAGTCGATGGTCGAGGCTGTGGAGAGATAGGCAGTGCTTCGCTCTCCTTTCACATAGCTATGACAGACTGTGTCCTTCACGGGGTTTGATAACCGCTCACTTGTCTGCTACTCTCGATTGAAGTAGAACACAGACGAGATTAGCGTTGAAGGAGACTCTGGCGAGCACGGTTGCGCAGTGGGTGGCTCTCGCCGAACAGCACGAAGCAATCGCCCGCGCTGGACTAGCCGTACCTTTGGCTTGGGGGCAATGTGTGTTCCATTTCGGCCTTATGGTGGAGTGCCTGATGAAGGCTCGAATCATGATGACCGAGCGCTTCGAAACTTGGCCAAGTATCACGGTTGACCGCGGACTCTACACGCATGATCTTCGTAAGCTCGCCGCGCGGGCTGCGATGCCGACCAGCACTGTAGACCCAATCGCCCCCTCACTCCACATCGTGTTACAGTGGGACCGCAATCAAGGCTATGAGCACAGACCGCCGCCCCGCGCGGTCGTCGACGGCTTCCTTGATGCAGCGCTCGGACCGGACGGAGTAGCCACATGGCTCCGGAGAAACTTGCCATGATCCAAAAAGAGGCTGGTGCCGAGTACCTCACCGCTTTGCAAAGGCTCGGCCTTGATCCGGACTGCCTTTTTTGGGCAGAAGACGAGATCATCGCCCTTCCCATCCTGGTTTTGGTCACGAGACAGATCGACTACGTCGGACCACTCGCCTTATCTCGATCGCTTTTTAAAGCCTATAATGCTGCCGCAACTCCGAGAGAGATCGACCCCTTTGTACTGCGGTTGCACAGTCCTGAACAACTGCTTATTCGAGAGTTGAACAGGATCGTCGAGACGAAACCCAAGTTCGAGCTGCAGCTCGCTAACGGGTCGCAATCGTCCCTATCGGCCCAGGCACTCGATACTGAGCTTTTAGCTTTTGGCGGGTTGAGTTTTGAGCGCGACTGGATATACAAATGGAAAATAGGTGTGAAACGCCAGTCCTCGCTATACATGCTGCGGAAATGGCATGTGTTCTCCGACAATGTCGACAGATTGGCTGCATAAGCGGCAATCGAAACCGTTGGCCGTGCGCCAGGAAGTTTTGATCTCGACGTCGGGCGTCACGTCGTGAACCAGGCGCTGGCAATGAAAATCTTCACCCTACCCCATAGCCGCCACCAGTCGGGGTCCGCACGATCACGGCCTCGCCGGGTTCGAGCACCGTCTGGTCGCAGCCGGCGAGTTCCTCGAGCCGGCCGTCGGCGCGGCGCACGTGGGTGGTTCCGCGCTCACCCGGGTCACCGCCCGCCAACCCCGGCGGCTGCAGCTTGCGGTGGGACGAGAGGATCGCGAGATCCATGCGCTCGCGAAAGCGGATCCTGCGCTCGGTGCCGGCGCCCGATCGCCATCTGCCCCTGCCGCCCGAACCGGTGCGGATGTGGAAGTCTTCGAGCACGACAGGGAAGCGCATCTCCAGCACCTCCGGGTCGGTCAGGCGCGAGTTCGTCATATGGCAATGGACGCCGTCCGTGCCGTCGAAACCTTGGCCGTCGTTGGAGACACCCGCCGGTGAGCCGGAGCAGATCGTCTCGTAATATTGATAGCGGGCGTTGCCGAAGGTGAGATTGTTCATCGTCCCCTGGGCGGCCGCGAGCGCCCCGAGGGCGCCGAAGAGCGCGTTGGTGACGTGCTGGCTCGTCTCGACATTGCCCGCCACCACGGCGCGCGGGTATTGCGGGGCCAGCATCGAGCCTTCCGGGATCACGATCTCGACCGGCTCGAGGCAGCCGGCGTTCATGGGAATGCTGCTCTCGACCATCACGCGGAAGCAATAGAGAACGGCCGCGCGTGTCACGGGCGCCGGCGCGTTAAAATTGTCCGCCCGAGCCGGGCTGGTGCCGGTGAAATCGACCTTGGCGCTGCGGTTCTCGGCATCGACCGTGATCGCGACCTTGATGACCGCCCCCGTATCGGTCGGGTACTCGAAACTGGAATTCTTCAGGTTCGCGATGACGCGCCGCACCGATTCGGCGGCATTGTCGCGCACATGGCGCATGTAGGCCTGCACGGTCGAGATGCCGAACTCGCCCACCATGCGGCGGATCTCGGCCACGCCCTTGCCGTTGGCTGCGATCTGAGCCTTGAGGTCGGCGACGTTCTGGGCGGGGTTGCGGCACGGCCAGCGATGGTCCGTCAGAACCGCCAGGAGTTCAGCTTCGCGCAGCCGGCCGCGGTCGACGAGCTTGAGATTATCGATCAGGACACCTTCCTCGTCGACCGTCGTGGCGCGCGGCGTCATCGAGCCCGGCGCCGAACCGCCGACGTCGGCATGGTGGCCCCGGCTCGCGACCCAGAACAGGATTGTGGTCCCCGCATCGTCGAAGACCGGGGTCACGACCGTGATGTCGGGAAGGTGGGTGCCGCCATTATAGGGCGCGTTGAGCGCGTAGACGTCGCCCGGCGCGATGTCGGGGTTCGAGGTCCGGACGATCTCGACCGATCGGTCCATCGAGCCGAGATGCACCGGCATGTGGGGCGCATTGGCGACGAGCGCCCCCGAGCTGTCGAACAGCGCGCAGGAGAAGTCGAGCCGCTCCTTGATGTTGACCGAATGCGCGGTGTTCTGCAGCGTCAGGCCCATCTGCTCGGCGATCGACATGAAGAGGTTGTTGAAGACTTCGAGCAGAACCGGGTCGGCCTCGGTGCCGGCCGCTGTCCGGGCTGGGCGCGCCTCGATGCGGCGCAGCAGGATGTGGTCGCGGTCCGTCACTTCGGCCCGCCAGCCGGGCTCGACCACGATGGTCTGGTTCGGCTCGATCACCAGGGCCGGCCCTGCGACCCGGTCACCCGGCGCAAGGTCGAGGCGCAGCGCGATGCCGGCGTCGTGCCACTCCCCGCCGCTGTAGAGGCTCCGGCGCAAGGCCGGCGCGACATCGCGCGGCACGGCCTCCGTGCAGGGTTCCTCGATCCGGGCACCGCCCCCCATGGCCTCGACCTCGACCGCCTCGGTCACCAGGGCCTTGCCGTCGTAGACGAAACCGAAACGGCCGCGATGCTCCGTCTCGAACGCGGAGCGCAAGTCCGCCACGTCGCCGTTGCCGTAGGGCACGGGGATCGCACTGTCTGTGCCGTCGTAGCGGATGTGAGCCCGCACGGCGATCGTGATGTCGGCCTCGCCCAGGCCCTGGCGCGCGAGCTCTTCGCGTACTTCCGCAGCGAGGCCGGCGATCGCCTCGTCGACGGTGGCCGTCGAGCTCTCGGCCAGCGGCTGGACGAGGGCGCGGCTCCGGTTGGCCCGGATATCGGCGAGCCCCATGCCATAGGCCGAGAGCACGCCCGAGAGCGGATGGAGGTGGACCAGCGCCATGCCGAGCCGGTCCGCGATCGCGCAGGCGTGCTGGCCGCCCGCCCCCCCGAAGCAGCTCAGCGCATAGCGGGTGACGTCGTAGCCCCGTGCGACCGAGATCTTCCTGATGGCACTCGCCATGTTCTCGACCGCGACATCGAGGAAGCCCGCCGCGACCGCTTCGGGCGAACGGTCGAGTTCAGCCGCGAGGGCTTCGAATTTCTCGTGCACGGCGGCGGCGTCGAGGCGCTGGTCCTGGCCGGGGCCGAAGATGGCGGGAAACTGCTCGGGACGGAGCTTGCCCACCATCACGTTCGCGTCCGTCACGGTGAGCGGCCCGCCGCGGCGGTAGGCTGCGGGGCCGGGATCGGCCCCGGCCGATTCCGGCCCGACCCGGAAGCGCCCGGCCTCGTAGAAGAGGATGGAGCCTCCGCCCGCCGCGACCGTGTGGATGTTCATCATCGGGGCGCGCATGCGCACGCCCGCGACTTCGGTCTCGAAGGCGCGCTCGAAGGTTCCGTCGAAATGGGAGACGTCGGTCGAAGTGCCGCCCATGTCGAAACCGATGATCCGCCCGAGCCCCGCCATCCGGGCGGTCTCGACGGCGCCCACGACTCCGCCGGCCGGCCCCGACAGGATGGCGTCCTTGCCCTGGAACAGGTCGGCCGCCGTGAGCCCGCCGGACGACATCATGAACATCAGGCGCGGATCGCCGGGGCGCGGGTCGGCCGCGATGCCGAGATCCTCCGCCACCTGGGCGACGTAACGGCGTAGGATGGGGCTCAGATAGGCGTCGACCACGGTCGTGTCGCCCCGGCCGACGAGCTTGACGAGGCGGGAGGCCTCGTGGCTGACCGAAACCTGCGGGAACAGCTCGCGGGCGATCCGGGCCGCCTGCTCTTCGTGGGCCGTATGGGCCCAGCTGTGCATGAACACGATGGCGACGGAGCCGTAGCCCTCACGGCGAAGCACCTCGAGGGTCGACCGCACGGCGTTTTCGTCGAGCGCGCGCTCGACCGTTCCGTCGGCCAGCACGCGTTCGTCGACCTCCTCGACCCGGGAATAGAGCAACTCGGGCAGCACGACCTTCTTGGCGAAGATGTCGGGCCGGGCCTGGTAGCCGATGCGCAGCGCGTCGCGAAACCCGCGTGTGATCAGAAGAGCCGTGCGTTCGCCCTTGCGCTCCAGCAGCGCATTCGTGGCAACGGTCGTCCCCATCTTGACCGTGCCCACGAGGCCGGCCGGCAAGGGAGCGCCGGTCGGCACCTCGAGGGTGCGGCGGATCGCTTCCACCGCGGCATCGCGGTAGATCCCCGGGTTTTCGCTCAGCAGCTTCGTGGCGTGGATCCGCCCGGTGGGGTCACGCGCCACGACGTCCGTGAAGGTGCCGCCCCGGTCGATCCAGAAATCCCAAAGTGGCACGGTCGGTCTCCCCTGTCCGACCACGAGGGTAGGCGGCCGGGCGGATCAGGGCAATCGAGTTGGTCTCGCCGAGCGAAGGATCGGACCGTCGACCAACGAAGCATACGGAAGGTTGGGTCGCGCGAGCTCCTGAGGAGGTGCCCTGGAGCGCCCTTCGACACGGGTCCTCTGGACCCGGCTTTGGACGAGGACGGCCAGGGGTCCTGCGCCTTACGATGATTCGCCAAGCAGCGCCGAATGAAGCACATCCCAGCTTTCGCGGTCCGGCGTACAGAGCAGACCGCCCTCGTGCCGGGTGACGGCATAGGGGCTGCCATCGAGGCAGGCCGAATAGCCGCCCGCCTCCCGGTGCAGCAACCAGCCGGCCGCGTGGTCCCAAGGGCTCAGCTTGCTGTAGAGTGCGAAGTCGTAGAAGCCGCCCGCCAGCAGCCGGTACTGGTGCGCGGCACAACGATAATCGCTGGCATTGGCGACGCGGGCCAGGCGTGCGGCGACCCGGTTGCGGCGCTCCGGCGGAAAGAAAGCCCAGGACACGACGCCCGCCATCTCGGCCAAGCTCGGCGCGGCACCGACTCGGAGGTCGTCGCGGCGGCCGTCCGCATGTTCGATCCAAGCGCCTTCCCCGCGCAACGCCAAGGCCCAGTCATCCCCGATCGGGTCCAGGATGATGCCGGCCAGGATCTCGCCCCGCCGCACCACCGCCGCCATGACACCGAAGAGCGGCAGGTTGGACGCGAAGTTCTTGGTCCCGTCGATGGGATCGATGATGAACACGAGATCGGGCTGGTCGAGGCCCAGGAGGAGCGTCGGGTCGCGCTCCGTCGACTCTTCGCCCACCACGACGGCGCCCGGAAAGGCCCTCGAGAGAGACGCCGTGATGGCGGCTTCCGCGGCCTCGTCGGCATCGGTGACGAGGTCCTGCCGGGAGGATTTCTCGCGCGTCCGCATGGGCATCGTACCGCGAAACCGCGGCAGGATCTCGGACCGGGCCGCATCCCGTAGGATCTCGACGACGGTGCGGGTCTCGGCAAGGCTGAAAGTCGACAAGGTCCGGCACCGTTCGAGGTCAGAGGAGGCGGAGGCCTACAGGCCGCGGCGGCCGACGACAAGACAGAGCCGCGATCGGATGCCGCCCGACACGGTGTCGCCCGGCATCGGTTTGCCGGCCCCGCGGCGGCCTCACGGCTCGAGCATCGAATCCCAGTAAAGGTAGTCGAGCCACGTCTCGTGCAGGTTATCCGGGATCGGCTGGCGTCGGGCGATGCCGTCGAGCTGCGCCGGGGTCGGCTCGAACGGCATGCGACGCAGCGACAAGCCGGATTGCTTCAGCGTCTTGTCGGCCTTCTGCAGGTTATGCTTCGAGCAACAGGTGACGATATTGGTCCAGCACGTGGTTCCTCCCTTGGACCGGGGGACGACGTGGTCGAAGGTGAGATTGGTACTCTCTTCGCGCCGGTCACAATACTGGCAACGGAAGCTGTCGCGCAAGAACACATGATAGCGCGTGAAGGAGATGCGGTTGCGCTTGTGGTATTTCTTGAGGCTGATCACCGATGGGATGCGGAAGGACCGCGTGGCGGAATGCACCTCCATGTCGTAGCTCGACACCTGATGGACCCGGCCTTGAAGCACCGCGACCAGCGCATCCTGCCACGCCCAGACCGAAAGGGGACCCCAACTCAGGGGCTGCATGTCCGCATTGAGGACCAGAGTGCAGAGATCGGGTGTGGACCTGTGAAATCCCATCAACAGCCCTCCCCGGCAATGACGGTTTCGGCGCGGGTCCAGGCCGCACGGTCTGTGATGGTTCTGCACCCGTAGGCGTCGAGGATCCAACCGAGTCCGGAAGCGGACGACGTGTCGTGGATCTGCGCGAAAAAAACATCGCGGCCCGGCCAGCGGGTCCGTCGACAGTCGGCCGAGAGGTTCGATCGAGGAACCATCGTCGCAGCGCCTGTGGTTGCGCCCCGGCCCTTCCGGGGCGGCGTCGCCTACAGTCTACATGCGCGATGACGAGATTGTGAAGCCCCGGGCCCGTCCGGCATCCCGCCGCAGGCCACGGCCACCCACAGTTTAGGAAGCTTCACCGCGTCGGAACAGGGACTTCGCCACGGTAATCGTAGAAGCCGCGCTGTGTTTTTCGCCCGAGCCAGCCCGCCTCGACGTATTTGACGAGAAGCGGACAAGGCCGATACTTCGAATCGGCCAATCCCTCGTGCAGCACCTGCATCACGGCGAGACACGTGTCGAGGCCGATGAAATCGGCGAGTTGCAGCGGGCCCATCGGGTGGTTGGCACCGAGCCGCATCGCCGTGTCGATGGCCTCGACGCTGCCGATCCCTTCGTGCAGCGTATAGACGGCCTCGTTGATCATGGGCAGCAGGATGCGGTTGACGATGAAGGCCGGGAAGTCCTCGGACACGGTCGGCGTCTTGCCGAGATGGTCGATGAAGGCCTTGGCGGTCTCGAACGTATCGGGCGCGGTCTGGATGCCGCGGATCAGTTCCACGAGCTGCATCCGGGGAACCGGGTTCATGAAGTGGATGCCGATGAAGCGCTCGGGACGATCGGTGACCGAAGCGAGCCTGGTGATCGAGATCGACGACGTGTTCGAGGCCAAAAGAGTAGCAGGCTTCAAGGAAGCGCACAGGGTCGAGAAGATCTTGCGCTTGACCACCTCGTTCTCGGTCGCGGCCTCGATCACGAGGTCGCAGTCGCCGAGAGCGGCGAAGTCCTGCGCCGTGGTGATACGGGTCAAGGCCTCGGCCCGCGCCGCCTCGCTCATCTGACCCTTCTTGACCTGGCGGGTCATGGTGCCGTTGATCGTGGCGAGCCCGGCCCTGAGCCGGTCCTCGGACAGGTCGTTCAGCACGACGTCGATGCCGGCGACCGCCGCCACATGGGCGATGCCGCTTCCCATCTGCCCCGCGCCGATGACCCCGAGCGTCTTGATCTCTCCGGCCATGCTGTTCCACCTGCCTCCGAGCCGAAACGCACTCTCGCGGACGCTGCCGCGAGCGATGTCCTACATATCACGTTTTCGTCGATCGACGGCCCTCGGACGCTGCTCGGGATCGTTCGATCGGATCACCCTTTTCGCTCCGTGGCTCGGGCTCAGCCCTTGGCCAGCTCCTTGTCGAGATCGGGGAGGATCTGGAACAGGTCGCCGACGAGGCCGTAATCGGCGATCTGGAAGATCGGCGCCTCGTCGTCCTTGTTGATGGCGACGATGACCTTCGAATCCTTCATGCCCGCAAGATGCTGGATCGCGCCCGAAATCCCGACCGCGATGTAGAGTTCGGGAGCCACGACCTTTCCGGTCTGACCGACCTGCCAGTCGTTGGGCGCCAGACCGGCGTCGACGGCCGCGCGGGAGGCGCCCATGGCGGCCCCGAGCTTGTCGGCGATGGGCTCGATATAGGTCTTGAAGTTCTCGGCCTTGCCCATGGCGCGGCCGCCCGAGATGATGATCTTGGCCGATGTCAGTTCCGGCCGGTCGGACCGGGCCAGTTCCTCGCCGCCGAACCGCGACAGGGCCGGATCGACGGCGGCATCGCGCACAGCAGCGTCGATCGTCTCGATCGGCGCCGCGGAGGCGCCCGCCGGTGCCGCCGCGAAAGCCGCGGTCCGCACCGTGATGACCTTGACGGGATCGGCGGTCCGCACGGTCTGGATGGCATTGCCGGCATAGATCGGCCGCTCGAACGTGTCGGGCGCCACGACCTTGATGATCTCGGAGACCTGCATGACGTCGAGCAGCGCCGCGAGCCGCGGCATGACGTTCTTGGTGCTGGCCGTGGCGGGTGCAACAATCGTCTTGTGGTGCTCGGCGAGCCGCACCAGCAGGGCCGCGAGCGGTTCGGCGAGGTCGTGGTCGAGCGCACCGCCTTCGGCCACGTGGACCTTGCCGACGCCACCGAGCCGGGCCGCGGCCTTGGCGGCCTCGGCCGCCCCATGGCCGGCCACGAGGACGTGCACCTCATCGCCGATCGCGAGCGCGGCCGTGAGGGCGCGCGCCGTCACGTCGTTCAGCGCGCCGGATTTCTGTTCGGCCAACAGCAACACCGTCATCGGATCGCTCCCGCTTCGCGCAGCTTGCCCACGAGTTCACCCACGGAGGCGACCTTGACACCCCCCTTGCGGCCCGGAGGCTCGGTCGTGCTCAGCACCGTGAGGCGCGGCGTCACATCGACTCCGAAATCGCCCGGCGCCTTTTCCTCGATCGGCTTCTTCTTGGCCTTCATGATGTTCGGGAGGCTCGCGTAGCGCGGCTCGTTGAGCCTCAGATCCGTCGTCACGACGGCAGGCAATCGGAGCACGACGCTCTGCGATCCGCCGTCGACCTCGCGCGTCACCTCGGCGCCTCCGTCTTCGATCACGACCTTGGACGCGAAGGTGCCCTGCCCCCAGCCGTTCAAAGCCGCCAGCATCTGACCGGTCTGATTGCAATCGTCGTCGATGGCCTGTTTGCCCATGATCACGAGGCCGGGCTCGACGGCCGCACAGACGCCGTGCAGGATCTTCGCGACCGCCAGCGGCTCGACGGCCCCATCGACCTTGACGTGGATGCCGCGATCGGCCCCCATGGCGAGGCCGGTCCGCAAGGTCTCGACCGCCTGGGCCGGGCCGATCGTCACGACGATGACCTCGGTCGCCTTGCCGGCTTCCTTCTGACGAAGCGCTTCCTCGACCGCGATCTCGTCGAAGGGGTTCATCGCCATCTTGACGTTGGCGAGGTCCACGCCGCTGCCGTCGGGCTTGACCCGGATCTTGACGTTGTAGTCGACCACCCGCTTGACGGGGACGAGGATCTTCATCGCTCTCTCGATTCCGTGGCTGTCCGACGGCAGCACGCTGGAGGCGATCGGCCGTCTCGATGGGCGCGAGTGCTAAAGGCGTCAAAACATCAAGTCAACGCACAGTCCGGGAGGCGACGCCGCAGGGCGCGTCCGGGTCGAAACGGAACGCCACGACGCGTAGGCGCGACGGCTCGCGGTTGCGGCGTTGGTGCATGGCACCATTTTGGATTTCGACCGTTCTAAGGCGAGTAGAAGGCTGAAGCGGAGCAATGGCCGGCTCCGCCCCACGAGGTTTCGACATGAACAAGATGGTCCGGCAGCGTATCACCCTCGAAGGCTCGCCTCATCCGCGCGGCGCGCTTTGGGATGGCCGCGGCACCAATTTGACGCTGTTTTCGGCCAGCGCGACGCGCGTGGAACTGTGCCTCTTCGATGCTTCGGGGGAGAAGGAAACCGACCGCATCGACATGCCGGAATATACCGACCAGGTCTTTCACGGCTACTTCCCCGACGTGAAGCCCGGCCAGCTCTACGGTTTCCGCGTCCATGGGCCCTATGAGCCCGAGCAGGGCCACAGGTTCAACCACAACAAGCTGCTGCTCGATCCCTATGCCCGCGCCCATGTCGGACAGCTGAAATGGGACCCTGCGGTCTTCGGCTACCAGATGGAAAGCGGCGACGACCTGACGTTCGACGAGCGCGACAGCGCGCCTTTCATGCCGAAATGCGTGGTCGCCGACATGCATACGCCCGGCTTGCCGAAAGTCGAGCGGCCGAAGGCGTTCTGGTCCAATACCATGATCTACGAGGCCCACGTCCGGGGCCTGACGATGCGGCACCCGGAAGTGCCGGAAACCAAGCGCGGAACCTATGCGGGGCTCGGGACGCCCGAGGTCATCCGCCACATCAAGAGCCTCGGCGTCACCGCCGTGGAACTGATGCCGGTCCATACCTTCATCAACGACGACTTCCTGATCAATCGCGGCCTTTCGAACTACTGGGGCTACAATTCGATCGGCTTCTTCGCGCCCCATCCGCTCTATGCCGAGAACCCGTTGGGGGCCGTGCAGGAGTTCAAGGACATGGTAACCCGCTTCCACGAGGCGGGACTCGAAGTCATCCTCGACGTCGTCTTCAACCACACGGCCGAAGGCAACGAACGCGGCGCCACGTTGTCCTTCAAGGGGATCGACAACGCCTCCTATTATCAGCTGATTCCTGACCAGAAGCGCTACTACATCAACGACACCGGGACCGGGAACACCTTCAACCTGCACCATCCCCGCGTCATGCAGATGGTGCTCGATAGCCTGCGCTACTGGGTGCAGGAGATGAACGTCGACGGTTTCCGCTTCGACCTCGCCTGTACGCTGGCGCGCGGCCCGACCGGCTTCGACCGGCATTCGGCCTTCCTGCAGATGTGCCTGTTCGATCCCGTCCTGGCCGGCGTCAAGATGATCGCCGAGCCCTGGGACATCGGCCCGGGAGGCTATCAGGTCGGCAACTTCCCGCCGGGATGGGCCGAATGGAACGACAAGTTCCGCGACGACGTCCGCGACTTCTGGCGCGGCGCCGGATCGGTCTCCACGATCACGTCGCGACTCTGCGCCTCCGAGGACACGTTCAACCACGAGGGACGGCGGCCTTGGGCCTGCGTCAACCTCGTGACGGCGCATGACGGCTTCACGCTGCGGGACCTCGTGACCTACAACCAGAAGCACAATGAGGCCAACGGCGAGGACAACAACGACGGAAGCAGCGACAACCGCTCCTGGAACTGCGGGGCCGAAGGCGAGACCGACGACCCCAAGATCATCGCGTTGCGCAACAAGCAGATGCGTAACTTCATGGCGACGCTGCTGCTCTCGCAGGGAACCCCGATGATCGTCGCGGGCGACGAGTTCGGTCGGACGCAAGGCGGCAACAACAACGCTTATTGCCAGGACAGCGAGATCGGCTGGGTCGATTGGAACCTGTCCGAAGACGGCAAGGTGCTGCTCGATTTCACACGCAAGCTGGGCGACCTCCGCCACCGTTACCCGGTCTTGCGGCGCAACCGCTTCTACACGGGCAAATTCGACGATGTCCATGGCGTCAAGGACATCGCCTGGATCAAGTCGGACGGGACCGAGGCGGAGCAGCAGGACTGGACCGATAATGCGATGCGTTGCGTCGGCATGCTGATGGATGGCCGCGCCCAGATCAACTCCGTCCCACAGGACGGGGAGCACGCCACCATGATGCTTGTCGTCAATGCGGGGCGCGACAGCATCGCGTTCACGGTGCCCGAATGCGTCGACGGCACCGGATGGACGCGTGTCCTCGACACCAGCAACGCCACAAAGCCGGATCAGGACTTTCCCATCGGAGAGATGTGTCCCGTCCCTTCGCGATCCTTGGTCCTGCTCCGGCTGAACACGGTGCAGCCCGCGCCGATCCCCGATACGAATGCACCCGACCAGGAGCGTGAGTAAGCGCTTCGCTCCCCGGCATCGCCGATCCAGCAGGTCGACGATGCCGCTCGACATCGGCTGAGGGCGGTCTTCAGGGCCGCTGGATGTCATGCAGGCCTTGCCCGCGGCCGTGGCCCCATCTCCGGCCCGAACCATTCGGACCGCTCTCGATCGAGGAAAAGCCGTGACGCCGCGAGCCACCTATCGCCTTCAGTTCACGCCGGACTTCAGTTTCGACCACGCGGCGCAACGCGTGGCCTACCTGGCGAAGCTCGGTGTCAGCCATCTTTACGCCTCGCCGTATCTGAAGGCGCGACCGGGCAGCACGCACGGTTACGATATCACGGACCACAACCTGTTGAACCCGGCCCTGGGGGGTCCGGCGGCGTTCTCGCGGTTGAACGAGGCGCTCCGCCAAGTCGGTCTCAAGCAGATCCTCGATTTCGTGCCGAACCACATGGGGGTCGGCGGGGCCGATAATCCGTTCTGGCTCGATGTCCTCGAATGGGGTCCTGACTCCGAATATGCGGGGTGGTTCGACATCGATTGGGACTCGGATCGCGGCTACCTCCACGACAAGCTTCTCGTGCCGATCCTCGGTGACCACTACGGCGCGGAGCTTGTGGCGGGAAACCTGGACCTCCGGTTCGATGCCGAGGACGGCTCCTTCGCGGTCTGGGCCTACGGAACCCACAAGCTGCCGGTCTGCCCGCTCCATTACGGCCAGATCCTCGGCGATGACGACATCACGTTGGAGCGGGTCGGCGACGGATTCTCCGGTCTGCCCTCCTGGCGGCCGCAGGTGCTGCGCAGGGCCGAAAGCCTGAAGACCGATCTTTCCGATCTCGTCCGTCGGTCTCCGGAGCTCGGCAAGGCGGTAGAGGCCGCCTTGGCGCGGCTCCACGGACGCGCCGGCGAGGCCGGGAGCTGGTCGAAGCTCGACGCCTTGATCCAGCAGCAGTTCTGGCGGCCGGCGCAGTTCCGCGTCGCGGCGGATGACATCAACTACCGCCGTTTCTTCAATATCAACGACCTGGCCGGCCTGCGGATGGAGCTGCCGGCCGTCTTCGACCATGCCCACCGGCTCGTGTCGCGTCTTCTCCGCGACGGCACGGTCGACGGACTGCGGATCGACCATATCGACGGGTTGCTCGACCCCAAGGGCTACCTGGAACGCCTGCGCGCCCGTGCTCCGGCGCGGCCGGGCCAGGAGCCCTTCTACCTCGTGGTCGAGAAGATCCTGGCGCCGCACGAGCCCCTGCGCGCCGATTGGCCGGTCGACGGCACCACGGGCTACGAGGTGACGAACCAGTTGCTCGACCTCCTGGTCGACCCGGCAGGCGAGAGCGACCTGTCGCGGGTCTACGCCGATTTCACCGGAGAAACAGAGCCTTTCGCCAAGATCCTGCGGGCCAGCAAGAAGCGGATCATGGATAACGAGATGTCGAGCGAACTGAACAGCCTGGCCCGCGACGTGGTGCGCATCTCACGGCGCAACCCTACGACCTCCGACTTCACCCGCAACCTTCTGCGCCGTGCGCTGCGAGAGATCGTGGCGAATTTCCCGGTCTACCGGACCTATGTCGATTTCGACGGCAAGCCGAACGAGGACGACCGCCGCTATCTCGACGAGGCGATCTCAGGCGCTCGGAAGACGGAGACGGCCATCGACGGCAGCGTGTTTTCGTTCCTGCGCAGCCTGCTCAGCGGCGACCTCGTGGCCGGCCCGAAGAGTGGCCTGAGCCCCAGCGCCGTGCTGCGAACCGCCATGCGGTTCCAGCAATATAGCGGCCCGGTCATGGCCAAGGGCCTCGAAGACACCGCCTTCTATCGCTTCAACCGCTTCATCGCGCTGAACGAGGTCGGCGGCCACCCGACGAGCTTCGGGCGGCCGATGTCGGAGTTCCACGACGCCAACGTCATCCGTGCCAAGGACTGGCCGCACGCGATGCTCGGGACGTCGACCCACGATACAAAGCGCGGCGAAGATGCGCGAGCGCGGTTGGCCGTGATCTCCGAAATGCCGGAAGACTGGGCCAGGGCCGTCAAGGCGTGGGAACGGGCCCTACGCGACGGTGCGCCCGAAGACCCGGTTCTCGGACCGGACCGCAACGAACGCTATGCTCTCTACCAGTTGCTCGTCGGCACCTGCCCGGTCGAGCTGTTCGACCCCGGTGCGCCGGACGAATCGACGCTCGGCGCCTATGCGGACCGCCTGAAGGCGACGATGACGAAGAGCATGCGCGAAGCCAGGGTGAACAGCACCTGGGCCGAGCCCAATGCGCCCTATGAGGCCGGTACCCTGGCCTTTGTCGACCGCGCCCTCAAGGGCGAGCGTTCGGCCCGGTTCCTCCAAGCCTTTCTCCCCTTCGCGGAGCGGGTCGCGCGCCTGGGAGCCGCGAACAGCATCGTCCAGACGGTGCTGAAACTCACGATGCCGGGCGTACCGGACTTCTACCAGGGCACGGAACTCTGGGATCTGACGATGGTCGACCCCGACAACCGGAGGGCGGTCGACTTCGACCATCGGACGGCCCTGCTCGACCAAGTCCTCGGCGACCTCGAACGCGACCGTGCTGGCGTCATGGCGGGGTATGCCGAGGCGTGGCCGGATGGACGCGTCAAGCTGGCGCTCACCGTCTCGCTCCTGGGTCTGCGCCGCGATCACGCGTCGCTGTTCGCCGCAGCAGACTACGAGCCTCTGCCGGCCGAGGGTCCGGACCGCGACGAGGTCTGCGCCTTCACCCGACGCCACGACGACGATGCGATCCTGGTCGCGGTGGCGCGCTTCCCGGCCCGGCGCGACGAGCGGGGCTTCGACGCAGCCACCCGGGTCGGCCTGCCCGACGGACTTTGGCGCGACGCCTTGACGGATCGCACCTTCAGGTCGTCGGATCGGCAAAGCGCGGAAGCGCTGTTCTCCATCCTTCCCGCGGTCGTGCTGGTTCGCCAGCGCTGACGACGGGCGGCGGGAAACGGCTCGCGTTTCGTCCTGCATCACCGTGTGGGCATGTGCCTGCCGTTTGCCCAGCGGGAGGGCTGCATCGCTGGCTCAGCTTGAGCCCGACCGTTCCTCATTGCGAGGAGTGCAGCGACGAGGCACCCGGCGCGACCCCGGACGAAGCTGGCCCGCCACCCCGCAAGCCTCGCACAGGACTGCCCGCATAGCTTCGGGTGAGGGACCCGTACGAGGCCCTTGCTCCAATGCGTGCGCGAAACGAGGCCCACCGGATCGACCCTCCGTCTCGCGAGGCACGCGGAAAATCATGGTGTGACGTGAGGCTCGCCGGAAATCAGAAGCGGTCGCGTGAGCGACACGATGTCAGTGGCTTGGCTCGACGCGAGGCCCCGAGGCGCGATGCCGTCAGAACGCCCGCGCCACACGACGTGGGTTTGGCTCTCGATAGTGGTTTCGCCGCTCCCTTCGAACTGCCGCTCGAGATCGAAGTCGCGGCCCTGGTCGAGAACTGGCGTTTCGCCTCGGAGGAGTTCGCGACCTTGCTCGACCGCTATGGCGACGACGGCCTCGCGCTCAGGCATTTCGGATTGATCGCGTGGGAAGCGGGACTTCTCGACCGTGCGGCCGATGCCTTGTCGGCCGGCCTGGCCCTGAGTCCCGGAGACGGGCTGCTTTGGCGCGACCTTGCTTTCGTGTTCCAGGCCAAGGGTCGAAGCGTCGCCTCCCTGGCTTGTATCCGGAGATCGCTCGACGTCGCGCCAGACGAGGCGCGGTCGTGGCTGATGCTGGGCAACCTGCTCAGCCAGCAGGGTCATCCGGGCGAAGCCGAAGCGGCGTTCCGGCGATCGATCGAACGCGAGGCGTTCCTGTCGGAGGCCCACTTCGGCATGGCGCTGCTGTGTTTCGCGCAGCAGCGCTTCGACGAGGCCGTGGCCTATCTGCGTGTCACGGTGGCACTCGAGCCCACCCAGGCCGTCGCCGCGGTTTGCCTCGGCCAGGCGCTCTACGCCACCGGCGACTTTGCCGCCAGCGCCACCGCCTTCGAGGCCGCGGCGGCCCTCGCGCCGTTGAACACCAATGCTCACCGCAAGTTCGCCCGCGCCAGGACCTTCGCGACGATGTTGGCCGGTCGGGTCGAGGAGGCGCTCGCGGCCTATCCCGGCCTCGCCGGACCCGATGCCGAAGAGCGCTCCGCGATCCTTTATGCCGCGTTCTCGCTCTTCAGTGCCGGTGGTCACCGTACGGCAGCCATCGAGATCGGCCGACTGCGGCTCGCCGACGACCCTGGAGATCCGATTCAGCGCTACCTCCTCGATGCGCTCTGCGGCACGCCGCACGACAGCGCGCCCGTCGACTATCTGGAACGCTATTTCGATCAGTTTGCCCCGGGGTTCGATGAGAAGCTCGTCGACATCCTGAGCTATCGCGTCCCGCAGCAGCTCAAGAACCTGGTGGCGAGGCATCGGGACCACTTCGACGATATGCTGGACCTCGGCTGCGGCACGGGTCTCGCGGTGCAGCACCTCGCGATTTTCGGCGGCGCAGTGACGGGTGTCGACCTGTCGGCCGGGATGCTGCGCGAAGCCGCCAAGCGCGGGCTCTATGGCGCACTGGTCAAGGCGGAAGCCCTCGACTACCTCGACCGCCAACCCTCGCGTCACGACCTCGTCTTCGCGGCCGACGTTCTCACCTACGCCGGCGATCTCGGCCCGTTGTTCGCCGCCGTCGCGAAGACGCTGAAGCCCGGAGGCCTCTTTGCGGCCAATTTCGAGACCGCGGAGGTGCAGGACTTCGTCCTGCTGTCCTCGGGCCGCTTCGCCCACGAACCCGCGTCGGTCCTCCGGCTTGCCGAGCGGCACTTCATCGTCCTGGCCGACGAAGCGGAAGTGATGAGGCAGGAGGGCACGCAACCCGTTCACGGCAGGCTCGTGGTGTTGCAGCGGCGCTGATCTGTCCTGAGGGCGCGGCAAGCGCTCGACCTTCTGGTAGAAGCTGTAGAACAGGACAGGACGTGGCCGGTGTTGACAGCTCGGTCGATCGAAGGCGGTGATGGACGCGCCGTTGCTGACCTCGGCACCGTAGTTCAGGACTTACCATGACCGATGTCTCCGTGACGAAGCCCTCAGGTGTCGCCCGAACGTTCCTGGGGCCCTTCGCGTCTCGGCCGAGGTTGACGAGCGGCATCGGCATCGGGCTGCTGGCCTTTGTCATTTCGAGCATCCTGCCGATCGACCTCGAGGCGAGTTCTCGGGCCATCACCTGTTGGGACCTGACCTGCCTCTGGTTCATCGTGCTGACGCTGCTGCACATGCGCCGCCAGAGCCAGGAAGACCTGAAGGCCAATGTCGCGGCGCAGGACGAGGGACAGGGCATGATCGTGACAGTCGTCATGATCGCGGCGGCCGCCAGCCTCTACGCGGTCGCGCTCGAACTGTCGTTCGCCAAGGATGCGCATGGCGTCGCGAAGGACCTTCGCGTCGCTCTGGCGATCAGTTCCGTCGCGCTCTCGTGGTTCATGACGCAGCTGATCTTCGCGCTGCACTATGCCCACGAATATTACGCACCGGACAAGACGACGCCGGAGGAGGACGACGTCATCGGGGGACTGAATTTTCCCGGCGGCCAGGAACCCGACAACTGGGATTTCGTGCATTTTGCGACCGTGATCGGGGTCGCTTCACAGACGGCCGATGTCGCCTTCACGAAGAAACGCCTGCGGCGGATCGGAACGGTTCACGGCATCATTTCCTTCTCGTTCAACACGGCCGTCCTGGCCTTGACGATCAACCTGCTGGCCGGGTTGTTTTAGAGGCCGCGAACACGAGCCTCCGGAAGGCGCTCCCGAAAGCCAGGCCGGAGGCCTAACGGGTGCCTCCGTCCTCCATGCAGACCCAGCTCTGACCGGCATTCTGCAGGCTGTAGCCCGAAAGGCACGACATCTGGTGCCGACTGAGGAACACCGTCAGCACCGTCACGAGGATGGCGATCACCGCCATGGCGACCAGGTGCTGCCGCCACGACAAGCGTCCGAGACGTTCTTCGCTCATGGCGATCCCCTGCCAAATCTCCCGACAGGTGAGGCAGGACGAGCAGGAATTCAAGCGTCGACGCGCCTCCGGGCATGCTCGGCTCGCATCCTGCGCAGCGTCGCATTGGCCGTCGTCGGACCGGGTCCTTTTCGGCGCGTCACCGGCTCGCGGAGATTGCGTTAACCATCCGTTAGGCACTGTGACGAGGCCGACACGAAGATGCCTCACCCCCGCCCGCATGCCAGCGTGATCTGTGGCTTACGGAGTCGTCGACGAGGTGATGCATGGTCGAATGGTCTGTGAAGGGCATAGGTGCCGAAGTCACCGTCGTCAGCCCCGATGGCGACATCTTCCCGTTCGTCATCACGTCGACCGAAGACCTGCACCTGACGTTGAGGCCGCCCGTGTGGCGCGACAGCCAGGCAGCGGTTGAGCAGGGCCGCAAGCTCGATATCGCGGTCGACACGGCCTCGCGTTGGACACAGCAGACCTTCGGCGCGCTTCCCTCGCACTAGAGATCACGGATGATGTCTCGCAAGGATGAGCCGCTGCGCTGCACGGTCGTCGGTGTCGGCCGAGACCACCTCGAGGTCACCAACCCTGACGGCCGTCGCTTCACGTTCCCCATCGCCGAGCTCCAGGCGACGCGAAGACCGCCCCGCCTCGACAATCGCGCCCGGGATCTCCTCGTGAACAGCCCGCTGAGGCTGATCGAAGAAGCGCGACACGCGGCCGAAGAACACGCGATCCTGAACGACCTGATCTGACATCCTCACACGGCCGGCTCGTCCCGTCGCTTCGGCTGGCCGACGACGGCCGACGCGCGCGCCGTTCCTGCGTCGAGCGGGATCGGCGCGCACCGATGACATGACCTCGCTTTCGTGCCGGGGTGCGCTTGCAGCAAAGGTCACAGCCACACAGTTCAAGCTGGTATCGCACCACATAAAAATATGTTTATATCAGCATGTGAGATCGGCAGAGGTAAGCATGAGCCAGGATATCGAGACGCTCTTCGGCGAGACGCGGCCGACGCGCGATGGCAAAGAGATTGCTGCGGCGCTGCAGGCGGCGGCCCGTGAGCGGATCCTGATCCTCGATGGCGCCATGGGCACCCAGATCCAGGGGCTCGGCTTCGACGAGAGCCATTTCCGCGGGCAGCGGTTCATCGGCTGCGAGTGCCACCTGCAGGGCAACAACGACCTCCTGACGCTCACCCAGCCCGACGCCATCGAGGCCATCCATCTGGCCTATGCTTTGGCCGGCGCCGACATCATCGAGACCAACACGTTCTCCTCGACCACGATCGCCCAGGCCGATTACGGCATGGAGGACGCGGTCTACGACCTCAACCGGGATGGCGCTCGTCTCGCCAAGCGCGCCTGCCTCAAGGCTCAGCAGCAGGACGGGCGCCGCCGTTTCGTTGCAGGCGCCTTGGGCCCGACCAACCGCACCGCCTCGATCTCACCCGACGTCAACAATCCGGGGTTCCGCGCCGTCTCGTTCGACGATCTCCGCGTCGCCTATGCGGAGCAGCTTCGCGGGCTGATCGACGGCGGGGCCGACATCATCCTGATCGAGACGATCTTCGACACGCTCAACGCCAAGGCGGCGGTCTTCGCGACCGAGCAGGTCTTCGAGGAGAAGGGCATTCGCCTTCCCGTGATGATCTCGGGGACCATCACGGACCTCTCGGGCCGCACGCTGTCGGGCCAGACCCCGACCGCCTTCTGGTACTCGCTGCGCCACGCCCGTCCCTTCACGATCGGGCTCAACTGCGCGCTCGGCGCGGCCGCGATGCGGTCGCACCTCGCCGAACTCTCGGGCGCCGCCGACACCTTCGTGTGCGCCTATCCCAATGCCGGCCTGCCCAACGAGTTCGGCCAATACGACGAGAGCCCCGACGACATGGCGGCCCAGATCGCCGGCTTCGCCGACGAGGGGCTCGTCAACATCGTAGGCGGCTGCTGCGGCTCGACGCCCGAGCACATCCGGGCGATCGCGGCGGCGGTGGCCGGCAAGCGCCCGCGTGCCATCCCCGAGGTCGCGCCGCAGATGCGCCTGTCGGGTCTCGAACCATTCGTGCTGACGCCCGATATCCCGTTCGTGAACGTCGGCGAGCGGACCAACGTCACGGGGTCGGCGCGGTTCCGCAAGCTGATCACCAACGCGGACTTCGCCGCCGCGCTCGATGTCGCGCGCGATCAGGTGGCCAACGGCGCCCAGATCATCGACATCAACATGGACGAAGGCCTGATCGATTCGGAAAAGGCCATGGTCGAGTTCCTGAACCTCGTCGCGGCCGAGCCCGACATCGCCCGCGTGCCGGTGATGATCGATTCGTCGAAGTTCTCGATCATCGAAGCCGGCCTGAAATGCGTTCAGGGCAAACCGCTCGTGAACTCCATCTCGATGAAGGAAGGCGAGGAAGCGTTTCTCAAGGCCGCGAAGCTCGTGCGGGCCTATGGGGCGGCCGTGGTCGTGATGGCGTTCGACGAGGACGGCCAGGCGGACAGCTTGGAGCGGAAGGTCGCGATCTGCACCCGCGCCTACCGGCTGCTGGTCGACAAGGCCGGCTTCCCGCCCGAGGACATCGTGTTCGATCCGAACGTCTTCGCGGTCGCGACCGGCATCGAGGAGCATGACGGCTACGGCGTTGCCTTCATCGAGGCGACCCGCCAGATCCGCGCGACGCTTCCGCACGCCCATATCTCGGGCGGCGTATCGAACCTGTCCTTCTCGTTCCGTGGCAACGAGCCCGTTCGCGAGGCCATGCACGCGGTGTTCCTCTACCATGCCATCCAGGCCGGGATGGACATGGGGATCGTCAACGCGGGCCAGCTCGCGATCTACGAGACGATCGACGCCGAGCTGCGCCAAGCCTGCGAGGACGTCGTTCTCAACCGCCGGTCGGACGGCACGGAGCGGCTGCTGGCCCTGGCCGAGCGCTACCGCGGCAAGGGCGGCGTCGAGGCCAAGGCGCAGGATCTCTCCTGGCGCGAGCAGCCGGTCGACAAGCGGCTCGCGCATGCGCTCGTCAACGGCATCACGGACTTCATCGACGTGGATGTCGAGGAGGCCCGCCTCGCGTCCGAGCGCCCGCTGCACGTGATCGAAGGGCCGCTGATGGCCGGCATGAACATCGTCGGCGACCTCTTCGGCGCCGGCAAGATGTTCCTGCCTCAGGTGGTGAAATCGGCTCGCGTCATGAAGCAGGCGGTCGCGATCCTGCTGCCCTTCATGGACGCCGAAAAGCTCGCCAACGGCGGCGACGGCGAACGTCAGGCGGCCGGGCGCATCCTGATGGCGACCGTCAAGGGCGATGTCCACGACATCGGCAAGAACATCGTCGGCGTGGTGCTGGCCTGCAACAACTACGAGGTGATCGACCTCGGCGTGATGGTGCCGGCCTCGAAGATCCTGCAGGTCGCCAAGGAGAGGAAGGTCGACATCATCGGGCTTTCGGGCCTGATCACGCCTTCCCTCGACGAGATGGTCCATGTCGCGGCCGAGATGGAGCGCGAGGGGTTCGACGTGCCGCTGCTCATCGGCGGCGCCACGACGAGCCGCGTCCATACGGCCGTCAAGGTCCATCCGAAATACGCCCGCGGCCAGGCCGTCTATGTGACGGATGCGAGCCGGGCCGTCGGCGTGGTATCGAACCTGCTGTCGCCGGAGAACCGGGCCGATTTCGTGGCCAAGACCCGGAGCGAGTACCGAAAGGTCGCGGACGCCCATGCGAGGAGCGAGGCCGACAAGCAGCGCTTCCCGCTCGCCAAGGCGCGCGCCAACCGGCACAAGGTCGACTGGTCGGCCTATGCACCGCCGACCCCTCGCTTCCTCGGCACGCGTGTGTTCGAGGACCACGACCTCGCGAGCCTCGCCCGCTACATCGATTGGACGCCCTTCTTCCAGACCTGGGAGCTGAAGGGGCGCTACCCGGCGATCCTCGACCACGAGACGCAGGGGCCTGCGGCCCGGCAGCTGTTCGAGGACGCCCAGGCCATGCTGGCCCAGATCATCGCGGAAGGTTGGTTCAAGCCGAAGGCCATCGTCGGCTTCTGGCCCGCGGCTGCGGTCGGCGACGATATCCGGCTCTTCAGCGACGAGGCGCGGACGGACGAGCTCGCGACGTTCTTCACGCTTCGCCAGCAACTCAGCAAGGGCGGCGGCCGGGCCAGCCTGGCGCTGGGTGACTTCGTGGCCCCGGCCGAGACGGGCCTCGGCGACTACGTCGGGGGCTTCGTGGTGACGGCCGGTGCCGAAGAGGAAGCGATCTCCGAGCGCTTCGCCCGCGCCAACGACGATTACGCGTCCATCATGGTCAAGGCGCTGGCGGACCGCTTCGCCGAGGCCTTCGCCGAAGCCCTGCACCAGCGCGTGCGCAAGGAGCTCTGGGGCTATGCGCCCGACGAGGCCTTCGGTCCCGACGAGCTGATCGGGGAACCCTACCGCGGCATCCGCCCGGCCCCGGGTTATCCGTCGCAGCCCGATCACACGGAAAAGGAGACGCTGTTCCGCCTGCTCGACGCGGAAGCCAGGATCGGCGTCAAGCTGACGGAGAGCTTCGCCATGTGGCCCGGCTCATCGGTCTCGGGCCTCTACCTCGCGCATCCCGAGGCGCATTACTTCGGGGTCGCCAAGGTGGAGCGCGACCAGGTCGAGGACTACGCGGCCCGCAAGGGCATGCCGGTCGACGAGGTCGAGCGCTGGCTCGGCCCGATCCTCAACTACGTGCCGGGCGTGCCCGCGATGGCGGTCGCGGCGGAGTAGCGGGGAGCGCAGATCGCTCCGCTGCGTGGAGGTAGGGAGCCGCCTGGCAGGCGATGGAGGTGGCCTCCCTGCCTTACCGTTCACCCTCGGACGCCTGCTCTGAGTCCATCAGAGGTGCACCGCCGTGAGCGCGACGATGACACGGGACCGGATGCTACAGCGGTTCGCAGAAGAGACCGACGCCTCGGCCGACCTCGGCAGAGCGCCGGACGCAACCGAACGAATGGACGCCGTTCACGCGAAGCATGATGCAGCGCTCGCCCGCCTGCAGCCACCGAGCGCTGTGCGAGTGAGGCAGGTTCGCACGGGAGAGCCTCTATAGCGTATTCCCATCCGTCCTCATGCTGAGCGGCCCGCTGGGCCGAGTCGAAGCACGTGAGCCTGCAGCGAGCGCTCTGGAGCATCCTTCGACACGACCGCGTTCCGCGGCCGGCTCAGGATGAGGAACGTGTAGAACTCTTCACTCCTTCACATCTATTGAGTCAGTTGACTTCATGATGGCCGATACTGGCCTGATGATTCACAGCAAGGGAGATCTGCCCGCAATGAAGCGACTTCATCAAGTCGCGCGATCCGCGTTGACGCTCATCGTGCGTGACGTGGAAGACAGTCCTACGGCGCGGGGTTCTGGTGGACCTGGTGGATGGCGTCGATCCGGTCTTCGAGTTCGGGCGAGATCGTGACTTCGGCCGAGGCGAGGCACGTCTCCAATTGGGCGATGCTGGTCGCCCCGATGATGTTCGACGTCACGAACTTGCGCGAGGTGACGAAGGCGAGCGCCAGATGCACCGGGTCCATCCCGACCTCACGTGCCAGCGCCAGATAGGCGTCGATCGCCTCCTCGGTGCCCGGCTTCTCGTAGCGCTGGCCGCGGTTGAACAGCGTCGAACGGGCCCCGGCCGGGCGGGCGCCCTTCTGGTACTTGCCGGTCAGGTAACCCTGGCCCAGCGGCGAATAGGCCAGGAGTCCGACGTCTTCGCGGAGCGCGAACTCGGCGAGGCCGATCTCGAACGTACGGTTCACGAGACTATAGGCGTTCTGGATCGACGCTAAGCGAGGCCCCCGCCCGAGGTCCGATGCGTGCAGGAAGCGCGACACGCCCCACGCCGTCTCGTTCGAGAGGCCGATGTGACGGATCTTCCCAGCCTCGACGAGCTGGCTGAGCGCGCCCAGCGTATCCTCGATGGGTACGGCGTCGTCCGGTTTCGGAATGTCGCGGAACACGTTGCCGCCCGCCCCGAAGAGGCTCACCTGCCGATCGGGCCAGTGGAGCTGGTAGAGGTCGATGTAGTCGGTCTGCAGGCGCTTCAGCGATTGGTCGACCGCGTAGTGGATATTGGCCTCGTCGAGGCGTGCGCCCCTGCCGTCGGGCCGGAGCCAGGCTGAGGACGACCGTCCGCTCACCTTCGAGGCGATGACGAGTTTGTCGCGGCCGCCACGGGCCTTGAGCCACGTGCCGATGATCCGCTCTGTCGAGCCCTGCGTCTCGGCCCTCGGCGGGATCGAGTACATCTCGGCCGTGTCGATGAAATTGATGCCGCGGTCCGTCGCGAGATCCAGCTGCGCGTGGCCCTCGGCCTCGGAATTCTGCTGCCCCCAGGTCATCGTGCCGAGGCACAGGGACGTGACCTCGAGGCCGGTACGGCCGAGCTTGCGCATGTCGAACATGATGGGATCTTCTCCGCCGGGCGAGGCCGGTCTGTTGCGCCCTCTTAACCGCAGCGGCGGGCCGATGTCGAGGCCGCGCGATCAGGCCTGCCGGCCACGGCCGTCGCCTGCCGTCACGAAAACTCGTTTTGCCTCTGGCGCAGCCGACGGACTCGGCTATAAAAGCGTATGTCCACTATAGTAGACGAAACCCGAGCCCGCATCGCGCTTCGGTTGCGGCTCGAACGCGAACAGCGGGACTGGTCGCTCGCCGAACTGGCGGCCCGGTCGGGTGTCTCCAAGGCCATGATCAGCAAGGTCGAGCGTGAAGAGGCGAGTCCTACCGCCGTGACCCTGGTCCGATTGGCCGGGGCCTTCGATCTGACCCTGGCGGGGCTTCTCCTACGCGCCGAGGGGCATCCAGGCGGTCATCCGGTCTGGCGGTCCGTCGATCGCCCGGTCTGGCGGGACCCGGAGACAGGCTATTTGCGCCGGCAGGTCTTCGCCCAAACGGACCATCCCGTCGAGATCGTCGATGTCGAGCTCCCGGCCGGCCGTGAGGTGGTCCTGCCGGCGTCGTCTTACGCGCGGATCCGTCAGGCCCTTTGGGTCAGGACCGGCGAACTCGTGATCCTGGAAGGCGGCGAACGCCACGTCCTAGGCCCTGGCGATTGCCTGGGTTTCGGTCCGCCGTCCGACGTGACCTTGGCCAACGCGACAGACGCGCCCTGTTCCTACGTCGTGGTCCTGGCCCGGAGTTAGCCACCATGCCCGAGATCGACATCCGACCCGCGAAGGCCACGCCGGACATCCGGCAACAGCTGCGAGAGATCCTCGTCGAGGTCGTGGCGAACGGCGGTTCGGTGAGCTTCATGCATCCGCTCGAACCCGAGGCCGCCGACGCGTTCTGGGACGCGGCGCTGGCGGCGGCCAAGCGCGGCGAGCGCGTCGTGCTGGGAGCCTGGGACGGCGACATCCTGGCCGCGACCGTGACGTTGCTGCTCGATTGTCCACCGAACCAGCCGCACCGGGCCGAGATCGCCAAGCTGATGACGCGCTCGAGCCACCGCGGCCGCGGCCTCGCGGCGGCGCTGATGCGGGCCGCGGAGGACGAGGCCGTGCGACGCCACCGCAGCCTCCTCGTCCTCGACACGGCGACGGATGGCGGCGCGGCGGGCCTCTACGAAGGATTGGGATACACGCGCGCCGGAGAGATCCCGGATTACGCGTTGAAACCACACGGCGGATTGACCGGAACGCTGCTCTACTGGAAGCGGATCGGCCGGTCGTGGCCGTGTCCGCCCTAATAGCCTCCCCCCAAGCGGGTCCGGGCCGCGGCCTTCGAAGGCACGAGCTTCAGGCGGGCCAGCCGGTTCAGTACGGCTTCGGCGGGCTTGCCGGTGGCGGCGCAGATCTCGTCGAGGTCGTGCGCCACGGCGAAGCTCGCCTGCAGTTTAACATCGTCCCGCGCCGTCCATTGCGCGGCTGCCGCCTCCGGATCGGGCGAGTACGGCGGCAGCGCTTCGGAACCGCGATCCCGCAGCGTCGACCGCCGTTCCGGCTTTCTTTTCGGGCCGCCGCGGTCGCGGGCGACCGTCCGAGCCGGGGCCACAAGGACGAGAGGTCCGAAGGGTGGTCCGAGCGGCAGGGCGTCGTCGGCAACGGGACTGGCCACGGGCGCCGCGATGCTGTCGCCGGCGAACTCCGCGATGAAGCGGGATGGCAGCGCCGTCCGGCCACCGCGTTCGGCCGCAAAGGTCAGGCCGAGGATCCGCTTGGCCCGCGTCACCCCCACATAGGCGACGCGACGCTCCTCCTCGATCTCGGTCCCGGCCGACGGCATCAAGCCTTCTTCGAGGCCGACCACGAAGACGGCCTCCCACTCGAGCCCCTTGGCCGAGTGGATGGTCGAGAGCGCCACGGCGTCTTCGGCCGGCCTGCGCAGGGCCCGCGACTGCTCGGCGATCCGGCCGAGGAGGTCGTCGAGCGAGGTGCAGCCGGCCGCCAGCGCCCCGATGGCGTCGCAGAGCCCGGCCCAGTCGCGCTGCTCCCGCTCGGCCGCGGTCTTGGGCAGGATGTCGGATACGACGCGACGGACGTGCCGGCAGGCGATCGCGAAGTCGCGGCGCGCCGCTTCGGGGAGCCGGTCGAGCTTCCGCCGCGCGGTCTCGCCACGCTTGCCCGAGCCCATCCGCTCGATGGCGCGGTGATCGTCCTCGTCGAGAAGGTAGAACAGCGAGCCCAGGAACAGCTTCGCGGCAGCGCTCTGCCAGAGGTCGGCGCCGCCCCGCACGTCGAACGGGATGCCGAGCGCTTCAAGCCCGCCCTGGAAGCCGAGGCCGGTACTGCCGGCCCGGTAGAGCACCGCAATGCGATCGGCCGCGAGCCCGTCGCGGATCAGCCTCGCGATGGCGCGCGTCACCTGCCTGACCTCGATGTCGGCCGTGGAATAGGCGCGGATCGCCAGCGTTCCCGGGGCTTCATGGGCCGGTGCGTAGTCCTTGGCGAAGCGCGCGGCGTTGCGGGCGATCAGCCGCTTGGCCCCCGCCACGATCTCGGGCGACGAGCGGTAGTTGCGGTCGAGGAGATGGAGCACGGCGTCGCGGTTGCG
Organism: uncultured Lichenihabitans sp.; assembly: GCA_964252585.1. Taxonomy (GTDB): domain Bacteria; phylum Pseudomonadota; class Alphaproteobacteria; order Rhizobiales; family Beijerinckiaceae; genus Lichenihabitans. The sequence continues at coordinate 12,696 of CAXUOD010000010.1, read as the reverse complement.
CTGCTGGAAGTCGAGCGTGTAACGGACGTCTGCGGCCCGGAAGGTGAACAGCGTCTGGTCGTCGTCGCCGACGGCCCAGAGATGCACGCCGCCGCCGCGAAAGTGTTCGATGAGCCGGTGCTGCCCGAGGTTGATGTCCTGAAATTCGTCGACCAGGAGGTGCCTGACATTGGCCGCGATGGAGCGGCCGTAATCCGGGTGGTCCGCCATGGCGCGGAGCAGGAGCGGCACCATGTCGGCGAAGTCGATCGCACCGGCCTGCTGCAGCGCAGCCTCGTAGACCTTGAAGAAGTCGGCGGCGCGGCGGCCGACCTCGTCGTCGCCGGCGAGGCGCTTCGCGAAACTCGCCGCATCGAGCAGTTGCTCCTTTGCGCCCGCGATGATGTCGAGGATGTCGCCTTCATCGTTCCAGAACATGCGGCGGCTTGAGAAGACCGCGCGCTGCTGCTGGCTGCTCCACACCTCGATCCGTTCCGGCAGCCCCGCCAGATGGGGGTTTCGCTGCAGGCAGCGCAGCGCCAGGCCGTGAAAGGTGTAGACCCGGAGGTCATGGCCGGAGTCGAGGTCGAGCGCGCCGGCGATACGGCCGCGCATCTCCTCGGCGGCCTTTTTTGTGAAGGTCACGGCCATGATGTGACGCGGCGCGGTACCCGTGTCGACGAGATGCCGGAACCGAGCCACCAGGGTCGCGGTCTTGCCGGCGCCGGGGCCGGCCAGCACCAGCTGAACCGGATGGTCGGCGCTCGCGGCGCGCATCTGCGAAGGGTCGAGGGCGGCCATGCCTTCCCATGCCACAGGCGGGCGGCGCAGGGAATGCATCCTATCGTCGGGACACTCCCCTGCGCGGTTCGAAGGTAGCGGCATGGGCCTTACAGCAACGGCCAGTTAGGATAACGGGCCTGGTCCTGACCCGGCCGCGGAACGCGGTCGTGTCGAAGGGCGATCCAGGGCACCTCCCCGGTCGTCGATCTCCGAGCTATGGCTGAACCCAAGGTCAACGCCCGAGTGGGTCGATGAGGATGGGTGAGGAATCTCCGCTGTTGCATTCCAGGCTCAATGCGCTCCGGCGGGGCGAAACGCGGGCGTCGGCGGATGGTGCTGGGCGAAATGGTCGGCAAAGCCGTTCAGCGCCGCGATCGTTCCCAACCGATACAGCGTCGCGCCGCTCCTCTCGGAGCGCCGGCAGAGTTCCCGAACCATGGGCATCCAGCCCTGATCGACCTCCCACATGGTCCTGAACAGGGCTTCGGTCGGCGGCATGGTGTCGATCGCGCCCGGCGGCTGCCGGACCTCGCCCTTGGCCCAGGCGATCTGCCGTTCGGCCGCGAGCCAGTAGTGGGTCCAGAGCGGCATGTCGACCAGCACGATGGCGGTGGCGCGCGCGAAGCGCGGTGCGATCGACTCCTGCCGGCCCAACCCGTCGATCACCCAGGCATCGCCCGCAATCGCCTTGGCGTGGTCGGCGTCGTAGCTGAGCTTGGGGGTGGGCTGCCAACCGGGCCGCCATAGCCAGCGATCCACCTCGTGATGCGGCAGGTGCCGTGCCGACGCGATGGCGCGGGAAAGGGTCGACTTGCCGCCTCCCGCATTGCCGATGACCACGATCCGCGCCACGCTCGAGCCTTTCGATGCCTACCAGCCGCGACAGGCACCATGCCTCCGGCCGTCTCACCCCGAACCGCCCTCAAGACAGAGGGTCCCTCACTTTGCAATCGCAGGCAAGCGACGTCGGTTGGCGCGGAGCACGGGTGACATCCGTCATGGGCTGTGCTCCATCCCTGCCGATCCGGCACGTTTGGCCTGGATCTGCGGAGCAGACGATGGCGACGGAACGCGAGAAGGTGATGGACCGCATCGCGGCATTGCGGGCCAAGACCATCCTCAACGGCTGCACCGAAGAGGAGGCCTTGTCGGCCGCCGCGAAGGTGGCGGAACTGCTCGACCGCCATGCGCTGTCGATGAGCGACGTCGAGATGCGGGCCTCGCCGTGCGAGCGGCTCGTCTTCGAGACCCGCCGCAACAAGCGCATCCCCCTCGATGCCTGCGTGGCCGCGATCGCGCATTTTTGCGACTGCATGGTCTGGCGCGAAAAAGACCCCGCGGGAGCGATCAGCTTCGTGTTCTACGGCATGCCGGAGGATATCGCGGCGGCGCGGGACCTCGCGGAGGTCATCGACACGGCCGTCCGCTCCGACCTCGGGCGCTACAAGACGAGCCGCGACTACCTTCGCTTCCATCACAAGGAACGCCACCTCGTCAACAGCTCCTTCGCGTTCGGCATGGTGACGTCGATCGCCGACAAGCTGCACGCCATGAAGGAGGCCCGCGATGCGCGGCATCGCCGCACCGGGCGAGACCTCGCGGTGGCGAAATCCTCCGTGGTGGACGAGGCCTTTGCCAAGCTCGGCCTCGGCCTGCGGCGGTCTCGCGCGTCCCGTCGCATGGTGGCGCCGGGCGCCTTCGAGGCCGGCAGTGCGGCCGGCGCTTCGCTCGACCTCGGCGAGGAGCCGGGCTGAAGGGAACCACCCGTCTCGGACCGACGGCGGCCCACGGCGACGTTTTCTCCTTTCCTCGTCATCCTGAGCCGGGTCCGCAGGACCCGTGTCGAAGGACGCACCACCGGCGCGCGGTCGCACCGAGTGCCTGCGTCCTTCGACACGGCCCTTCGGGCCTGCTCAGGATGCGGACGGGTAAAGGTGCCGAGATGTCGAGGCCGGCAGTGCGGCCGGCGCTTCGCTCGACCTCGGCGAGGAGCCGGGCTGAAGGGAACCACCCGTCTCAAGGATGCGGACGGGTGGAGCGGCTGAGATGTCGAATCATCGCGCCCGCGGCGCTCGTCCGGGACGACACGGGGGTGGTTTCACTCACGGCGCCTTCCAGGGGAACGTCCAGGTCTCGGTCAGGGCGCGGTTGCCGGATTTCAGAAAGGCGCGCAGGTCGGTCGTCTGACCGGGCGGCAAGGCCACGTCGATCGCCGCCCGGAACCCGTTGATATGCGGGTTCGGGACCAGGAACGACCGGGTGATCTTGCCATTGGTCGAAGTGGGGACGACTTCGACAAGCGAGGGATCCGAGGCGTAGTAGGCGAGGTCGCCGCCCGAGAAATCGATGATGAAACGGCGCGACCCCGGCTGTGCCACCTCTTTCGACCCGAGGGCGCGGGCCTGGGTCTGGTAGGTCTTCAGCACGCGGCCGCCTGGCGACAGGCGCGACGGCATCAGGCTTGCCGTGATGGTATAGGCCAGGGGAATGGACTTCCCCGCCTCGACAGGCTCGTTGGGCACCCAGGACGCCACGATATTGTCGTTGGTCTCGTCCTGGGTCGGCAACTCGACGAGCTCCACCCGACCCTCGCCCCAGTTGCCCTTGGGCTCGATCCAGTAGCTCGGGCGCAGTTCGTAGGCGAGGTCGAGGTCCTGGTAGTCCTCGAACACCCGGTCTCGCTGCATCAGGCCGAAGCCCTGGATCCCCTTGTCGAGAAAGGCCGAGACTTCGGGCTCCAGCGGGTTGCGCAGCGGCCGCCAGATCCACTCGCCGGTCGCCGAATGGATCAGCAGGCCATCCGAGTCATGCAGTTCCGGCCGGAAATCGTCCGAGAAGCGGCGGTCGTTCTGGCTCGTGAAGAACATGGAGGTCAAAGGCGCGAGCCCGAGCTTGAAGCCGGCGTGCCGCGGAAACAGCGTCGCCGAGACCTCCATGACGCTTTCGGCCGCGGGATAGAGGTCGATCCGGTAGGCGCCCGTGACGGAGGCGCCGTCCAGCAGGCCGTAGATCGTCACCCGCTCGGCCGCGGGACCCGGCGTCTCGATCCAGAACTCCCGAAAGAACGGGAACTCCTCGCCCGGCGTCCCGGCCCCGACCGCGAGGCCGCGGGCCGAGATCCCGTAGCGCTGCTTGCGGCCGAGGAAGCGGAAATAGCTGGCTCCGAGGAAGGCCGCGACTTCGTCGAGCACGTCGGGTCGATTCAAGGGGTAGAGCAGCCGGAAGCCTGCGAAGCCGAGGTTCAACGGCAGCGGCTTTTCGATGACGTTGCGGCCGTAGTCGAACAGGCTCGCCGCATAGGGCACGGGCGTCGCGATGCCCTCCCGGATGATGTTGACCGTGACCGGCTGGGGATAGAGGTGGCCGAGATGGAACATCTCGAGGCGGAACGGGCCGCCTTCCGTCCCGAGCAGCGCCTTTTCGCGACGGAACCGGATGTCGCGCCAGGCGTCGAAATCGAGTTTGGCCAAAGGTTCCGGCAGAGGCGGTGGGTTGGCCTCGAAGGGCGCCGTCCCGAGTTCGCGCGCCCGCTTCAGCACGTCCTCGAAGCCGAAGTGGTTCACGGGCGGTTCTCCGGCGGTTTGCGCGAGGAGCGGTGTAGCAAGCGCCTCGGCCAACCCGGCCGCGATGCCGGCCACGATGACACGTCGGTTCATGGGGACCATGCCGTACTCCGGCTGACGCATGCCGGGGCTGGGACCGGATGCAGGATGAGACCGACAGCGGCCAATGATTCCCGATACCGCAGCGCTAGCGCTGCCGGGTGCCCGGATCGAGGTAGCGATGTTCTGAAGTCGCGGCAAGCCGCGCGTGCTTGGACGGTGGCGTCCTCGCGACGCGGACCTTCGCGCCGGGCCAGCGATCTTCCCGCCGGAGCCATCCGGGATTAGATAGGCGCCATGACGCGCGCCCGATCTCGACCCGACCAAGACGCATCGGACCGGCATGTCGCACCCGACGAGGATCCGCTGGATCACGAGGATGTCGACGAAGCCGATTCAGGCATCGAACTCGGCCTCGGCGACGACAGCGCGGCTCCTGCTTCCGTGCGCCAAGGTGCGGCGGCCATCCGCCGTCACTGGGCGACCCTGCCGCTGGGTCCCGGCGTCTACCGCATGCTGGCCGAAGACGGGGAGGTCCTCTACGTCGGCAAGGCCAGGAGCCTGAAGCGTCGCGTCGCGAGCTATATCCGGGCGACCGGCCACTCGCGGCGCATCGCCCAGATGATCTCGCTCACGCATTCCATGGTCTTCGTGTCGACCGCGACCGAAACCGAGGCGCTGCTGCTCGAAGCCAACTACATCAAGCAGATGCGCCCGCGGTTCAACGTCGTGATGCGGGACGACAAGTCGTTCCCCTACATCCTCGTGACGGCCGACCCCAAGGCGCCGCAGATCACCAAACACCGTGGAGCGCGCAACCGCAGAGGTGATTACTACGGCCCTTTCGCCAGCGTCTGGGCCGTGAACCGGACGCTTAACGCCTTGCAGCGCGCTTTCCTGCTGAGGTCGTGTTCGGACAGCTACTACGACAACCGCACCCGGCCCTGCCTCCTGTTCCAGATCAAGCGATGCTCGGGGCCCTGCACGGGCGAAGTGAGCCAGGAGGCTTACGGAGAGCTCGTCGGCGAAGCGCGGGATTTTCTGGCCGGCAAGAGCCGCGCCGTCCGCGACAGGCTGGCGGGCGAGATGATGCAGGCCGCCGACGTGATGGAGTTCGAACGCGCAGCGAGACTGCGCGACCGCATCGCGGCGCTCTCGGCCGTGCAGGGCGAACAGGGTATCAACCCGAAGAACGTCGAGGAGGCTGACGTGTTCGCGGTGGTGCAGGAGGCCGGGCAATTCGCGATCGAGGTGTTCTTCTTCCGCACCTTCCAGAACTGGGGCAACCGCACCTACTACCCGCGCGCCGACCGCAGCCTGTCGGCCAACGAGGTTCTGGACAGTTTCCTTGTACAATTCTACGTCGACAAGCCGCCGCCCCGGCTGGTGCTCCTGTCGCACGAGGTCGAGAACCGCGCCATCCTGTCGCAAGCCTTGGCGGAACGGTGCGGCCATGCGGTCGAGCTGGCGGTTCCGCAACGGGGCGAGAAGCGGGACCTCGTCGAGGGTGCCGCGGCCAACGGCAAACAGGCCCTGGCCCGCAAGCTCGCCGAAACCGCAAGCCAGGAGAAGCTGCTGGCCGGGTTGGCGGCGGCGTTCGGCATCGACCGCGTGCTGCGCCGGGTCGAGGTCTACGACAACTCGCACATCATGGGGACCAACGCGGTCGGTGCCATGATCGTGGCGGGTCCGTCGGGCTTCCTCAAGACACAGTACCGCACCTTCAACATGAAGGACGTCACGCCGGGCGACGACTACGGCATGATGCGCCAGATGCTGCGCCGGCGCTTCGCGCGGCTCTTGCGCGAGTCGCGCGGTGCGGCCGTCGACGACGCGCTGGCGGCCGCTTCGGCAGACGATGCACTGCTGGGGGCGTCCGCAGACGATGAACCGACGCTGCCCGGATCGGCGGACGACGGCGTGGTGCGGGAAGAGGCGTTCGCGGAGTCCGACGTCCCGCCCGAGGCGCTGGACCTCGCGATATCGGACTCCGGTGCCGAGGACGCCGACGTGAGCGACGATGCCTCCGGCGCGGCGGATTTCGACGATGGCTCCCCCTGGCCCGATCTCCTGCTGATCGACGGCGGCAAGGGCCAGCTCGATGCCGTGCGCGACATCATGGCGGAACTCGGGGTTCCCATGGCGTTCGGGCCGGGCGCGGTGCCCAATGGCGTTGCGCTGGTCGGCATCGCCAAAGGCCCGGAGCGCAATGCCGGCCGCGAAACCTTCTTCGCGGCGGGGCGGGAGCCCTTCAAGCTGCACGAACGCGACCCCGCCCTGTATTTCGTCCAAAGGCTCAGGGACGAAGCCCATCGCTTCGCGATCGGAACGCATCGGGCCCGACGCAAGAAGGACATCACGCGCTCGCCCCTCGACGAAGTCTCGGGCATCGGCCCGGCACGCAAGCGCGCATTGCTGCACGCATTCGGCACCGCGAAGGCGATCTCGCGCGCCACGCTCGGCGACCTCGAGAAAGTCCCGGGAGTCAATGCCGCGACGGCAAAACGCATCCATGATCATTTCAACGAGAAAGGGAACTGACGAAGCCTGGAGAGGCGGAGCTGGCTCGAGGGCATGGGCTCCAGCGCCCGACCGGGTGCTTGACGTCGAACCCCCGCTCATGCTCCCTCTCGGGCATGGCCCTGTCGACCATCGAACGCGAACGGCAATGGCAGTTGCCGAACCTTCTGACGTACGGCCGCATGGTGGCGGTGCCGTTCGTGGCGGCGTGCCTGTTCGCGCCGGACGAGTTCGCAATGCGGTGGCTAGCCCTGGCGGTCTTCGTCATCGCCGGGATCACGGATTTCTTCGACGGCTACCTGGCCCGCGTGTGGCAGCAGCAGTCGTCGCTCGGCCGCATGCTCGACCCGATCGCCGACAAGCTGCTCGTCGCGGCGTCGCTCCTGATGCTGGTGGCGGACAAATCGATCACCGGCTACTCGATCTGGGCCGCGATCGTGATCCTCTGCCGCGAGATCCTGGTCTCGGGCCTGCGCGAGTTCCTGGCCGAACTTCGGGTTTCGGTACCGGTCAGCACGGTGGCCAAATGGAAGACCACCCTCCAGCTCGTCGCTATCGGTTTCCTGATCGCAGGGCCGGCCGGCGAGACGCTCATTCCCGGCACCGTCGACATCGGCTTGGTGCTTCTCTGGGTCGCGGCCGTCCTGACGCTCTACACCGGGTGGGACTATATGAAGGCCGGGTTCCGGCCGATCGCGGAGTGAGATTTGAAAGCGCTGTATTTCGCCTGGGTGCGCGAACGGATCGGGACCGCCGAAGAAGACCTCTCCCCGCCGCCCGAGGTCCGCACCCTCGGCCAGCTCATGGGCTGGCTGGCCGGGCGTGGTGAAGGCTACGCCTACGCGTTCGAGAACCCGACCGTCATCCGCACGGCGATCGATCGCGTCCATGCCAAGCATGACACGGAGTTTTCGGGAGCCGGCGAGATCGCGTTCTTTCCCCCCATGACGGGCGGCTGAGGTGGCCCGCATCTCGGTCCAGGCGGAGGATTTCGACGCGGCACAGGAAATCGCTTCTTTGGTGATGGGCCGCACGGATATCGGCGCCGTCGTGACCTTCTCGGGCTTCTGCCGCGACGACGGCGGGACCCTCGAAGCGCTCGAGATCGAACACTACCCCGGTATGGCCGAGGCGGAGATCGGACGGGTCGCGTCGGAGGCCGAGGGTCGCTGGCCCCTGCAGGGTTGCCGAGTGATCCACCGCTACGGCCTCATCGAACCCGGGCAGAACATCGTCTTCGTGGCGACGGCCTCGGTGCATCGCGCCGCCGCTTTCGCGGCCGCCGATTTCCTCATGGATTACCTGAAGACGCACGCGCCGTTCTGGAAGCGGAACCACCGTCGGGCTTCGGAGCAGCATGGGGGTTGGGTCGCCGCGAAGGCGTCCGACCACGCGGCCGCTGACCGCTGGCGCTGAGCGCTGCCGCTGTTGATGTATTGCGGCGCAACCACAATAACGTGGCTCTATGCTGCATTGCGTTTTTTGCTCGATGGGAAATGGACTGATAGAACCTCTCCGGCCGTGAGCAGATTGGAAGTCGGTTAAGACTTCGCGACGGGGAGGATCGAATGGCACGCATCGCATTGGTCACGGGTGGCACGCGCGGTATCGGGGGCGCGATCTCGAGGGCGCTTCGCGAGGCTGGAGTCAAGGTCGCGGCGAATTACGCCGGCAACGACGAAGCGGCCTCGGACTTCAGGACCGAGACCGGCATCCCGACTTTCAAATGGGATGTGGGCGACTTCGAAGCCTGCGCGGAAGGCGTGAGGCAGGTCGAGGCGGACCTCGGGCCCATCGACATCCTGGTCAACAATGCCGGCATCACGCGCGACGGCTTCTTCCACAAGATGACCCAGCAGCAATGGCGCGCGGTCCTCACCACGAACCTCGATTCCTTATTCAACATGACCCGGCCCGTGATCGACGGCATGCGGGCGCGCTCCTGGGGCCGCGTCATCGTGATCTCGTCGATCAACGGACAGAAGGGTCAGATGGGCCAGGTGAACTACTCGGCCGCGAAAGCGGGCGACATCGGCTTCGTCAAGGCTCTGGCGCAGGAGAGCGCCAACAAGGGCATCACGGTTAACGCCATCTGCCCCGGCTATATCGGGACCGAGATGGTCCAGGCGATCGCGCCGGAGGTGCTCAAAGCCAAGATCCTGCCGCAGATCCCGGTCGGCCGGCTCGGGCTTCCCGAGGAGATCGGCAAGGCCGTGGCCTATCTGGCATCGGACGATGCCTCCTTCGTGACCGGCTCGACCCTCTCGATCAACGGCGGCCAGCACATGTAGGGGCGCCGGCCCGTACTCCGGAGGAGACGAGGCCCGACGGCGATCGAGCATCGCAGCTAAGCCTGACGCCTCGTCCCGAAGTTGCGGCCGAGACGCTCGACCGCGAGTACCGCGCAACATCCCACCAGAGTTCCGACAGCCTTGACGTCGAAATCGATCATTCGGCCATGCCGTCCGGCAACGAGATGTTGGCCTGCTTCGAGCAGAGCCGCCGTCAGGATCAACGACCAGAACCAGCGGAGGCGGTGCCGGGGATAGGCCGCCATCGCCAGTGCGCCGAGAACCACAAACGCGACGAGGCGCTCCACGGACGGCGGCAACCCCGTCTCGGGCCGAAACTCGATCGGCGACAGGGTCACGCAGGCGATGAAGAGCAGCACGAGCCAGAACAGCACGCGGGCCGCCGTCCTCACGCCGCGGCTTCGGCCAGACCGGGCCTCGACCGCGACCATCAATGTTTGAAGTGCCGTGTACCGGTGAACACCATGGCGATGCCCGCCGCATCGGCCGCAGCGACGACCTCGGCATCGCGGAGCGAACCGCCGGGCTGGATCACCGCCGTGACGCCGGCCGCGACGGCGGCTTCCAGCCCGTCGGCGAAGGGAAAGAACGCGTCGGACGCGAGAACCGACCCCGGCGCCAAGGAACCTGGCTCGCCCGCCGCCTTGGCGGCCTCTTCGGCCTTCCAAACGGCCGTGCGGACGGAGTCCACGCGGCTCATCTGCCCGGCTCCGATGCCGACGGTCGCACCGGCCTTGGCCAACACGATGGCATTCGAGCGCACGTGCTTGACGACCCTGAAGCCGAACCGGAGATCGTCGAGTTCCACGCTCGTGGGGGCTCGCTTCGTCACGACCTTGAGGTCGACGTCGTCCACCGTCGCGCTGTCCCGATCCTGCACGAGGAAGCCGCCGGCGACGCTTCGCCAAACGGTGCCGGGCGACCGGCGGTCGGGCAATCGGCCCGTCAAAAGGAGACGCAGGTTCTTTTTCGCGGCCAGGATCTCGAGGGCTGCGTCGTCCGCCTCGGGAGCGATGATGGCTTCGGTGAAGATCTTGGCGAGTTCCGTCGCGAGTTCACGGTCGATGCGCCCGTTGCAGGCGACGACGCCACCGAAAGCCGAGACGGGATCGCACCGCAAGGCCCGACGATAGGCCTCGGCCAGATCTCCGCCGGTCCCGACCCCGCAAGGGTTGGCGTGTTTGATGATCGCCACGGCCGCCGAGCCGGCCGGATCGAACTCGGCCACGAGTTCGAAGGCCGCGTCGGCATCGCCGATATTGTTGAAAGAGAGGGCCTTGCCCTGCATGAGGCGGGCCGTTCCGACGCCGGGCCGAGGATCGAGGCTTCGATAGAAGGCCGCGGACTGGTGAGGGTTCTCGCCGTAGCGCAGCGGTTCGGCCAGCGTTCCGCCAAGCGCGCGATACCGAGGCGTCCCGTCGAAGGCGACATCGGCGAGGTGGTTCGCGATGAGCGCATCGTAGGCGGCCGTGCGGGCAAAGGCCTTCTGGGCCAGCGCGCGCCGAAACACGAGACCGGTCCGCCCATCGCGGCGTTCCATTTCGGTCCGGAGGGCGTCGTAATCGCCGACGTCCACCACCACGGCCACATCGCCATGGTTCTTGGCCGCGCCCCGGATCATGGCGGGTCCGCCGATGTCGATATTCTCGATGCAGTCTTCCGGAGACCCGCCGCGCGCCACCGTGGCCTCGAACGGGTAGAGGTTCACCACCAGGAGGTCGATCGGAAGGATGTTGTGGGCCAGCATGGCGGCCTCGTGGCTCGGGTTCTCCCGGATCGCGAGGAGCCCGCCATGGACCAACGGGTGAAGCGTCTTCAGCCGACCGTCCATCAGTTCGGGAAAACCGGTCAGGTCGGCGACTTCCGTGACGGGCAGGCCCGCCGCCGCCAGGGCGTCGCGCGTCCCACCCGTCGAGATCAGCGCAACCCCCCGACCGTGCAGGTATCGCGCGAAGTCCGCCAGCCCGGTCTTGTCCGAAACCGAGAGTAGCGCGCGTTCGATGCGGCGCAGGTCGCTTGCCATGCTGGTCAGAGTCCCGAAAATCGAAGATCCGGGCGCGATTACCACGCCTCGACGGTGCCGCGATAGCCGCGCCGACCGAGACGGCCGGAACTTGGTCGACACACCGCGGCCGAAGGCACGGGGCGCGCGTCAGGCCTCCTGCCCGGCCGAAACCTCCCTGGAGAACGACCACGTCACCGCTGAGACGTCCGGGACGTGGCCGTGAACGACGATCTGATCGATGCGGCGCGGACCTTCGGCGTTGGCGAAGAAGATGCTTTCTTCGATCGAAACCGGCATCCCGTGGGCTTCGAAGAGCCAGGTTTCGCCGCTCGGAAAGGCGATCCGCACCGCGGTTCCCTCCGCCGAGGCGGCCGCCCGCAGGGCGTGGTGGAGATGGAAGCGGACCGCGAAAGGCAGGCGCTGCCGCTTCCTGCGGCCAGCGTTCACCGGGACCAGGCGGTCTTCCCCCGCCACGTGATGGCCCGCGATGGCGAGGCCCAGGCGGCGGTGGTGGACATAGCCGAAGCGGCGCGCGTAGCCATCGTGCGACAGGTCGAGGAGGAGGTGGTCGGGAAGGTCGGTCCGGCTGACCGTCACGCTGCGCGGCCCGGCATAGAGCATCCCGCCGAGCCGGCCGCCGGCCACGAAGCGCCCGGACGATGCGTCGGCCAGGACCAGGGTCGAATGCGCGGCCGTGGCTCGGGATGCCGCGAGCGCCGCCGGCTGGCCCGGGGGTGCGGCCCCACAGTTCAGGACCATCCTGTGCGAACCGACCGACAGTTCGAAGGCCAGTGTCCCGGCGTGAGCGGTTCGGGCGAAGGCGGGCGGCGGCGGCCCGCCCGCGTCGACCACGAGAACGACCCCGCCGGCTTCGAGGCGCTGGTAACCCGAATAGGGCGCGTTCTCGAGAGGCAGCCCGCGGGCGTCGTCATAGGCCAGAACAGTCGCCAGCATGTCGGGCCGCGTCACCCCCATGCCGTTGAAAGCGGCCAACGAGCCGTCGCCGAGCCGGAAGGCCCTCACCATCGGCATCATGCGATCGATGGCGTTGAGCAGAGCGGGCGGGACCGCCACACCCCGGGCCGCATAGGACTGGCGAAGCGGCAGGAGGTCCAGCAGCAGGTCCAGGATGAGGCCGGGGTTCCGGCCGACGTGGCCACCGTCGGCGAGAATCTGGCGTCCGAGTTCATCGGCGAGCAATCGCGACGCCCGACGCAGCAACCGGGGCAGGCCTTCGGCGCAAAGCGCCACTTCCGCAAGCGCCACGATGGCCACGAGCCTCGCGCTGCCGTCGAGATCGCGATCGAGGCAAGCCTTGAGGAAGTCGGTCTGGCGCGCGAGGCTGCGCATGAACCTGCGATAGAACGCAGCATCCGCGCCATCGAGGATCAGTGGCGATTGGCTGAGCCAGGCGAGGAGCCGGCGAGCCACGACCTCGGGGCGCCAGCCCGGCGCCGCCTTCGGTCGGCCGGCCACCGAGATCCAATCGTTCACC
>CAXUOD010000009.1:25227-48468 GCA_964252585.1 uncultured Lichenihabitans sp. | reverse complement strand
AGCGGATCATCGTCGATTTGCCGGAACCCGAAGGGCCGCAGATCACGATCTTCTCCCCGCGGCGGACATGAAGGTTGACGTCCCGGAGCACGTGGAAGGCGCCGTACCACTTGTGGACGCCGAGAAGATCGACCGCATAATCCCCGTCGTAGCGGGCCGACGGCGTGGTGGGCAGTGCGCTCATGAGAGGATTCCCTTGTTGATCAGTGACGGCGCCCGGCGCGCAAGCGGCGCTCCATGGCCATGGCATAGCGCGACATGCCGAAGCAGAAGACCCAGAAGAAGGCTGCCGCCGCGATGAAGCCCGTGGCCGCGGTCGTGGGTGAAATCCAGTTCGGATCGTTGTAAGCCGTCTCGATCGTGCGCAGCAGATCGAAGATCCCGACGATCGCGACGAGCGTCGTGTCCTTGAACAGGCTGATGAAGCTCGACACGATGCTTGGGATGACCAGCGTCAGAGCCTGCGGCAGGATGATGAGCCGCATGGTCTGCCAGTAGCCGAGGCCCATGGCGGCTGCGCCCTCGAACTGGCCCTTCGGCATCGCCTGCAGCCCGCCGCGCACCACCTCGGCCATGTAGGCGGCGGCGAACAGCGCCGTGCCGACAAGGGGGCGAAGCAGCCGGTCCGGCGTCCATCCCGGGGGGAGGAACAGCGGCAGCATGAAATTCGCCATGAACAGCACGGTGATGAAGGGGACCCCGCGCACGATCTCGATGAAGGCCGTCGACAGCGTGCGAACGATGGGCAGCGTCGACCTCCGGCCGAGCGCCAGCAGGACGCCGAGCGGCAGCGAGAACACGATGCCGACCAGCGAAACGAGGAGCGTGATCAGGACCCCGCCCCAAAGGTTCGTGTCGACCACCGGCAGGCCCAACCAGGTCGCGCCATGGAGCAGAAAGTAGGCGACGATCGGAAAGGCGACGAAGAACAGGCCCGCCGCGATACCCTTCTTCGGGACGCGTCTCCAGAGAAGCCAGACGATCAGCACCGCGCCGAGGCTCTCGACGACGTTCACACGCCATCGCTCGGGGTCCGGGTAGGCCCCGAAGCGAAAGTAGTCGAACTTGTAATAGATGAACGGCCAGCAGGCTCCATCCTGGTTGGCACGGCAGGGCTCAGCGTTCGATGCATGCCAGATCGCGTCGGTCACGAGGAACCTGACGAGGCCCGGCAGCACCCAGGCGAGGAACAGGACGGCGAGGATCGTCAGCGCCGCGGAGCCGGGGGATGAAAAGAGGTTCTTGCGCGCCCAGGCGACAGGGCCGACGGCGAGCGCCGGCGGCGGTTCGGACGGCGTCGCCTGGGTACGAAGGAAACTTTGTCCGGAATAGGTGGCGTCGGTCATCGGATCACCTTTCGACCAGGGCGACGCGGCGGTTGAAGGCGTTCATGGCGGCGGAGGTGACCAGAGAAATCACGAGGTAGACCGCCATGGTGATGGCCATGCACTGGATGGCCGCACCTGTCTGGTTCAACACCGTACCGGCAAAGACCTGTACGAGTTCGGGATAGCCGATGAAGACGGCCAACGACGAATTCTTGATAAGGTTCAAGTATTGATTGGTCAGCGGCGGGATCACAACCCGCATCGACTGCGGGATGACGACGAGCCGCATCGTCACATTCGACCGGATGCCGAGCGCGCCCGCGGCCTCATGCTGCCCACGGCCCACGGCCAGGATACCGGAGCGAACGATCTCCGAAATGAAGGCACCGGTGTAGATCGACAAGCCCAGCAGAAGAGCCGCGAACTCCGGGAACACCGGCGCGCCACCGACGAAGTTGAAACCCTTGAGCTGAGGCACATCGAAGGTGATGGGGCGCCCGAGGATCAGGTAGGCGAGGAGCGGCAACCCGACGATCAAGCCGAGAGCCACGAAGCCAACCGGCGATTGCTGGCCCGTTGCGGCCTGCCGACGCTTCGCAACGGCGCGGTAGCCGAAAGCCAGGACGAGCCCGGCCGGGAGGGCAAGCCCCACGATCCCCGCCCCATCGGCGAAGACGGGGCGGGGCAGGATGATGCCGCGCGTATTGAGAAATGCGAGACCGAAGACGGACAGCGATTGCCGCGGTGCCGGCAAAGACTTCAGGACGACATTGTACCAGAAGACCAGTTGCAGCAGGAGCGGGATGTTGCGGAACAATTCGACGTATACGGTCGCGATCCGGGAAACGATCCAGTTCTGCGACAACCGCAAGACCGCAACGACGAAGCCAATGATCGTTGCAAAGACGATCCCAACAGCGCTTACCAGCAGTGTATTCAGCAACCCGACCAGAAAAGCACGGCCGTAACTCGAAACGGCAGAGTAAGGCACCAGCGTCTGGTTGATTTCGAAACCGGCCGTCTGGCTCAGAAAGTCGAAATTCAGCGGAATATTTTGCCGCGCCATGTTGTCCACGGCGTAGTGGGCGGCCATGTAGACGAGGTAGACCAGTACAGCGATCAGCAAGGCCTGGTATAAGATGCCCCGAACCTTTGGATCGTAGATGTTGAAGCCACCTGACGGAGGCTTCTGGTCTGCCGTTCGCACCGTCATCCGTGATCAGCCTTCGAAAGTTGGGTCCAGGTCACCTGCAAGATTCACCTGTGCAAGCGATGGACCAGTCCGAACGATGTGAGATTTCTTGGGCCGAAACCGCCTCGAAGCCCCTACTGATCGCACGAAGGCGAAGCGGTGCATCGAAGCGGCGATCTCGGACGTAGCCTCAGCGAATGGGCGGGGCGTACTGGATGCCGCCCTTGTTCCACAGCGCGTTCAGGCCGCGCTTGATCTTCAGGGGCGAGCCCTCGCCGACGTTGCGGTCGAACATCTCGCCATAATTGCCGAGTTGCTTGATGATGTTGTAGGCCCACTCGTTCGACAACCCGAGCGCCTTGCCCTGGTCGCCCTCGGTCCCGAGCATACGCTTGATGTTGGGGTTGTCGGACTTCTTCATGTCGTCGACGTTCTTCGAGGTGACCCCGAGTTCTTCGGCGTTGATCATCGAATAAACGGACCAGCGCAAGACGTCGAACCATTGGTCGTCGCCCTGCCGCACCACCGGGGCCAGGGGCTCCTTCGAGATCACCTCGGGGAGGATGACGTTGTCGTCCGGGTTCGACAGCCGCACGCGCTCCGCATAAAGCCCAGACGTATCGTCCGTGAAGGCGTCGCAGCGGCCGGAATCATAGGCCTTGATGGTTTCATCGACGCTCTGGAACGCCACCGGCTCGTACTTCATGTTGTTGGTTCGGAAGTAATCGGCGAGGTTCAACTCGGTCGTCGTGCCTTGCTGCACGCAGATCGAGGCACCGTTGAGGTCCTTGGCCGACGAGACGTTCAGCTTCTTCTTCACCATGAAGCCCTGACCGTCATAGAAGACCACCGGGCCGAAAACGAAGCCGAGCGTGCTTTCGCGCGACGAGGTCCACGTCGTCTCGCGAGACAGCATGTCGATCTCGCCGGACTGGAGGGCCGTAAACCGGTTCTTGGCGTCGAGCGCCACGAACTTCACCTTGGTGGCATCGCCGAACACAGCCGTCGCGACGGCGCGGCAGACGTCGACGTCGAGGCCCGTCCACTGGCCTTTGTCGTCGGGCAGGCTGTATCCCGCGACACCGGTGCTGACGCCGCAGGTGAGCATGCCTTTGCCCTTGACCGTGTCGAGCGTACCGGCGGCCGCCGCGGTCGCCATCGCCCCGAGAGCACAGACGGATACGCAGCCCGCCATGACCTTGATCGCCAGTTTCATTTCATCCCCAATCTGCAGTTTCACCGGTCGGCGACCGCTCGCGGCTCGGCCCCGGCATTGCATCAACCTTGGGCATCACACAACGCTTTCTTGAGACGGGTCAAGGCTTACAGTCTGGTTCATCTGTAGTTCTCTGCCGTGTGCCGAGTGGGCGTACAGTTTGACCGTGAAAGCAGCAACAAATCGGGTGGTTATGACCAAAATCTCCTCAGAAACGCGTGCAACCCTTGGGTCGCGTACCCGCCTCGTCCATGCCGGGCGGGAGCCGTTCGAACAGTTCGGATTCATCAATACCCCAATCTACCGTGGGTCGACCGTGCTCTCCGAGACGGTTGAGGACTTCGAAGGCCGGCGGAACCGCTACGTCTACGGCACGCTCGGAACTCCGACCACGACGGCGCTCGAAACGGCCTGGACCGAACTCGCGGGCGCGGCCGGCACCGTCCTGACCCCGTCCGGCCTCGCCGCCGTGACGATCGCGCTACTCTCGGTCCTGAAAGCCGGGGACGAACTCCTGGTCACCGACTCCGCCTACGCGCCGACGCGCCGCTTCTCCGACCAGGTTCTGGCGCGCTTCGGGGTCACGACCCGCTACTACGATCCCATGATCGGCGAAGGCATAGAGGCCCTGTTCACGGCCAGGACCCGGGCGGTGGTGGTCGAAGCCCCGGGGTCGCAGAGCTTCGAGATGCAGGACATCCCGGCGATCGCTTCGGCCGCGCATGCCCGCGACATCTGTGTCGTCATGGACAATACCTGGGCGACGCCGCTGTTTTTCCCGCCGCACGCGCGCGGCGTGGACATCGCGATCGAGGCCGGCACGAAGTACCTGTCGGGTCACTCCGACCTTCTCCTCGGCCTGACGAGCGCCAATGAGCGCTACTGGCCGGCGCTCAAGGACACGTTCAGGGACTTTGCCATGTGCGCGGGGCCGGAAGACGTGTTCCTGGCCCTGCGAGGCCTGCGCACCATGGAGCTGCGCCTGAAGGAGGCCGAACGCCAGGCCCTCGCGATGGCCCTGTGGCTCACCGATCGTCCCGAGGTGCTGCGTGTGCTTCATCCGGCGCTGCCGGACCACGACGGGCACGCGATCTGGAAACGCGACTTCCTGGGGTCGTCGGGCCTGTTCTCGGTAATCCTCAAGCCGGCCTCGAAGCCTGCGGTTTCGGCGATGCTGAACGGGCTCGAACTCTTCGGCATCGGAGCGTCGTGGGGCGGCTACGAGAGTCTCGCGATCCCCTTCGACTGCACGGCCTATCGCACGGCCACGACCTGGAACCCCGGCGGCCCGGCCATCCGGCTGAACATCGGGTTCGAGGACGTCGAGGATCTCAAGGCCGATCTCGATCGCGGTTTCGCCCGCCTGCGCGCCACTGTTTGAACAGGTTGCAAGGCGAAAGGCTTCGTACCCGCGGCAGATGGTTCTGATCGATCTTCATGCCGAGCCGGCCCGCAGGGCCGAGTCGAAGCACGCAGGCCCGGCCGCGAGAGCTCTGGAGCGTTTCTTCGAAAGGTCTGGGCAGGCTTTTCGACACGACCGCGTTTCGCGGCGGCTCTCCGCCGGCTTCTCCGACACGCTCTGCGTGCCGGAGCCCCAAGCCGGCTCCGCCCCGGACGAGGCGCGTGGGTGGAGCGCGTCAACTCCTGCGCCGTCGATCTCAGCCGTTATTCGGCCCGGGGGATCGCTTGTTCTTGGCGATGAGTACGAGGTTCCTCACGTAGATGACGTTCGACAGGATCTGGCCCAGGATGATGATCGCGTCGTGGCGCACGAGGCCATAGATCAAGGTCATGCCGCCGCCGACGATGGACAGGATCCAGAACGAGATCGGAATGACGCTGCGGCCGGCGCGCTCGCTCTCGATCCATTGCACGAGGAAGCGGCCGGCGAACATCATCTGGGCCACGACGCCGAAGCCGACCCAGAGGTCGAAGCGGCCGACGAAGACGTCGTAGAGGTAGACGCCGATGTCGTGCGGAAGGCTATAGAACACGGGGCTTGACCTCTTGGACATTCGGCACCCGCCTGCGCCGGGCCAACAACCAGCCGACCCCCATCAGGTCGACGATGCCGGCGCCGAGCCTGTCGAAGAACCCGTATTTCGAGACGCCTTTCTGCCGCGGCCGATCGACGACGTCGACGTGGGCGATCGTGTAACCGTCCCGCCGCACGAGGGCGGGGAGGAAGCGGTGCAGGGCGTCGAAGAACGGGAGGTCGAGATAGACATGGCGGCGAATACAGGTGAAGCCGCAACCCGTGTCGCGTGTCCCGTCCCGCAGGATGGTGCGGCGAACGGCATTGGCGACGCGTGACTGCAGCCGCTTGAACGCCGTGTCCTTGCGGCCGAGCCGCTGTCCGTGGACGAGGCCACAGCCCTCGCCGACCTCTGCCATGCGGGTCAGGAAGGCAGGGATGAAGGCCGGGTTGTTTTGCCCGTCGCCATCGAGCGTGACGATGAGCGGCGCTCTCGACACCGACACCGCGCTCTTGATGGCCGCGGACTTGCCGCTCGTGATCTGGTGCTTGAGCAGTCGCAGCCAAGGCCGCGCCGCGGCCAGATCCGCCGTCTCGTCGCCTGAACCATCATCCGATCCGTCGTCGACCACCATTACCTCGAAGGCGCAGACGCCCGTCAGGGCACGTTCGATCTCGTCCACCAGCGGTCCGATGTTGCCGGCCTCGTTGAGGACGGGCACGACGATCGTGACGTGAGGATCGGTCACGACGCTACCCTCGTCATGGCCGGATCCGGTGCCCTGTCGAACGCCTGCGGGTTCGCGGGCCGGACCGTGCCGAAGAGGAGGCCGCGATCCTGAAAGGATCGGCCCAGAAAAGAAGCCATCGTGGTTCCGAGCGTGGCCCCGGCCAGGACATCGCTTGGATAATGGGCGCCGGCCGAAATGCGGGCGAGGCCGATCGCCGCCGCGACGGCGAAGAATCCCGCCCTCCAGGACGGTTTGAACAGGCTGAACACCATGGCGGCCGCGAAGACCGTCGTGGTATGGCCGGACGGGAAACTGTCGATGCCGGACCGGAAGCTCGGCCCGACGAAATGATAGGCGCCGAACTGGTTCATCAGTCTCGGTCGGGCCCGCCCGAGAAGGTGTTTGATGGCCTGGCAAGTGATGCCGGACGCGGCGATCGCGACGAAGAAGAAGATCGCGCGTTCGGCCAGCACCCTCGCCCGCGACGCCATCCCCGGGCTTTCGGCCCTTCGGAGTACCGCGATGCCGATGAAGGCCAAGGTGGCGGAGAGGACCAGCATATAGCCCGACAGACCGAATTGGCTAAGGAAGACGCTGGTCTCGAGGAGGTCGCGAGGTTCCTGCATGACCTTGCCGGCGACCTCCGGGTCGGCCAGTCCCGCGATGACGAAAGCCAGGAGCAACACCGCAACGGTGCCGTAGGCCGACCCCTGCCGGCTCGCAAGGGAGCGCATCATGGTGGGGTTCATTGCCGTATGTAGACGCCGATGTCGAGCTTGCGGCCTCCGTTCACCGCGATCCCCGTGACCCGGGAACCGAGGTGGACAACGGCCGCGGGCGCGAGCGCGGCCCTGAAAGCCTGTTCCTCGCGGGCTTCGACGAAAGCCACCCTGCAGGGGCTATCGCCGAGGAAGCGGGCGGCGCCGAGCGGGTCGGTCATCAGCAGTTTCTCGTCGGTCGCGAACATCAGGGAAGGCTCCCGGCTCCCTACCGTCGCATAGGCGGGATGGGGACAGCCTGGTCCGAGGTCCGCTTCGGCTTGCTGAACGAGGCGCGGCGAAACCGCGAGACTCGGCGCCACGCTCGGGAGCAGGAGCCAACCGTAGACGAAAAGGTAGAGAGGTACGGCCGCCATTGCCGCGAAGAGCATGGCGGCCCTGGGCCGCTGGTCCAGGAGAACGCGCCTTGCCTGCCAGGCGAGCCAGACCGAGGCCGCCATGGCGAGCACCGCGATGCCGACCTGCAACGGATCGAGGGCCCAGAGCCGATCCTGCCCGCCGAAGACGAGCGCGAGGACCACCATCGGGACAAAGCCCAGGAGAAGGAACAGCGTCCAGCCGCTCGCCGGCCGATAGGTCCGGCTCGCCGCTGCGGCGCGCTCGATGCCGAGCACGGCCAGGATCGCCAGCGCGGGATAGAGCGGCAGGGCATAATGGACGAGTTTCGTCACCACCCCTTCGAGGATCAGCCAGAACGGGACGCACCATGCGAGAAGGAAGCCCATCTTCGGGTCGCGCCGGTTCCGCCACAGGCTCGGGACCGCCAGGAGCACGAAGGGGGCGAAAGGCCAAGCCGTGAGCCAGAAGGTCGCGAGGTAGAAGCCGGGCGGCGCGCCGTGCATCTCCTGACCGCCCGCGACCTTGCCGAGGAAGTCGTGGCCGACCGCGTCGGTGAAGAAGGACCCGTTCGTCTTGAGCAGGATCAGGACGAACCAGGGCAGGACGACGAGGAGGCACAGAACGAGGCCGGGCAGAGGCCTCAGCCCGCGCAGCCACTGCGCCGAACGTTGCCGCAACGACAGGACGACGGCAGCGAGGCTCGGGATGAGAGGGTTGATGGGACCCTTGATCAGGATCCCGATCCCCAGGGCCGCCCAGAATACGATCGCATTCCCGAACAGGCGTCGGCGCGTGGCCTCGTCGGCGAGATAGACCCGGACCAGCGCCCCCATGGCGGCCGTCACGGTCGCGGCCAGAACCGCGTCGGTCGTGGCGAGACGCGCCTCGACGCCGAGAAGCGGCGTCGCCGCGAGCAGGACCGCGGCCAAGACTGCGCTGCGCCGCTCGACCAGCGGGAGGGCGGCCCAGTAGGTCAGCAGTACCGCGAGAACGGCGCCCAGCAGCGACGGGACGCGGTAGAGCCAGATGGATCGGGGCGCATCGGGAACGTGGAGCAGTTCCGCGGTCCCGACGGCGGCCGCCTGAAGCCAATGGATCCCGACCGGCTTCTTGTTGCGCGCCTCGTCCCCGAACCGGATGGCGACGAAATCCGAGGTTTCGAGCATCTGCTTCGAGGCTTGGGCGAAGCGTGGCTCGTCTCGGTCCATCGGCGGCAGGGTGAAGAAGCCCGGAAGCAGCAGGACCAACGCGACGAGAACGAGGAACGGGACGGCGCCGAGACGGGTCAGGACGGCGTCGAGAGCGCCTTCGATACTGTGGCCCTTGGTCACGCGAACCCTTCGACAACGACCGATCCGAGCTCCTGCGCACGGTGACGCTCGCGAGATGTCGTTGGGTCTTCCGCGAGGAGGGCGGTTTAGAAGAGCTTGCGCCCGAAGGCAATCGAGAGCTGATGCGCCTCGAGCGCGGTCCGGCTCCGAAGCCGATCGCGCCGCAAGACCCGCCCGGCACGGCGGGAGAACAAGGATCCGCATGCGACCCAAGCCCATCGAGCCCGGCCCCGGGCAGGAAAGCGTGTGGGACTACCCGCGCCCGCCCCGCCTGGAAGGTGTCACGGAGAGGATCCGCATCCTCTTCGGCGGACAGGTTCTGGCCGACACGACCTCCGCGTTCCGCGTTCTGGAGACCAGCCATCCGCCGACGTACTACGTGCCCCCCGGCGATATCGCGGACGGTGCGCTGGTGCCGGCCGGAGGAGGCTCGACTTGCGAGTGGAAAGGTCCCGCGGTCTATTATGATATCGTGCTCGGTGGCTCCCGCGCATCCCGCGCCGCCTGGGCTTACCTCGCACCCTGGGCACCCTTCGAACGCCTGGCCCGCCACGTCGCGTTCTATGCCGCCCCGATGGAGGGATGTTTCGTCGGCGAGGAGCGGGCCGCACCGCAACCCGGCGGCTTCTATGGCGGCTGGGTGACTGCGAGAGTCGTCGGGCCGTTCAAAGGCGGACCGGGTACCATGGGTTGGTAGAAGCGACCAGGTCCGGACCTAGGCCAGCCCCCAGCCGCAAGAGTTGGCAGATCGTCGGAAGTCCTGGTTCCCTCTTGCTCAGATCCCATCTTCTTTCGACCTGCGCTGATCGGCACGGGCGGAGAGGTGCCGCCTCCCCGCCACCTTGATCGCCGTCGGAAAGCGCGCGGAAGACCACATCCAACGTCACAACCTTGGTGGACCTCGTGAAACGCACCCGATGACGCCACGCAAGCGCCTCCTCTCCGCGATGTGTCTGATCATGATCGCTGGCGTAGCATCGTGGCTGGTCGGGGCTTTCGCCGCCGGCACCCCGCCGTTTCGCGCCAAGGTCGACCCACAGACCCGGACCTCTGGTCTCCTGGTCGAGACCGATGCCGGCACGGGCTGCCAATACATCGTCACACCCTGGGGCGGGATCGTGGCGCGCACCGGACCCGATGGTCGCCAGCTCTGCGGGCCGCAGCGCCCCTGACCGTCTGCGCCATTCGGCCCCGCCCCGGCCGCTGAACTCCAGCCCCCCGAGTACGTTCGTCCAGGCGGCGGGGCGCCATCCCTGAAGTCTTGAGGGAAGCGACATGGGTCAGCAGAACGACGAAACCGCCAAGCGGAAGGTCGCCGAGATCATTGCGGGCATCGATTACGCCGTGTTCACGACGCGGGGGAGCGACGGAGCGGCGTTGCATGCCCGCCCCATGGCGTATCGAAGCGTCGAGCCGGACGGCGACCTGTGGTTCTTCACCAAGGCAGACTCCAGGAAGGTCGAGGAACTAAAGGCCGACCCCAAGACCCTGCTGAGCTTCGCCGACCCGAAGAAACAGCATTTCGTCTCCATCACGGGCCGTAGCGAGATCGTTTCGGACCGCGCCAAGGTCACCGAACTCTGGAACGAGATCTATCGGGCGTGGTTCCCCGGCGGCCCATCCGATCCCAATGTGGTGGCGATCCGCGTGCATGCCGAGGCGGCCGAATATTGGGACACGCCGACGAGCGCCGTCGTGTACGCGTTCGGTTATCTCAAGGCCCTGACGACCGGGAAGCCTGCCAAAGCAGGCGACGTCGGGACTGTGGACCTGCGATGACGGGCCACGGCCGTCGATGCATGGTTGCGTCCGGTTGTCGTAGAAGCTACGCAGACGACGCCAGTCGGCCGGACGACCGTCGCGCGCAAGCGGGGAGGAAAGTCCGGGCTCCACGGAGATACGGTGCCGGATAACGCCCGGCGGGGGTGACCCCAGGGATAGCGCCACAGAAAGCAAACCGCCCGGCGCGGCTGTCCGGGTCATTCCGGACCGCCGATGCACCGGGTCAGGGTGAAAGGGTGCGGTAAGAGCGCACCGCGACGGCGGTAACGTCGGCGGCACGGCAAGCCCCACCGGGAGCAAGATCGAATAGGGGCGACGGGGCGGTCCAGACAACGGGCTGCCCAACCCGTCTCCGGGCTGTCGCCCGGGTTGATCGCTCGAAGCGGCCGGCAACGGTCGCGCTAGAGGAATGGTCGTCACGTGCGGAGGTTCAGGCCTCTCGCGCCCTACAGAACCCGGCTTATAGGCCGGCTGGCACTCCTCCAAGCCCGACGCTTGGGCCGGTCTGGAACTGGCCGTTCGGCATGGGACGCCGCCCCACCACCCGCTGGCCGGCCGCGCCTTCCCGTGACGGAGAAGGCGACGGCGGTCTGCGCCGGACGCCGACCCTCTGCGCAGCTGTGGACAATCGCCCGACGCAGGCTGACGCGTGTTGGGACACCCGCGCGCGAGTCGAGGCACTCTCTGCGGTCCGGACGGTTCCGTGCCGGACCATTCGGCCGTCTTGCTGTGAGCCAGAGCTCTAGCCAAGCCTTTTCATGCCCGGCGTTGCCGCGGACATGCTCAGACCGTTGTCCCGTGAAGACGGGTTCGGTCGACTACTCGAAGCTGCGGTTCGAAACGCCTTCTTAACCTTAAAGAGCGCCTATTGCAGCTTGGCTCCGCGGCTTGCGCGCACGGAGCCGACATTGACGCCCATGGTGTCCCATGCTATCCCAAGTCATCCCGTTCAGAGTATGTGTCCGAGGCAAGAACGCAGGCGCTCCCCTTCGTCTGGAGCATGCGTTGCCAGCCGCGAGACGCGAGTGGAACGGCCTTCACCGGGACAGGGGGACTTTTGGACCGCTTCGTCTCGCACTTTACCAATCGGCTGGATGCCAAGGGTCGCGTGTCGATTCCGGCGCCCTTCCGGGCGGTACTGGCGCGGGACGGCTTCGAAGGGTTGTACGTCTACCCCTCGCTCTATGCGGAAGCGCTGGATTGCGGCGGCCACGCCCTCTTGGCGGAGATCGACGCGCTTCTAGCGCCCCTATCGCCTTATTCGGAAGAGCGGGACGCCTATGCGGCCACGCTCTACGGGGAAAGCGAAGTGCTGAAGGTCGATGGGGAAGGGCGTGTCAGCCTGACCGAAACCATGAAGGCCCAGACCTCGATTACCACCGAGGCGACCTTCGTGGGCGAAGGGCACAAGTTCCAGATCTGGGAGCCGAGCCGGTTTCGCGCGCATTTGGAAGAGGCCAGACGCCGAGTGCGCGACCACCGAAAGCAGCTCAGTTCCGGACATGCGGCGGCCCCGGCGGCCCCGCAGCCTCCTGGAGCACGGGACTGATGTCGGATCGCGGCGCGGGGGGTCACCTCGCCGCTGGCGGACCGGTTCGACACCATCCCGTGCTCCGTGCGGAGGCCATAACGGCCCTGGCGGTCCGACCCGGCGGCCTCTACGTCGACGGCACCTTCGGGGCGGGCGGTTATACGTCGTCGATCCTTGCCACCCCAGGCACCCAGGTCGTGGCGCTCGACCGCGACCCGACGGCCATCGCGGCCGGCCTTGCCGGCATCGCCGGCGACACGCGGCTCACGCTGGTCGAAGCCCGATTCGGCACGCTCGATGCCGTCGTCGACCGTTTGTCACTCCCGCCGCTCGACGGCGTCGTGCTCGATATCGGGGTGTCTTCCATGCAGTTCGACGAGGCCGAGCGGGGCTTCTCGTTCCGCTTCGATGGCCCGCTCGACATGCGCATGAGCCGCGAAGGCCGCAGCGCAGCCGACATCGTCAACGGCGCCAGCGAAGAGGACCTCGCCGACATCCTCTACCACTACGGTGAGGAACGCGCGTCGCGACGGATCGCCCGCGCGATCGCGCTCGACCGCAAGACCAATCCCTTCACTTCGACAAGAGCCTTGGCCGAGATGATCGCCAGGATCATGCCGGGCAAGCCGGGCGACATCCATCCGGCCACCCGCTCCTTCCAGGCCCTGCGGATCGCGGTCAACGACGAACTGGGCGAGTTGCACGATGCTCTCGAAGCCGCGGAGCGGCACCTCGCGCCCGGCGGCACTCTCGCGGTCGTCACGTTCCATTCGCTCGAGGACCGGATCGTCAAGCGGTTCTTCCAGGGCCGGTCCGGTCGCGCCGATGCCGGCTCGCGCCACTCGCCCGGCGAGATCAACCGCCCTGCCCCGACCTTCGCCTCGGCCGGCAAGCAACCCGTCGTGCCGGGGGCCGACGAGATCGCCGCGAACCCGCGGGCACGTTCGGCCAAGCTGCGCTTCGGCCGCCGCACCGAAGCTCCCGCGCGGGCACCCGACGCCCGAACGCGGGCTTCGGTCGTCCTGATGCCCCGGACGGGAGCCTGAACCATGTTGAGGCTCTTGAACGTCGTGGCGGTAGCCGCGCTGATCGGCTCGGCCGTCTTCGCCTATTCGATCAAATACGAGACGATCCTCTACGCGGAGCAGATCCTGAAGACGCGCCACCTGATCGCGGCAGAACAGGATGGGATCGAGCGGCTCCGCGCCGAATGGGCGATCCTGACCCGTCCCGACCGTCTGGCGGCGCTGTCCACCAAGGGTCTGAACCTGCAGCGCCTGTCGCTAGACCAGATCGTCGACGCGTCCGCCCTGCCCGACCCACCGCCCAAGGTCGATTCGATCGGCCGGAAACTCGAGTCGCTCGGCCTTTCCGAACCGACCGCGACACCGGCCGACAAGCACGCGTCCGGCAGCGCCGCGACGCCGGGCTCCACGAGGTAGCGTTCGCATGACCGGCAGTTCCGACCCCCATGCGGCCCCGGGCCGGACGGCCCGCGTCCGGCGCGCCATCGCCGGCGTCTTCCGCACGCGGCTCGACAAGAGCGGCCACCGCCTGCGGCTGATCGGCTTGGCGTTCCTGTGCGTCTACGGGCTCATCGACGGCAAGCTCATCATGCTGGGCTTGTCGAAGGAGCCCCCTGCGGGCCTCAAGGCCGCGGCCTCGGACGCCGTTTCGGGCGCCCGGCCGGACCTTCTCGACCGCAATGGCGAGGTCATGGCGACCGACATCAAGACGATGTCGGTCTTCGCCGAGCCGCGCCGCATCATCGACAAGGACGAAGCGGTGGAGCTCCTTACCGCGGTGCTGCCGGACGTCGATGCCACCGACCTGCGAACCCGCCTCGGGTCGCGCAAGGGCTTCGTCTGGGTCAAGCGCGGCGTCACGCAAAAGCAGCAGGAGGAAGTCTACAGGCTCGGCCTCCCCGGCGTGGGCTTCCTGCCCGAGAACAAGCGCATCTACCCGAACGGGCCGGTGGCGGCCCACGTGCTCGGCTTCACCAACACCGACAACCAGGGCATCGCGGGCATCGAGAAATGGGTCGACAACCAGGGCCTCGGCGACCTCAAGGGTGCGGGTTTCGACATCACGCCGCAGGACCTGAAGCCGATCGCGCTCTCGATCGACGAGAAAGCCACGTTCGCGGTGCGCGACGAACTGGCCAAGGGGATCGAGCATTTCAAGGCGCAGGCCGGCTCGGCCGCCATCATGGACGTGAACACGGGTGAGATCATCGCCTATGCGTCGCTTCCCGACTATGATCCCAACAACCCCGTCGATGCCCTCGACCCGCAGCATATCAACCGGCTCAACGTCGGCGTCTACGAGATGGGCTCGACCTTCAAGGCCATCTCGATCGCCATGGCGCTCGAAGCCAACAAGGTGACCTTGAGGAGCCAGGTCGACGCGCGCGAAAACCTGCGCTACGGCCGCTTCACCATTCATGACTTCCACGCCACGCATCGGATGCTGACGGTTCCCGAAGTGTTCGTCCACTCGTCCAACATCGGCACGGCCCGCATGGCCATGATGGTGGGCGTCGAAGGTC
Source organism: uncultured Lichenihabitans sp. (assembly GCA_964252585.1). Lineage (GTDB taxonomy): Bacteria > Pseudomonadota > Alphaproteobacteria > Rhizobiales > Beijerinckiaceae > Lichenihabitans. The sequence goes on along the minus strand of CAXUOD010000009.1, from coordinate 33,716 downwards.
ACAAGGCGTTCCTGCGCAAGATGGGCCAGCTCACCCGGCTGCAAACGGAGCTGCCCGAAAATGCGGCCCCGCTGATTCCGGCGCATTGGAGCGAGCTCAACACCATCACGATCGCGTTCGGCCAGGGCCTCAATGTGGCCCCGCTCCAGGCCATGATGGCGGTCGGAGCCCTGGCGAACGGCGGCTTCATGATCAAGCCGACCTTCCTCAAGCGGGACACGGCGGATGTCCGCGACGAGAGCCAGCGCGTCGTCAGGCCGGAGACCTCGGAGAGCTTGCGGTACCTGATGCGCGTCAATGCCACGCTGGGCTCGGCCAAGAAGATCGACATCCCGGGCTACTTCGCCGGCGGCAAGACCGGCACGGCCGACAAGCTCATTCATGGCCACTACGCCAAGGACCGGGTCAACGCGACGTTCATGTCGATCGTGCCGGCCGACAAGCCCAAGTACCTGTTCTTCGTGATGATGGAGGACCCCCAGGCCGTGGAGGGAACCTTTGGGTATCATACGGCGGCCTGGAACGCGGGGGAAGTGTGCAGCAAGGTCATGGAACGTGTGGCACCCTTGCTCAACCTGCCGCCCAACCTGAACTTGCCGACCGCGCCGTTCCCGTTCGTGGCGAAGCTCGGGATCGGCATGGAGACGGCGCTGCGATGACCCTGGGGGAGCTCCTCCCGGATCTCGGCTTGGCGATGCCACGGAGCGCGATTCCCATCGCGGGGCTCGCGACGGACAGCCGCGCGGCGGCCCCGGGCTTCGCGTTCTTCGCCGTGCCCGGCACCCGGTCGGACGGCCTCGCCTTCGCGGCCGATGCGGTCGCGGCCGGAGCGGTCGCGGTCGTGTCCGAGCGTGCGCCCGGCGGAGACATCGGGGGCGCGGCATCGGTCGTGGTGCCGAACCTGCGCCGGAGCCTTTCGGCGGCGGCGCGGCACTTCTACCCGGGCCAGCCGGAAACCACCGTGGCCGTGACCGGAACGAGCGGCAAGACCTCGGTGGCGGCTTTCGTCCGGCAGATCTGGACGGCGTCCGGCCGGAGGGCCGCGTCGCTCGGCACGCTCGGGATCGTAGCCCCGGAAGGAGCCGTCTATGGCTCGCTCACCACGCCGGATCCGATCGCGTTGCACCGGAGCCTCGACGATCTCGCCCGCCGTGCCGTCACGCACCTGGTGCTCGAGGCTTCGTCCCATGGGCTCGACCAGCATCGACTCGATGGCGTGAGGCTCGCGGGAGCGGCCTTCACCAACCTGTCGCGCGATCACCTCGACTACCACCCAACCACCGAACATTACCTCGCGGCCAAGCTGCGCCTGTTCGAGGACCTCCTGGTCCCGGGACAGCCTGCCGTCATCGATGCCGACAGCGATGTCGCGGACCGGGTCTGCGCCGCCGCGCGGGCTCGCGGCCTCGCGGTCACGACGATCGGCCGCCGCGGGACGGGGATCGAGATCCGAAAGGCCGAACCCGACGGCTATGCGACCCGCCTCGCGCTCCACCACGCCGGGCGCGGCGACGACGTCCGCCTGCCGCTCGCGGGGTTGTTCCAGGTCAGCAACGCTCTCGTGGCGGCCGGCCTCTGCATCGTGACCGGCACGCCGGCCGACGTCGCCTTCGAGGCATTGGAACATCTCGTCGGCGCGCCCGGGCGCCTCGAACGGGTCGGCACGCGGCGAGGTGCCCCGATCTTTGTCGACTATGCCCACAAACCCGACGCGCTGCAGAACGTGCTCGCGACGCTGCGGCCCTATGCGACCGGAAAGCTGATCGTCGCCTTCGGCTGTGGCGGCGACCGCGATCCCGGCAAACGCCCTCTCATGGGCGAGATCGCGGCCCGGCTGGCGGATCGGGTGATCGTGACGGACGACAACCCGCGCTCCGAGCCACCGGCCGCGATCCGGGCCGCCATCATGGCCGGCCTATCCGGCGCGTCGGACGCCATGGAGATCGGCGATCGTGCCGAGGCTATCGCCCGGGCGGTGGGCATGCTTCAAGCCGGCGACGTCCTGGTGGTGGCCGGCAAGGGGCACGAGACGGGACAGACGGTGGGACACGAGGTCCTGCCCTTCTCGGACGCCGACGCCGTGGCGGCCGCACTCGAGGGTATGCCCGCATGAACGACGAACGACTCTGGTCCGGGCTCAGCCTCGTCGCAACGCTGAATGCCAGGGTGAGCGGCACGCCACCCCGCGGCATCACCGGCATCTCGATCGACACGCGCACGCTCAAGGGCGGCAATCTCTTCTTCGCGATCCGCGGCGAGAACAGCGACGGGCACGATTTCGTTCGTGCCGCCTTCGAGGCCGGCGCAGCCGCGGCGGTGGTCGACGAGGCTCATGCCGTGGCACTCCATGGCCTGCCGTGTCTCTACGTGGTCGACGACGTGCAACGGGGCCTGGAACGGCTGGGTGGAGCGGCGCGCGAGAGGTCCGAGGCCCTGATCCTCGCGGTCACGGGTTCCGTCGGCAAGACCAGCACCAAGGAGGCGCTTCGCCTCGTGCTGGCGGACGAAGGGGCGACCCATGCCTCGGTCGCGTCCTACAACAACCATTGGGGCGTACCCTTGACCCTGGCCCGCATGCCGGCGGACACGCGGTTCGGCATCTTCGAGATCGGCATGAACCACGCGGGCGAGATCGAGCCCCTCGTGGCCCAGGTCCACCCGCAGATCGCCATCGTGACGAACGTTGCCGCCGTCCACCTCGAAAACTTCGCCTCCGTCGGTGAGATCGCCGACGCCAAAGGCGAGATCTTCACCGGGCTGGTACGTGGTGGCGTCGCCATCATCAACCGCGACATCCCAACCTACGACCGCCTGTGGCACCGGGCGGAGGCCTCGCCGGCCGGCCATATCCTCACCTTCGGCGAACACGAGGACGCCGACGCCAGGCTCGACGGCTTCGCCATGACGCCGGAGGGCTCGGAGATTTCGGCCACGATCCTCGGCCAGCGTCTCGACCTCCGGCTCGCGGCGCCCGGCCGGCATCTCGCCTTGAATGCGATGGCGGTCCTGCTGGCCGCCAGAGCCGCCGGGGTCGAGCTCGAAGCCGCTGCGGCGACCCTTGCGCGGTTCACCGCCGGACAGGGCCGAGGCGCCCGTTCGACCCTGCAGACACCCGATGGGCCGTTCACCCTCATCGACGAGAGCTACAACGCCAACCCGACGTCCATGCGAGCGGCGCTCGCGCTGCTCGGCGCCACCACGCCGACGGGCACCGGCCGGCGGATCGCGGTGTTGGGCGATATGCGCGAACTCGGCCCGGACGCCGCGGCGCTGCATGAGGGCCTCCACGGCGACATCCTGTCGAACGCGGTCGACCTCGTGTTCGCGGCTGGCCCCCTGTGCCGCGGCCTCTTCGAAAGCCTACCCTCGGGCCTGCAAGGGTTGTGGGGCGAGACGGCTCCCGTTATCGAGAAGCCCCTCGCGGATACCGTCCGGGCCGGTGACGTCGTCATGGTGAAAGGCTCGAACGGGAGCCGCATGGGCCCTGTCGTCGCCGCCCTGAAGGACCGCTTCGGTGGCGCGCCGGACCCCCGGCCCGCGCTCCCGATGCTCGATCTCGCGGTACACGCGCCGGTCCGTTCCGCTCCGGCGGTGTCGGCCCCCGCGGACCGTTAAGGACCCCAATGCTCACCTGGCTCACCGAATTATCCGGTTACTTCAGCCCGCTGAACCTGTTCCGGTACCTGACGTTCCGGACCATCGGGGCGACCGCGACGGCGGCACTGTTCGTGTTCTTCTTCGGTCCGTCCATCATCGCGGCGCTGCGGCTGAAGCAGGGCAAGGGGCAGCCGATCCGGCTCGACGGCCCCCAGTCCCATCTCCTCACCAAGAAGGGCACGCCCACGATGGGCGGCCTGATGATCCTGTCGGGGCTCTTGGTCTCGACCTTGCTCTGGGCCAACCTGCGCAGCCCCTATGTCTGGATCACGCTGCTCGTCACGCTCGGCTTCGGCATGATCGGCTTCTACGACGACTATCTCAAGGTGACGCGACAGAGCCACGCCGGCTTTTCGGGGCGAGCCCGGCTCGCCATCGAGGCGCTGATCGCGGCCGTGGCCTGCTGGGCCATGATGGCGGTGGGACCCACCAGCACGACCGGGCTCGCGCTGCCGTTCATCAACGGCTACGTCTTCGACCTCGGTCTCTTCTTCATCGTCTTCGGCGCTTTCATCGTGGTCGGGTTCGGCAATGCCGTGAACCTCACCGATGGACTCGACGGGCTCGCGATCGTGCCCGTGATGGTGGCGACCGGGACGTTCGGCATCATCGCCTACTTCACCGGCAACCTGCTCTACGCCACCTATCTCGGGATCAACCACGTGCCGCAGACCGGCGAGCTGCTGGTCGTGGCGGGGGCCGTGGGTGGAGCCGGAATCGGCTTCCTGTGGTTCAACGCCCCGCCGGCCCAGATCTTCATGGGAGACACGGGCTCCCTGGCGCTCGGCGGCCTGCTCGGAACCGTGGCGGTCGCCATCAAGCACGAGATCGTCCTCCTGATCGTGGGCGGCCTCTTCGTCATCGAGGCGCTGTCCGTGATCGTCCAGGTCGCGTCCTTCAAGCTGACGGGCAAGCGCGTGTTCCGCATGGCCCCGATCCACCACCATTTCGAGCAGCTCGGATGGTCCGAACCGCAAATCGTGATGCGCTTCTGGATCATCTCCTTCATCCTGGCCCTGCTCGGCCTCTCGACCCTGAAGGTCCGCTGAGGTGACGCCGGTCACGCATTGCAAGGGACGCACGCTGGCCCTGTTCGGGCTTGGCGGTTCCGGGCTTGCGACCGCCGAGGCCTTGAGGGCCGGGGGAGCACGCGTGATCGTTTGGGACGATGCCGAGCCGCCGCGAGAGGAGGCTCGCGCGGCGGGGCACGAGGTCGCGGAGCTTCGCGGCATCGATTGGTCCGGGATCGCGTCGCTGGTGCTGACCCCCGGCGTGCCGCTCCCCCATCCCGAACCGCATTGGTCGGCGAAACTCGCGACGGCAGCCGGCGTCGAGATCATCGGCGATATCGAGCTCTTCTGCCGTGAGCGGGCCGCGGTCGCGCGGGAGGCGCCGCTCGTCGCCATCACGGGCACGAACGGGAAATCGACCACGACGGCACTCACGGCGCATCTCTTCGGCTCGGCCGGCCGGGATGTGCAGATGGGCGGCAACATCGGCACGGCGGTGCTGGCCCTGGAGCCTCCGAAGTCCGGCCGGCTGCATGTCCTCGAAGTCTCGTCCTATCAGATCGATCTCGCGCCGAGCCTCGCCCCAACGATCGGCGTCTTGCTGAACCTCAGCCCCGACCACATCGATCGGCACGGCACCCTGGAGCAATACGCCGCCGTCAAGGAACGGCTCATCGAGCGATCCGAATGGGCCCTGGTCGGGGTCGACGACGCCATGAGCGCCGGGGTCTTCGAGCGCGCCGTCGAGCGCGAGATGCGGCGGCACGCCCGGCAGGGCCACCCGGCCGGGCGGATCTATCCCGTCTCGGTCGAGCAGGACCTGCCGACCGGGGTGTCGCTCAGCGAGACCGGCATCATCCTGTTGCGGCCCTACGACGGCGCGCCCCGGATCCTGGGCGGCCTCGACGGGATCGCGACATTGCGCGGCCGGCACAACGGGCAGAACGCCTGCTGCGCCGCGGCGGCGGCCGATCTCCTCGGCCTGCGCGGCAAGGACGCCCATGTGATCCAGCACGGGCTCTCGACCTTTCCGGGTCTCGCCCACCGGATGGAAGAGGTCGGGCACGTCGACGGCACGCTCTTCATCAACGATTCCAAGGCCACCAACGCCGATTCGGCCGAAAAAGCCCTGCTCTCCTTCGCTCGTGTGTTCTGGATCGTCGGTGGCGTGCCGAAGGCGGGCGGGATCGAGCCCCTGGCGCCGCTGTTCGATCGGGTCGAGCGGGCCTATCTGATCGGCGCCGCGGAGGCGGCGTTCGCCGACACGCTCGAGGGGCGCGTGCCCTACCGGCGATGCGGGACGCTCGACGCAGCCGTCAAGGCCGCGGCGGCCGACGCGAAATGGAGTCCGAGCCCGGCCCCGGTCGTGCTGCTCTCGCCGGCCTGCGCCTCCTTCGACCAATTCAAGAACTACGAGGTACGGGGCGATCGTTTCCGCGCCCTCGTGGCCTCGCTTTCGCCCGACGCGGCCCCTTCCGAGGAGTCTCATCCATGATCTCGCGCGCCGAACGCACGACCTTCGCCAACTGGTGGTGGACCATCGACCGCTGGCTCCTGGCCGCCATCGGGCTCCTGGCGGTGCTCGGGATCGTGCTCACCATGGCGGGCAGCCCGCCCGTGGCCGAGCGGCTCGGTCTTTCGACGTTCTACTTCGTCCACCACCAGGTCATGTTCCTGGTGCCGTCGCTGTGCCTGCTTCTCGCGACGTCCTTCCTGTCGCCGCGCGACGTGCGCCGCGCCGCCCTGGTGGTCTTCATCGGCGGAATGGTGCTGATCGCCGCGGCCTTGGTCTTCGGCCACGAGGTCAAGGGCGCCAAACGCTGGATCTTCGGCATCCAGCCTTCGGAGTTCATCAAGCCGGCGTTCGTGATCCTGGCGGCCTGGGCCTTCTCGGAGGGGGCGCGGCGCCGCGACGTGCCTGGCAACATCCTGGCCCTTCTCCTGCTGCCGCTGACCATCGTGCCGCTGATCCTGCAGCCCGATTTCGGTCAGACGATGCTGATCTCGCTCGTCTGGGCGGCGCTCTTCTTCATGGCCGGGCTGCATTGGTTCTGGGTCGCCGGGATCGGCGGGGTCGGGGCGTCCTCGGTGTTCCTCGCCTACAAACTCGTGCCGCATGTGCGCGACCGCATCCTCCACTTCCTCGACCCCTCGAACGGCCCTGGCGCCACCGACACGTTCCAGGTCGATACGGCGGTCGAGAGCTTCGTGTCGGGCTCCTGGCTCGGCAAGGGGCCTGGCGAAGGTACGGTGAAGCGGGTGCTGCCCGATGCCCACACGGACTTCATCTTCGCGGTCACGGGCGAGGAGTTCGGCCTCCTGTTCTGCATGGCGCTCGCCGGCCTCTTCGCCTTCGTGGTGCTGCGCGGGCTGCTGCTGGCGTCGCGCAACGACGACCCGTTCTGCCGGTTCGCAGCGGCCGGCCTCGTGATCCTGTTCGGCATCCAGAGCTGCATCAACATGTCGGTCAACCTGCATCTGATGCCGGCCAAGGGCATGACGCTACCGTTCATCTCCTACGGGGGATCGTCCATGATCTCGCTGTCGCTCGCCATGGGGTTCCTGATCGCGGTGACGCGCCGCCGCCCCCGTGCCGCCGTGATCGATCCGGTGCCTTATGAGGAGGACGACGATCCCGCCGGCCTGGCGCTGGGAGCGTCGCTGAAGTGAGCTCGAGCCCGGACCGCCCGATCCTGCTCGCGGCGGGTGGCACGGGCGGACACCTCTTTCCGGCCGAAGCCCTGGCGCGCGCCTTGGCGGAGCGGGGCGTTCCGGTGGAACTCATGACGGACGACCGAGCCCTGCGCTACGGCAAGGATTTTCCGGCCAGGGCCCTTCATGCCGTTCCCTCGGCCACGCCGCGCGGCGGCTCCCCGGTCGCCAAGGCCGCGGCGGCCGCCCAATTGTCGCGCGGAACCCTCGCGGCCTGGCGCATGATGGGTGGGATCAGGCCCGGTGCCGTCGTCGGGTTCGGCGGCTACCCGACCGTGCCTCCGATCATCGCGGCCTCGATCCGCGGGCTGCCGATCGTTCTGCATGAGCAGAACGCCGTCATCGGCAAGGCCAATCGGTTCGTCGCCAACCGGGCCACCCGTATCGCGACGGGCTTCCCCTCGCTCGCACGAGTCGCCGAGTCCCTGCGGGGCAGGATCCGTTTCACCGGAAATCCGGTGCGGCCCGCCGTGATCGCGGCGGCTCAGACCGCCATGCCGACCCTCACGCCGGGAGGCGCTCTCAACCTCCTGGTGACGGGCGGGTCCCAGGGCGCCCGCGTCATGTCGGATATCGTACCCGCGGCCATCGCAATGCTCGACGCCGCGTCGCGGCAACGCATGCGCATCGTCCAGCAGGCCCGCGGAGAGGACGAAGCGCGCGTGCGGGACATCTATGCCGGACTGGGGCTCGAGGCCGAGATCGCGCCGTTCTTTGCCGACCTGCCCGACAGGATCGCTGCGGCGCAACTCGTCGTGGCCCGCGCTGGCGCCTCCACGGTCAGCGAACTGGCGGTCATCGGACGGGCCGCCGTTCTGGTCCCCTTCCCCCACGCGCTCGACCAGGACCAGGCGTCCAATGCCGCCATCCTGGCGGCGAGCGGCGCCGCCGTGGTGCGCGAGGAGGCGCTCTTCACACCCGACTGGCTCGCCGGAGAACTCCTGCGGGTTTTGAACGATCCGGCGGACCTGCTACTGCGTGCCGATGCGGCCCGTCGCGACGGCCGCCCGGATGCCGCGGAGCGGCTCGCCGATCTCGTCCTCGCCGTGGCGGGAGGCACCGAAGAGGACCCGTAACGAATGCAGCTGCCCCGCGAACTCGGCCCCATTC
>CAXUOD010000009.1:0-25217 GCA_964252585.1 uncultured Lichenihabitans sp. | reverse complement strand
GGCGGACGCGGTCGGGGCGCATGGCCGGCCGGGAGCGGCCGGCGAGCTGGCCGACCTGGTCGAAACGATGATGGGGGAGTTAACGGCATGAGGGCGCTTCCGCTCGGCATCGGCACCATCCATTTCGTCGGCATCGGCGGCATCGGCATGTCGGGGATCGCCGAGGTGCTGAACACGCTCGGCTACAGCGTCCAGGGCTCGGACGCTTCGGAAAGCGCCAATGTCCAGCGCCTGCGCGAAAAGGGCATCCCGGTCGCGGTCGGGCATGATGCCGTCCATCTCGGGGAGGCCGAAGTCGTCGTGGTCTCGACCGCCATCCGCCGCGACAACCCCGAGCTCGTCGCGGCGCGCAGCCGTCGCCTGCCCGTGGTGCGCCGCGCCGAGATGCTGGCCGAACTCATGCGCCTCAAGACCTGCGTGGCGGTGGCCGGCACGCACGGCAAGACCACGACGACCTCGCTCGTCGCCACCCTGCTCGACGCCGGCGGCTTCGACCCGACCGTGATCAACGGTGGGATCATCAATGCCTACGGGACGAATGCGCGGCGTGGCCAAGGCGACTGGATGGTGGTGGAGGCCGACGAGAGCGACGGTACTTTCCTGAAGCTGCCCGCCGATATCGCGGTCGTGACCAATATCGATGCCGAGCATCTCGACCACTTCAAGACCTTCGACGCCATCAAGGAGGCGTTCCGCACCCTGGTCGAGAACCTGCCGTTCTACGGTTTCGCGGTCATGTGCCTCGACCATCCCGTGGTCCAGGAACTCGTCGGGCGGATCGAGGACCGCCGCGTCGTCACCTACGGTGAAAATCCGCAGGCGGACGTGCGTCTCCTCGACATCGACCTCTCCCAGGGCGTGTCGCGCTTCAACGTCCTGATCCGCGACCGCAAGACCTCGGCCGCCACCTATATCGAGGACGTGGTCATGCCCATGCCGGGCCACCACAACGCCCTGAACGCGACGGCCGCCATCGCGGTCGCGATCGAACTCAAGGTGCCGATCGACACGATCCGCTCGGCCCTGCGCGGCTTCGGCGGCGTGAAGCGCCGCTTCACGCGGGTCGGGGAGTGGAACGGAGCCGCCATCTTCGACGACTACGGCCACCACCCGGTCGAGATCGCGGCCGTCCTCCGGGCGGCTCGTGCGTCGACCCGGAACCAGGTGATCGCGGTCGTGCAGCCGCATCGCTATTCGCGGCTGCAGTCCCTGTTCAACGACTTCGCCACCTGCTTCAACGACGCCGACGTGGTGGTGGTGGCCGACGTCTATCCGGCCGGCGAAAGCCCGATCCCCGGCATCGACAAGACCCACCTGGCCTCGGCCATCAAGGCCCACGGCCACCGCAACGTCGTCTCCCTGGATGGCCCCGGCGCCCTGGCCGGTATCGTCGCGGCCACGGCCAAGCCCGGCGACTACGTGGTCTGCCTCGGCGCCGGAAACATCACGCAATGGGCCAATGCACTTCCGGGCGAACTCGGAGCTAGGCCGCTGGCCGGCTGACGAAAGCGGCCAGCGGCGAGGGAGGCTGACGGCCACGATCCGGATGGCGGTCTCGCGTCTCTTCAGGGCTTGGGAAATCGCGATCGCCGGGTCGAGAGCATGGTGACGTTGCTGATGGTGCGAGGCTCGGCCTCGCTGGCGCTCCGTCTGCGGATGATCGCGGCGTTCAGTTCGCCGCCGTAAACGAAGATGCTGGCCAGCGCGTAGAGGAACAGCAAGGCGATCATCACCGAGGCCAGCCCGCCATAGGTGGTCACGTAATTGCGCGCGTATTCGGACAGGTAGGCTCCGAACGCCATGCTGAACGCCAGCGAAAGCACGACGGTCAGGATGATCCCGGGCGCGATCTGAACGAAACTGCGCCGATCGGCCGGAAGCCACTTATGCGCGATGATCAACGCCGTCACCAGGATCACCGAAACGAGCCCATACCGCGCGAAGGTCACGAGCCGATTGAGCCGTTCGAACTCCGGTGCCACGGCGATGATCGCGGTCCAGATGAGGGGAGCCAATACGACCAGGAAGGCCAGGGCCAGCAGCGCCACGGCGCCGACCAGGACATAGGCGATCGACTCGAGCCGCAGCACCCACCACGTCCGGCGTTCACGGACCCCGTAGGCCCGGTTCAGCCCGATCCGGAAAGCCTCGACGCCGCTCGACGAGAAATAGACCGCCAGACAGGCGCCGATGGTCAGGAGTCCACCGTGCGCCGTCGTCAGCACCGTGTGGATCTCGTGCGCGATCGGCGCCGCGACCTGGTGTGGCCAGACGTCGAACAACAGGTTCGCGGCCGCCTCGGACAGGTCGGTGGAGCCGACGAAGCCCGCGAGCGCGGTGACGAAGATGAGAAAGGGGAACATCGAGGTCAGCGTCGACATGGCGAGATGGCTGGCGATGGCCCAACCGTCGTCTTCGGCCAGGCGCCAGTAGGCGTCCATGACGACTTCGGCCACGACCTTGACCCGCCTCATGGGACCCCGCGCCCTTCGATGTGTCGCCTCCTCAGATCGCCCTGCGGCGCCCATTCGTCCAGCCCTCTACCGCGCGTCGTCAGGTCGCCGTTTCGATCAATCGCCGCGCCGCCGCCCGCGCTTCCTCGGTGATGGTGGCACCGGCCAGCATGCGGGCGATCTCCTCGCGCCGCGACTCATCCTGCAACATCGTGACCCGCGTCGCGACCCGTTCGCCGCCCTTCAACGCGCTTTTGCTGATTCTGAGATGGCTCGCCGAACGCGCCGCGACCTGGGGGGCATGCGTGACGGCCAGGACCTGGACCTTGCCGGACAGTCGTGCGAGGCGCGACCCGATGGCATCGGCGACAGCGCCGCCGACCCCGGTGTCGATCTCGTCGAACACCAGGGTCGGGGCGGATCCGCGATCGGCAAGCGACACTTTAAGCGCCAGCATGAAGCGCGCGAGTTCGCCGCCCGAAGCCACCTTCGTGAGCGGACCCGGGCGGGTGCCCGGGTTGGTCGAGACCCAGAATTCCACCCGATCGAAGCCGTCGGGACTCGCGGCTGCAGCGTCGCTTTCGATCTCGGTCGTGAACCGGGCGCGGTCGAGCTTCAATGGTCTGAGTTCGCTGTTGACCGCAGCGTCGAGCTTAGCCGAAGCCCCACGCCGCGCGTCGGACAGGTTCCGGGCAACGGCTCGGTAATGTCCGAGTGCCGCATCGACGGCACCGGCCAGGTGGGCCAGCCGAGACTCGCCGGCCTCCAATGCCGCGATGTCTTGCGTGAACCGCTCCAGGAGGTCCGGGAGCGCGTCAGGTGCCACCCCGTGTTTACGGCCGGCTGCCCTCAGGGCGAACAAGCGCTCTTCGACGGCTTCGAGCTCGCGCGGATCGTGTTCGGCCCGCTGCAAGGCGTCCTCGACCGTGGTCTGCGCGTGATCGAGCGCCACCAGCACGCCGTCGAGCGCCTTGAGACACGGTTCGATCAGTTCCGGCGCCTGTCCTGCACGGCGCTCGAGGCGACGCAGCAGGGCCGAGAAGGTCGTGAGCGGCGAGGCCTCGCCGCCGACGCTCTCGAAGGCGTCGCGCAGATCCCCCGAAACCTTTCCGGCCTGCTGCATGGCGATGCGGCGTTCCGATAATTGCTCCTCCTCGCCCTGCAGAGGGGCGAGTTTCGCCAGTTCGGCCTGCACGTGGTGGAGGTAGTCGGCATCGGCCTGCGCCTTGCCGATCCGGGCGGCCTCGTCGGCATGCGTCCTCTCGGCCACCTTGTAGGATGCGAAGGCACTCCTGACACGCGCGGCCTTGACGTCGAGTGCCCCGAAGGCATCGAGCAGCGTGCGATGCGCGGTCGGATCGACCAAGGCTCGATCGTCATGCTGGCCATGAATCTCGACCAGGCCGCGGCTGATGTCGCGGAGCGTCTGCACGCTGACCGGAGCATCGTTCAGAAAGGCCCTCGTCCGCCCGTCCGGAAGTTGGACGCGGCGCAGGATCAGGCTGCCGTCGGGTTCGAGGTCCTGGGCTCGCACGACATCCCACGCCGGGTGGTCCGCCGCAAGATCGAACACGGCCGTGACCTGGCCCTGCTTCTCGCCCTGCCTCACGGCGGACCCGTCGCCGCGCCCGCCAAGCGCCAGAGCCAAGGCATCGAGCAGGATCGACTTGCCCGCACCGGTCTCTCCGGTCAGCACCGTCAGACCCGGCCCGAACTGCAGGTCGAGCCGGTCGATCAGGACGAAGTCGCGAATGCTAAGCTGTGCGAGCATGGCCCGGGCCTATAGCCCCGCCGGCATCGCGATGCTTGCGGCTTTATGCCGATGCAACGATGCCTCGCCGGTCGAGAAGCTTGCTAGCCGAGGCCCAGTCCGTGATAGGTCCGGTAAATCCACGATCCCTGATCCTCGTTCGGCTCCAGACCATCGGCTCGCAGCTTGGCGAACGCATCCTTGTACCAGGGACTATCAGGGAAATTGTGACCGAGGACGGCAGCTGCCGTCTGGGCTTCGTTGCTGATCCCGAGCGCCAGATAGGCCTCGGTGAGCCGCTCCAGAGCTTCCTCCGTATGCCGGGTCGTCTGGTACTTGGCCAAGACCTCGCGGAAACGATTGATGGCAGCCGTGTAGTTTCTCCGGCTCAGGTAGAAACGCCCCGTCGACATCTCCTTGCCGGCCAGTTGATCACGGGTGACTTGGATCTTGAACTTGGCATCGTCGGCGTATTCCGACGTCGGATATTTGGCAACGATCTGCTGAAACAGATCGAGAGCCTTGGCGGAGGCATCCTGGTCGCGCGACACGTCCGGGATCTGTTGATAGAACGACATGCCCTGAAGATAGAGCGCGTAGGGCGCGTCGGGGGAGTTGGGGTAGAGCTGGTAGAAACGCTTGCCCGAGGCGATGGCCGAATCATAATCCGCAGCCTGATACTGCGAGAAGGTCGTCATGATCAGGCCCTTCCGGGACCAGTCCGAAAACGGATATTGCTTCTCGAGATCGGCGAACTTCTTCGCAGCACCCGCGGCGTCCTTTTTCTGGAGCCGGGCCAAGCCCTGGTCGTAGATGTCGGTGGCCGGGGTCTCGGGAAGAATCTTGGTTTCGTACTTCTCTCCCGGCCCGAACGGGTTGATGGAATCGAGTGCCGAGCAGCCTGCCATCGGAAGGGCCAGAATGGCCGTCAGCGGCGCCGCGCGGGTGGCCATTCGAAACCAGTCAAACGCCATCAGGGAGACTCGATCGCTAGGACAGAAAGGTGGTCGGCGCCGTCCGAACCATGAACGGCGAGCCGTTGCAATAGGACGCACCGGGGGTGAAAATGTGGCTGGCGCTTCGACCGAGACGGCTAGGTTCCACAGCGACACTGACTCGCGACCGAAAGACGGAGCTTGTGGCTTTTTGACAACAGAATGCGAAGAGGAGGCACGGCACATCATCGGGACCAAGGTCGCCTCGGGCGATCGCATCAGCCCCGGACGACGCTAACCGTCGGCCCCTTCGGTGACTCAGTTGAGATCGGAAGCGAACACCGGAAGCGCTGCGAAGCCGAAGTCGAACGTGGAACCCGCCAAAACCGGCTCTTCAACCACCTTGTAGGCCGACCGGTCCGCGAACAGTGCCTGCAGGACGAGGAAGTTCATCTTGTGGCCCGGACAGAAGGCCGCGTAGCTGCCGATCAAGGGAGCGCCGGCCAGAGCGAGATCTCCGACCGCATCCAGCATCTTGTGCGACACGAATTCGTCGCTCGACCGCAGTCCTTCCGGATTGAGGATCCGGTCGTCATCGACCGCGACGGAATTGTCGAGGGACGATCCGAGTGCGAAACCGAGCTTCCAGAGACGCTCGACATCACGCAGCAGACCGAACGTCCGGGCGCGGGAGATCTCCCGGCGGAAGCTCGACGGGTTCAGTTGCACCACCTTGCGCTGCCGGCCGATGGCTTCCACCGGATAGTCGATCTCGACGTCGAGCGAAAACCCGGACTCTGCCGGGAGCAATTCGGAGAAGGACCGGCCGTGCGCGACGCGCACCGGCTTCATCACCTTGATGTAGCGGCGCGATGTGGTCAGCGTCCTGACGCCGGCCTTGTCGATGGCCGCCACGAAAGCCGCGGACGAGCCGTCCATGATCGGGATCTCGGGACCGTCGACTTCGACCAAGACGTTGTCGATGCCGAGCCCCATGAAGGCGGCCAGGAGATGTTCCACCGTTGAGACCGATCCCAGCGAGACGTCGCCGAGGACGGTGCACAGGTCGGTGGCGGACACTCTCGACCACTTGGCCTCGATGCGACGCGTTCCGCCATCGGCGAGGCCCGTCCGCAGGAAAACGATGCCGCTGTCGGCAGGAGCAGGGTGAAGGATGAGGGTGACGGGAGCATTCGAATGGACGCCGTTGCCGGTCAGGACGGACCGTTTGCGCAGGGTCGTTTGCTTCGAAAACTTCATGCCACCCTGCTCCACTCGGCACTTCGGCAGAAAGGACCGCGCTGCCGCCGATCCCGCCTCTATCACGATCCGGTCACGCCTTCGCCAGACCCGCGTCCGGAAGACCAACTGCCGGTTCGAGGGCGTTCCTCGGGGAGGTCCCCGCCAACACGCCGTCACGCCTTGCCCTTAACCTCATTACGCGGAACATGGGGCCACGCCAAATCACGCTTTCTTACAATCTGTTACAGAAGTTCCCGTCGACGCGGAACAAAACGGGCGGCCGCGATAAGCGAGGTTCAGCAAACGCTTAGCGCCGCCGACCGGGACCGGGCGACGGCGCTTCTTGTTTGTGTCGGGATGGTTCAGTTCGACTGACGCCGCAGGAAGGCCGGGATCTCGAGCTGGTCGTCCTCGAGGCTGCGAGCCGGCGGCAGGGCTCGGCCGTGCTGGTCGGTCGGGGCCTGCGGGTGCCGGTTCATCGGTTGCGCAACGGGCCGCTTGCCATAATCGGAGGGTGGGGGACCGGGCTGCGACCGAGCCGCGTGGCTCTGCTGCGGCGGGGCATACTGGACCGGTGCCTGAGGCATGCGCGGGGCCGGAGCGGGGAGCGAAGTCCGGAGCGGCGGGGCGGTCGCAACCTCGTCCTGCCGGCTCATGCCGAACGAGGCGAGCCGCTCGAGGAGGGTGCGGCGCTTGGTGTCGGTCTGCGGCGGTTCGGCCGATGCGGGTTCGCCTCGCTGCGCCCGGATCTGTTGCTGCACCGGCAGCGGCAGATCCTCGATCTGGGGCATGCGTTGGGCCCGTTGCGGCATCAAGGGCGCGGGCGGGATGAAGGGTCCTGCATCGTGGTAATCCTGGCGATGGGCATCGGGCGGAGGCGGAGGGGCGTAGTGCCCGGCTTTCGGTGCCGAAACGGCCTTGATTTCGACGTCGCTCGCGACCTGTCCCTGGGGGGCGTAGCCGGTGCTCTGCGGCGGGGCGAAGTTCTGCGGCACCACGAAATTCGGCTGGGCGGGAACCTGGGCCTGCGACGCGGTGTCGTAGGCCGGAGCCATCGCGTCCGAGGTCATCACGGGACGCGAGATCGCCTCCTGGCGGGCGGCCGTCTGGGCACGCAGCTTTTGGGCGACTTCCGCGATCCGCGACTCGCCGCTGTTCAGGTCCTTGGCGCCGAGCGGCTGGTCGATGCCGGTCGCCACGACCGAGACGCGCACGATCCCGTCGAGGTTCGAATCGAACGTGGCGCCCAGGATGATGTTGGCGTCTTCGTCGACTTCCTGCCGGATGCGGCTCGCGGCCTCGTCGACTTCGTAGAGCGTGAGGTCGTTGCCGCCCGTGATCGAAATGAGGAGGCCGCGGGCCCCCTTCATCGAGACTTCGTCGAGCAGCGGGTTGGCGATGGCGGCTTCGGCGGCCAGGATGGCGCGCTTGTCGCCCGAGGCTTCCCCGGTGCCCATCATGGCCTTGCCCATCTCGCGCATGATGGCGCGGACGTCGGCGAAATCGAGGTTGATCAATCCTTCCTTGACCATCAGGTCGGTGATGCAGGCGACCCCCGAATAGAGCACCTGATCGGCCATCGAGAACGCGTCGGCAAAGGTCGTGCGCTCGTTGGCGACCCGGAACAGGTTCTGGTTCGGAATGCAGATCAGCGTGTCGACGGATTTCTGCAGCTCGTTGATGCCGGCTTCGGCCACGCGGGCCCGGCGCGCGCCTTCGAACTGGAAGGGCTTCGTGACCACGCCGACCGTCAGGATGCCCATGTCCCGCGCGGTGCGGGCGATGACCGGCGCGGCCCCGGTTCCGGTACCCCCGCCCATTCCGGCCGTGACGAAGCACATATGGGCGCCCGCCAGGTGGTCGCGGATTTCCTCGATGGCTTCCTCGGCCGCCGCACGTCCGACTTCGGGCTGCGATCCCGCCCCGAGGCCTTCGGTCACCTGCAGGCCCATCTGGATGATGCGTTCGGCCTTGGAGCTCGTCAGCGCCTGCGCATCGGTATTGGCCACGATGAAGTCGACCCCGACGAGGCCCGATACGATCATGTTGTTGACCGCATTGCCGCCGGCGCCGCCGACTCCGCAGACCATGATGCGGGGCTTGAGTTCGCGCAGTTCGGGCATCTTCAGGTTGATCGTCATCGTTTGGCCTCTCATGTCCCCGTGGGGCCGCTCGCATCGGCCCTGTCGCTCGCCCGTCGCCGGATCCGGGCCGCCGCCGCAGACCGAGAGTGTGCGAGAACCGTTAACAAATCCCTTACGGTTAACGGCTTCCGCGTTAACCTCGTCGCCTGTGGGCTGCGGGCTCTTCGAGAGACCGATGCCGCGTCATGGTTAAAAGCTGTCCTTGAGCCATCGGCTGACACGGTTCATGTAGCCGTCCGTCCCGGTCGCCTGCAGGGGGACATCACGCCTGGGTTCGAAATGCTCGATGCTGGCGACCTGGGGGTAGATCAGCAGTCCGACACCGGCCGCGAAGGCCGGGCTCTTGGCAGATTCCGGCAGACCCTGGATGCCCAGCGGCCGGCCGATCCGGACCTGCGGCGATAGGATGCGCCGCGCGGCCTCCGCCATTCCGGTCAATTGGCAGGCGCCGCCCGTGAGCACGAGGCGCCGTCCGGCGTGAGCCGCGAAGCCGGCCGCCTGGAGGCGGTCGCGGACCAGTTCCAGGATCTCTTCCACGCGCGGCCGGATGATCCGGACGAGGTGCGATTTGGGGATGTGGTTGGGTTGATCGTGGTCGTCGCCGACCTGCGGAACCGCGATCGTCTCGCGCTCGTCCGACGTCGACGCGATGCAGGTTCCATGCAGCGTCTTCAACCGCTCCGCATCCGAAAGCCGTGTCGTGAGGCCCCGTGCGATGTCGGTCGTGACATGGTTGCCGCCAACCGCGATGGCATCGACATGGGCCAGATGTCCGCCCGCGAAGATGCCGACCGAGGTGGTGCCGCCGCCCATGTCGATCAGCGCGACATCGAGCTCCGCCTCGTCGTCGGCCAAGACCGAAAGCCCGGCCGCATAGGGGGTCGCCACCATGGCGTCGATGGTCAGGTGGCAGCGTTCGATCGCCAGCATCAGGTTGCGCGCGGCGGCGGCATCGCAGCCGACCACGTGCATGTCGGCCCCGAGTTCGTCGCCGATCATGCCGCGCGGGTCGCGGATCGCGCGGGTGCGATCGAGCGAGAAGCCGGTCGGCAGCGAGTGCAGGACGGCACGGCCCTGGCGGGCCATGGTGGCGCAGGACGCTTCGAGCACCCGGTGAACGTCGTAGTCCGACACGGCCTTGCCGCCGACCGCGACCTTGGCGCTGTAATGCTGCGAGGACAGGCGACCGCCCGTGATCGTGACGATGACGCTGCCGACCTCGACGCCGGCCATGCGCTCGGCGGCATCGACCGCGAGCCGGATGGCGTTCTCGGCCTCGTCCATGTCGACGACGGCGCCTCCCTTGATGCCGCGCGACCGCTGGTGTCCGATGCCGAGGATACGGCATCGGTGGGTGCGGCCGGGCAGCGTATCGGAGGCTTCGGCGGGGTTCAGCTTGGCGATCAGGCAGGCGATCTTGGACGTGCCGATATCGAGCACGCAGAGGAGAGCGCTGCGGCGGGTCGACAGGGGGCGCATGCGCCGGGGCATCAGGCGATTGCTCATGCCGGGTTAGCCTTCGCCTTGGGTCGCTTGGCCAGGGATTCGGCGCGCTGGGCGGCCGCATCCTCGCTCAGCCGTGCGGTGATCCTGCCGGGGATCCTGAGATCGATGGAGATGACGTCCTTTTCCAGGATCTTGGATTGGCGCTCGATCTCGACGAGGCGCGCCAGCGTCTCGAGAGCATCGAGTTCGGGAAGCTCGACCTCGACGCCGGAGTCCATCTGCAGGGTCCACCGGCGCTGACCCACCAGCACCCCGGCCCGGATCTTGTCCTTGAGCGTGCCGGCGGACGCGAGCAGGGCTTCGAACTCGCCGAGCCGCTCGTTGGCGCCTTCACCCACCAGGAATGGCAGGCCGTTGAAGCGATTGTCCTCGACGGTATCGATCGGCACGCCATCGGCCGCGATCAGCGAAAGCTGGCCGTCCTTCTGCCAGAGCGCCGCGGCGTCTCGTTCCTGCACGTTGATGTGAAGGTCGTTCGGGAAAAGCTTGCGGATGCTGACGTCGCGGACGAGCGGGATGGTCTTCAACCTGTCGCGCAAGGCGGTCGGGTCGAGGAGCGCCAGGGAATTCTTCGCGCCGACGTCGCCGTCGCGCAGGATCTCGGCCGGCGTCAGTTCCTTGAGGCCCGAGATGGTCACGTCCTTGATCGCGAAGCCGAGCGCCTTGGCCACGATGTCGGCCGGCGCGCCGTAGCTCGACACGAAGGCCTCGTACTCGCCCCCCTTCACGCTTCCGTAGAGACCGGCACCGGACAATAACGCGACGACCAGAAGCGAGCCGACGCCGCGGCGGACATGAATGAAGCTGTCGCTTCCGCGCAAGGGCTTACGCGGGCGTAGGGCCGGCGTCTTGGGCTTGTCGGCGGTGCCGGCCAGGAGCGCGAACGGTCCGACGAAGCGCAGCCGACCGTCCGGGAAAAGGCCCTGGCCCATGTCCCCTATCGATCGCAGGATGCGTCCTCCACCATCCATCGAACAAGCTCGCCAAACGAGTACCCGGCATGTGCCGCCATCTCGGGGACCAGAGAGGTCTCGGTCATGCCGGGTTGAGTGTTCACCTCCAGGACGACGAGTGCTCCCGTGCCTTCGGGGCGGTCGTCATAACGGAAATCTGAACGGCTCACCCCGCGGCAGCCGAGCGCTCGATGGGCCCTCACCGCGAACTCTTGAACGTTTTGGTAAATATTTTCTTTAAGATTTGCCGGAAGAATGTGGATTGAGCCGCCCGGCGCATATTTCGCATCGTAATCGTAGAAGAGCCCGTGCGAGGCCGTGATGTCGATCACGCCGGTCGGTTTGCCGTCGATGACCGCACAGGTGAGTTCCCGTCCCGCGATGAAGGTCTCGGCCAGGATGGTCTCGCCATAGGCCCAATCCGGGCGGCCGATCTCCTGCGGCGGGTGGCTTCGGTCCTCCCGCACGATGATGACCCCCACCGAAGATCCCTCGTTGACGGGTTTGAGCACGTAGGGGGGCGGGAGCACGTGGCGTTTCGCGGCCTCGTGCCGGTCGAGCGTGAGCCCGTGCGCCACCGGAACGCCTGCCGCCGCCATCACGAGCTTGGCCTTGTCCTTCTGCATGGCCAAGGCCGAGGCCAGCACCCCGGAATGCGTGTAGGGAATGCGCAGGATCTCGAGAATGCCCTGTACCGTGCCGTCCTCGCCGACCCGGCCGTGCAAGGCGTTGAAGGCGACGTCGGGCTTGAGCCTCGCCAGACTGTCGGCGATGGTCCGATCGACATCGATCCGGGTGACCTTGTAGCCCTCGCGCTCGAGCGCCGTCGCGCAAGCCTCGCCCGATCGCAACGACACCTCGCGTTCGGCGGACCAGCCGCCCATCATTACCGCTACGTGGTGGGTCATGGGGATCTTGTCCGGCTGGGCGTGAGTGCGGGCCGCGATACGCTCGCGGCGCAGTCCCGCATAGACCCGGTAAGGTTACCGGATCCTTAATTACCGAAGCAGCGCGAGACCGGGACGGAGATCGATTGAGCACCAGTCCTTGAAACGAAAAGCACCATGGACTGTCATCGCCAGCGCACCGCAGCGGAGCGTGGCCGCCCAGCTTCATCCTGGGTCACAGCCTGGGTTGCTTCGGCGCACAGCGTCTCGCAATGACCACCGTGAAGCTCGAGCTTCGGCGATGATCCGGAGACCAGCTGGAAGGATCGCAGTCGTCTTCCAAAAGGCCTCGTCCAGCGCCGACCAGGGAACGCGATCGTGTCGAAGCAAGGGCCAAGGCACGGCCCCCGGTCATCGTCCACCTTTCAATGGCTCAGCTCAAGGTGAATTGACGAGGATGGGTGAGATCCGCCGTTGAAACGCCCACGCTAGGGCGAAGAGATCTTCCGGCCGACGCGCTTGATTTCCCAATCCAGGGTCACGCCGCTCGTCTCGTAGACCCGCCGGCGCACCTCTTCGCCGAGCGTCTCGACATCGTGCGCCGTCGCTGTGCCTCGGTTGATCAGGAAGTTGCAATGCATCTCCGAGACCTGGGCATCGCCGACCGCGAGGCCACGGCAACCGGGCTTGGGGATCAGCTGCCAGGCTTTATGACCCTCGGGGTTCTTGAACGTCGACCCCCCGGTCCGGTCGCGGATCGGTTGCGAGGCCTCGCGGGCCGCCGTGATTCGGTCCATCTCGCCGAGGATGGCCGCGGGATCGCCGGGCCGTCCCTGAAACCGCGCCTCGGTGAAGATGATCGAAGGCGCCACGGCGCAGTGCCGGTAGGTGTACCCCATGTCGGCGTCGGAGAACGTCCTTACCGTGCCGCCGCGGTCGACCCCGCGGGCCTCGATCAGGACATCCCGCGTCTCGCCGCCATGGGCACCCGCGTTCATGCGCAGGGCCCCCCCGATCGCACCCGGTATGCCCCGCAGGAACGCGAGACCGTCGATGGCGGCATCGGCGGCGGCGCGCGCCACCTTGACGTCGGGCACCGCAGCGCCGCACCGGAGGACATGGTGGGACTCGACCGCGATGGCACCGAAACCTCGGCCGAGCTTCACCACGACCCCCGGCACGCCGCCATCCCGCACGATGATGTTGGACCCGAGCCCCAGCGGCATCACCGGGATTTCGGCCGGAATCCTGGCCAACGCGTAGGCGAGGTCGGCTTCGTCGGCCGGGACCATGAACACCTCGGCCGGCCCACCGACACGGAACCACGTCATCGGCGCCACCCTTTCCCCCGCCGTCAACCGGCCGCGAAACGACGGGAGAAGCACGCGGAGCGCGTCCGCCAGCCCCGTATCGACCACCTGGAGGTCTTCACGCATCTCGCATCATCCTCGACCCGACATCGCTCTCAGATCTCGGCTGCGGCGAGTTGCGCGGCCTGGTGCTCGGTCGTCAAAGCATCGACCACCTCGTCGAGCGCTTCTCCCGCGATCACCTTGTCGAGCTTGTAGAGCGTGAGGTTGATCCGGTGGTCGGTCATCCGGCCTTGCGGGAAGTTGTACGTCCTGATCCGTTCCGAACGATCTCCGGAGCCGACCTGGGCCTTGCGGTCGGCCGCCCGCTCGCCGTCCAGCTTCTGCCGTTGCAGGTCGAAGATGCGCGAGCGGAGCACCGCCATGGCCTTGTGGCGGTTGCGGTGCTGCGAGCGCTCTTCCTGCATGAAGACCACGAGTCCGGTCGGCAGATGCGTGAGGCGGATCGCCGATTCCGTCTTGTTGACGTGCTGCCCACCGGCGCCTTGTGCCCGCATGGTATCGATCTTGATGTCGGCGTCGTTGATGGCGACGTCGACCTCCTCGGCCTCGGGAAGGACCGCAACGGTGGCGGCCGACGTGTGGATGCGCCCCTGGGTTTCGGTGTCGGGCACGCGCTGAACGCGATGCACCCCGCTCTCGAACTTCAACTTGGCGAAGACGCCGCTACCCTGGACTTCGGCCACGATCTCCTTGTAGCCCCCCGCGGTTCCTTCGCTGACCGACAAGACCTCGACCTTCCAGCGATGGAGGTCGGCGTAGCGTGCGTACATGCGGAATAAATCGCCCGCGAAGAGGGCCGCCTCGTCGCCACCGGTGCCGGCCCGGATCTCCAGGATGGCACTCTTGGCGTCGGCCGCGTCCTTCGGCAGCAACGCGAGCCGGATCGTGGTTTCGAGGTCGGCCAGGGCTTGCGCGGCCTCCGCCTGCTCGGCTTCGGCCAGGGTCCGCATCTCATCGTCGAGCGCCGGCTCGACCAGCATGGATTCGATCCCCTCGATCTCGGCCTGCTTGTCGCGATAGGCCCGGATGGCCGCCACGAGATCCTGGTTGTCCGAAAGCTCGCGCGCCAGCGCCACGAAGGTCGCGGCATCCGGTCCGGCCGACAGGCGGGCCGAGACTTCCTCGTGACGGCGCAGGATCAGATCGAGCTTGGCGAAAGGGAGCATCGCATCCAAAAACACAAAGAAGCGCTAAGCCGTCGCGCAGACCACGAGGCCTTAAAGCGGGATGCCGTTGCGTTCGGCATAGGCCTGAAGCTCCGGACGCAGCGACGTCGATCCGTCGTTGCGCCCCAGCAGGTCCTCGACATAGGCGGTCGCGTCGGCGGCGTCGAGGCCGAGCAGCATGGCCTTGACCGGGCCGAGGGACGACGGCGACATCGAAAGATCCCGGAACCCGATCGCGATCAAGGCCAGGGCGCTCAGCGGTTTCCCGCCGAGCTCGCCGCATAACGTCACGGGCACATTCCGGGCTCGCCCGATGTCCGCGATGCTCTTCAGGGCCCGGAGCATCGAGGGCGCCAGCGGATCGAAGCGCCCCGCCACACGCTTGTTGTCGCGATCGACCGCGAACAGATACTGCAGGAGGTCATTGCTGCCGACCGAGAGGAAGTCGACGCGTTGCGCCAGTTCGTCGAGCTCCCAGAGCAGGGCCGGCACTTCGACCATGGCGCCGAGTTGAACCGAAGCAGGTGGGGCATAGCCGTGCCGCTCCAGATGATCCATTTCGCGGCCCACGAGCGCCTTCGCGGCGTCGAACTCCGCCGCCGCCGCGATCATCGGGAACATGATCTTCATGTTCCGCCCGGCACCGGCCTTCAACAGGGCGCGAAGCTGGGAGCGCAGCAACCCCGGGCGATCGAGCCCGATCCGGATCGCGCGCCAGCCGAGTGCGGGGTTCTGCTCATCGGGGCGCGCCATGTAGGGCAGCACCTTGTCGCCCCCGATGTCGAGGGTGCGGAACGTCACGGGCCGGTCGCCGACCGCGTCGAGCACCGACTTGTAAAGTGCGTGCTGCTGGGCCATGCGCGGGAAACGCGGCGTGACCATGAAGAGCAGTTCGGTACGGAACAGGCCGATGGACGCGGCACCCGTCTCGGCCACATGCGGCAGGTCGAGAAGCAGACCGGCGTTCATGTGGAGGCCTATCGCCACGCCGTCCAGCGTCGCCGTCTCGACTTCGCGGAGCTTGCGATACTGCTCCTGGCGCCGCGCCCCGAGCCGCGCCTTCTCGGCATAGGCGGCTTCGACGTCGCTCGGCGGCCGGACCTGTACGACCCCGAAAGAACCGTCCACGATGACGCCGTCGCCGGGTTCGACGAGGCTCGACACGTTGGCCACATCCCCGACCACGGGGATGCCCAGCGCCCGCGCCACGATGGCGACATGGCTCGACGCGCCGCCGTCCTCGAGCACGAGCCCCCGCAGCCTCGCCCGATCGTAGTCGAGAAGGGCCGCCGGCCCCATGGATCGGGCCACGATGACGGCATTGTCGGGCAAGGTATCGTGAGCGCCGACGAGGCTCTGCCCCGTCAATTGGTGCAGCAGCCGATTGGCGAGCTCGTCGAGGTCGTGCAGGCGGTCGCGCAAATAAGGGTCGGTCTGGCGCACCAGCTTGGCGCGGGTGTCGCTTTGGACGCGCTCGACGGCGGCTTCGGCCGTGAGACCCGTGACCACGGCTTCCCGCAGCCGCCGCAACCAGCCGCGGTCATGCGCGAACATGCGGAACGCCTGCAGCACCTCGCGATGCTCGCCCGGACCCGCGACATCGCCCTGGTCGACCAGTTGGTCGATCGCTTCACGCAGTGCGCCGATCGCCTCTTCGAGGCGCGCCACCTCGCTGTCGATGTTTTCCGCCACGAAGCGGGTCACCACGACGCGCGACTCGTGCAGCACGGCATGTCCCAGCCCGACGCCGTCGGCCACCACCGACCCTTTCAGGGTCAGATGCTGCCGCAGCACCGCCGGTCCCGGCATCATCGACTGCAGTTCACCTCCGGCGATCATCTCGGCGAGCAGCATGGAGGTCGTCTGGAGCGCTTCCACCTCCTCTTCGGAGTAGAGACGACGGGCGCGGTTCTGCACCACGAGGACCCCGAGCGTATTGCCGCCGCGCAGGATCGGTACGCCGAGAAACGAGAGATAGATCTCCTCTCCGGTCTCGGGCTTGTACGAGAAGGCCGGATGCGCCTGCGCATCGGGCAGCGCCAGGGCCTCGGCGCTGGCCGCGATGAGGCCGACCAGCCCCTCTCCCTTGCGCATCGTGGTCTGGTGGACGGCCTCCCGATTGAGCCCCTCGGTGGCATAGAGTTCGAGGCGCCCGTCGGCGTGGAGCACGTAGACCGAGCAGACCTCGGCCACCATGTTGAAAGCGATCTGAATCACGATCTTGTCGAGCCGAGCCTGCGCGGCGATCGGCTCCGCCATGATCTCGCGAAGACGACGTAGCAGCAACCGCGGTCCGGCCAGAGAGCCACGCATCGCCCGCTTCCCTCAACGCACCCAGCTGACAAATATCTTCGGCTCGACGGAGCCCGGCCCATCGTCTCATCGATTTGTCGATCAAGCTATAGCGTCTGCCCCGCCCGGACGGCAAGACAATCCACGTCGGGCTCCGTGCCGCCGATCCCCCGGTCAGGCGGGCGTCAGGCCTTGTCGAGACCATAAAGCGTGTGGAGGGTCCGCACCGCGAGTTCCGTGTAGGCCGAGTCGATCAACACGGAGAACTTGATTTCCGAGGTCGTGATCGCCCGGATATTGATCCCCTTTTCGGCCAGCGCACGGAACGCGCGGGCCGCGACGCCCGCGTGGCTGCGCATGCCGATGCCGATGGCCGAGACCTTCACGACGTCGTCGGTCCCCTGCATGACCGCGAAGCCGATCCGCGCCTTCGCCGCCACGAGCAACGCCTTGGCGCGTTCGAAATCGGCACCCGGCACCGTGAAAGTCATGTCGGTCGTGGTCGTATCGTCGGACACCACCTGGATGATCATGTCGACGTTGATGCCGGCTTCGGCGAGCGGAACGAAGATGGCAGCCGCGACGCCCGGCTGGTCCGCGATCCGCCTCAGCGTAATCTGCGCCTCGTCCCTGGCGAATGCGATCCCGGTGACGACCTGTTGTTCCATGATGTCTTCCTCGGCGCAGATCAGGGTGCCGGGTCTCGGTTGTTCGGGATCGTCGAAGGACGACCGGACGAAGACCTTGACGTTGTGGTTCATGGCGACCTCGACGGAGCGCACCTGGAGCACCTTCGCGCCGAGCGACGCCATCTCCAGCATCTCCTCGAAGGCCACGCGATCAAGCCGTCTCGCCTTGGGCACGATCCGCGGGTCGGTGGTATAGACGCCGTCGACATCGGTGTAGATGTCGCAACGCTCGGCCCCGATCGCGGCCGCAACCGCGACGGCGCTCGTGTCCGAGCCGCCGCGCCCGAGCGTCGTGACACGCCCAGACTCCGCATGCAGGCCCTGGAAGCCTGCGATCACCGCCACCTCGCGCTTCTCCTCGAAGCGGCGGACGAGCTCGGAACCGTCGATGGAGGCGATGCGAGCCGCACCATGCGCGTCGGACGTGAGGATCGGGAGCTGCCACCCCTGCCACGAGCGCGCCACGATGCCCATGTCCTGCAGCACGATGGCCATGAGGCCGGCCGTCACCAGTTCGCCGGACGCCACGATCGCATCGTACTCGCGCGCATCGTGCAGGGGCGAGGCATCGGCGCACCAGCCCACGAGTTCGTTCGTCTTGCCCGACATGGCCGAGACCACGACGGCCACGTCGTGGCCGGCCTCGACCTCGCGCTTCACATGGCGGGCGGAATTGCGGATCCGGTCGATGTTGGCGACGGATGTGCCGCCGAATTTGAGAACGAGTCGAGCCATCGGTCCGGAACGAGAGAACGGAAAGGGTCCAGGCGCCGCCCGACGCACCGGGGTGCCCAGTGTCGGAGGGGCTCGCCCCCTGACCCGAGGGGGCGTATACATGGCGGCCTCGGCCGGGGCTGTCAACGCGCCGCGGGCCGTCGAACGGGGCGCCGTCGGCGACGCCGGAGGGACGGCCTACCGGGTCGGCCCTGCTTCTCGCATCGGGTGAGCCACCATGTGCCCAGCTCCATCGTCCCGCAAGGATTTCGGCCGGGCCGACCGCGTCGACAGCGATGACGTAGCCCGCTACGACCGCCTCGGCGACGAGTGGTGGGACCCGAAGGGCGCCATGGCGCCCCTGCATAAGCTCAATCCGACGCGGATCCGCTACCTCCGCGACCTGATGATCCGGCATTTTGCCATCGCTCCCTCGGCGGTTCTGCCCCTCACAGGCCTTTCCGTCCTCGATATCGGCTGCGGCGGCGGTCTCCTGTCCGAGCCTTTGGCCCGGCTCGGGGGTCGCGTGACCGGGATCGATCCCGCGCCCGGCAATGTCGAGGTCGCCTCCCGGCACGCGGGCGAAAGCGGCGTGTCGATCGAGTACCGGAGCACCACGGCGGAAACGCTGGCCGAGGCCGGAGAGTCCTTCGACGTGGTCCTGGCGCTCGAGGTCGTGGAGCACGTCCCCCATCCCGAGGCCTTCCTCGCCTCGGCCTGCTCGCTTGTCCGGCCCGGCGGCCTCTTCGTCCTGTCGACGCTGAACCGGACCGCCAAGAGTTTCATGCTGGCCATCGTCGGAGCCGAATACGTGCTGCGCTGGCTGCCGCGCGGGACGCATCGCTGGAATCAGTTCCGGACTCCCGAGGAGATCACGGGTCCGATCCGACGAGCCGGTCTCAAAGTAATCGACAGGTCAGGCATGGTCTACGACCCGTTGCGCGACCGCTGGGCCTTGGGCCGCGACATGGACGTGAACTACCTGATCGCGGCAGCCCGACGTTGAGTTCTGCATCAGCGCTCGAACGCAGGCCGTTCATATGACGATAGAACCAGTGCTTGAAAAAGGCGACCCTCACAGCCTATCGCCAGCGTTCCAGCGCCAGCAGCAGACCGCCCGCGACGAGGGCCCAGAACGGCGCCCCGATGCCGAACACCGCAATGCCCGAGGCCGCGACCGCGAAGGTGACGACCGCGGGCAGGCGCTCTTCGTCGTTGGAGAGCGACGCCGTCAGCGCACCGGCGAGACTGCCGAGCAGCGCAAGCCCCGCGACCGACTGGATCAGCAGCGGCGGCGCGGCCGTGACCAGCACGGCCGCAAAGCCCGCCCCGAGCCCCAGCACCACATAGGCGAGGCCCGCCACGACCGTCGACCAGTAGCGTCGGGCGGGATCCGGATGCGCATCGGGACCGGCGCAGAGCGCTGCCGTGATGGCGGCGAGATTCATCAGGGGGCCGCCGAAGAGCGCGCAGATCCCACTCAGGAGGCCGGTTCCGACGAAAATGAAGCCGACGCGTGGCGCAAAGCCGTTGGCGCGCAACACGGCAAGGCCCGGGACGTTCTGGGATGCCATCGTGACGATGAAGAGCGGTAGGCCGAGACTGCCCAGGGTCGCGAGCGAGAGCATCGGCGGCGTAAAGGTGGGTCGCGGCCAACTCTGGGCAAAGGCGCCCGGCGGCAGCTTGGTCACGAAGACCACGGTCGCGACCGTGACGACCAGCGCGATCGGCACCGCATAGATCCGGGCGAACCGCCACGCCAAGGCCCAGGCCAGGATCGTCGGAGCCGCCAGGACCGGCACCTCCGTCATGGCATGGACCGGGGCGAGGCAGAGACCGAACAGGATCCCGGCCAGCATGGCACTGGCAAGGCTCTTCGGGATGGCGCCGACGATGAGCCCGAACCGGGACCAGACGCCCGCCGCCACGATCAGGGCTGCGGCGAACAACAGCGCACCGACGGCTGCCGGGTAGCCTCCGGCCGGCAGGCCCGTCGCGATCATCAGGGCCGCGCCGGGGGTCGACCAGACGACGCTGATGGGCTGCCGCCACCAGAGGCTGAACCCGATGGAGATCAGGCCCTGCAGCACGCAGATCGTGAGCAGCCCGGACGCGGCCTCGGAGGGGTTCGCGCCGACACGCGCCAAACCCTGGAGCACGATCGTGAAAGTGCTGGCGAAACCGACGATCGCGGCCAGAAGCCCGGCCGACACGGGCTGGACCCAGGAGCCCGAAGGGCGCGGTGTCGGTTCGGCGACCAGGGTGGCCGAGGTCATACGGAGGGGTCCATCATGGAAATCGAGCCGCTTGTGCAGCCCGACCCCGCGCTTGGCAACCCTTGCGACCTCGGGCCGATGCCCTGACGTCGGGTCAGCCGCCGTGTGGATCGACTTCGGCCGTCGTGACCGGGACAAGCCCGGCCATGACGGCCGTGAGATCCTGCATCAGGAACTCGGAAAGAGCGCTTCAGAGAATGAAGCGCGACAGGTCGGCGTTCTTGGCGAGGTCGCCGACGTTCCTCTTCACGTACTCGCGCGTAATGGTCACGGACTGGCCGGACTTGTCGGAGGCCGTGAAGCTGATCTCGTCGAGGACGCGCTCCATCACGGTCTGGAGACGCCGCGCGCCGATGTTTTCCACGGTTGTATTCACTTCGACCGCCACCCTGGCCAGTTCGTCGATCGATTCGGGCTCGAACTTGAGTTCCAGCCCTTCGGTCTCCATCAGCGCCACATATTGCTTGATGATCGAGGCCTCGGTTTCGGTCAGGATCCGGCGGAAATCCTCTTCCGTCAGAGGCGCCAGTTCGACGCGGATCGGCAAGCGGCCCTGAAGCTCCGGCAGAAGGTCGGACGGCTTCGAGACATGGAACGCGCCGGATGCGATGAAGAGAATGTGGTCGGTCTTCACCGGACCGTGCTTGGTCGGCACCGTCGTGCCTTCGATCAGGGGCAGGAGGTCGCGTTGCACGCCCTCGCGCGAAATGCCCCCGTCGCCGCCGCGCCCATCACGGGCACAGATCTTGTCGATCTCGTCGAGGAACACGATGCCGTTGTTCTCGACCTCGTGGATCGCCAGCCGGGTGACCTGTTCCGGGTCGAGGAGCTTCTCGCTCTCCTCCGCGAACAGCGGAGCGTGGGCCTCCTTGACGGTAGTGCGTCGCGGCTTCGTTCTGCCGCCCATGGCCTTGCCGAAGATATCCCCGATCGAGATGGCCCCGATGGAGGCACCCGGCATGTTGGGCAGTTCCATCATGGGCATGGTGGGTCCGGCCTGGGTCAGTTCGATCTCGACCTCCTTGTCGTCGAGGTCGCCGGCCCTCAGCTTCTTGCGGAACGAGTCGCGTGTTCCCGATGAACTTCCGGCCCCCACCAGGGCATCGAGCAAGCGCTCCTCGGCCGCGAGATGCGCCTTCGCTTCCACGTCCTTCTTTTTAGCCTCTTTCACGAGACCGATGCCGATCTCGACGAGGTCGCGGACGATCTGCTCGACGTCGCGTCCCACGTAGCCGACTTCGGTGAACTTGGTGGCTTCGACTTTCAGGAACGGGGCATTGGCCAGTTTGGCCAGGCGACGCGAGATCTCCGTCTTGCCGCAGCCCGTGGGACCGATCATCAGGATGTTCTTCGGCAGAACCTCGTCCCGCATGGTGCCGGTGAGCTTCAGGCGGCGCCAGCGGTTGCGCAGCGCGATCGCGACGGCGCGCTTGGCATCGTTCTGTCCGATGATGTGCCGGTCGAGCTCCGAAACGATCTCGCGCGGGGAGAATTCCGTCATGGTCTGCAGGTCCTGGTCCAGGTTCGATCGCCGCTCGGGCTCGCGTCCCGCCAATACGACGATCGGCGCAAGTTCTATGCTGCTCGGTTCGGCCTCGACGAAAGGCCGACGTCGCGATCAACCGCCGATCGTCTCGACGACGAGGTTGTTGTTGGTGTAGATGCAGATCTCGGCCGCGATCGCCATGCCCTTACGAACGATGGCCTCGGGCGCCATGTCGAGGTCGATCAGCGCACGGGCCGCCGCCAGCGCGTAATTGCCGCCCGAGCCGATCGCCGCGACACTGCCGTGAGGGGTCGCTTCGGGTTCGAGCACGTCGCCCGTCCCGGTCAACACCAGGGCCGTCGAGGCATCCGCCACCAGCATCATGGCCTCGAGCCTGCGCAGGTATCGGTCGGTGCGCCAATCCTTGGCGAGTTCGACGCTGGCCCGCATGAGCTGCCCCGGAAACTGTTCGAGTTTCGCCTCGAGGCGCTCGAAGAGCGTGAACGCGTCGGCCGTCGCCCCGGCGAAGCCCGCGATCACCGACCCCTTCGCCAGGCGGCGCACCTTGCGGGCCGTCGACTTCATCACGGTCTGGCCGAAGCTCACCTGACCGTCGCCGCCGATCACGGTCTCGCCACCCTTCTTCACGAGGAGGATCGTCGTCGCGTGGAAAGGCTGGCTCGGCTCGCTCGCGTTGGACATCGATGTCTCCGGATATCCAGCGGAAGTATGGAGAAGGGCCGCGGCTTGCAAGGCCATCACGTCGCGTCCATCCTCACCGGAAAGATGCCGCTTTGCACTGGCATCGCCCTGAGGTTAACAGTCGGGGTCCGCGCGTCCGCAATGTCGTGCCGTGTCGTCGGCCCATTCACACTGATGGTTGGACCATGAGAAGCCTTGTTCCGGCCCTTGCCGGCTTAGCCGCCCTGATGTCCGGGGCTGCCGCGTCCGCGACACCCTCCTCGTCACCGCCGATCGAGGCTTCGGCCCTGCATCTTCGGTACGGGGTCAGCCTCATCGGCCTGCCGATCGGAACCGCGAGCGTCGACGGCACCATCGGGGCCACGGGTTACCGGCTGGAGGGCGCCGGCAAGCTGACCGGGCTCGCGGGGATCATCGTGGACACGAAAGGCGCCGTCACGGCAGCCGGCACCTTCGCGGGCGGCCACGTCAATCCCGCTTCGTTCGCGGCCTCGGCCGGGACGCCGAACTACCTCCTGACCATCCGCATGGCCATGGAGCATGGGACCGCGACGGGCGTCGAGATCACCCCCATGTACCAGCAGACGCCCGACCGGATCCCGCTGACGCCGGCCGACCGTCGCAACATCATCGATCCCATGTCGTCGCTCATCATGGCGGTGCCGGGAACCGGTGAGGTCATCGGCCCCCAGTCGTGCAACCGCACGATCCCGATCTTCGATGGCGGGGTGCGGTTCAACGTGCTCCTGGCCTATACGGGAACGCGCCAGGTGACGTCGCCCGCCTATACGGGTCCGGTCGCGGTCTGCGCGGCGCGCTACCAGCCGATCTCCGGCTATCGGCCCAATCGCCCGGTCAACAAGTTCATGGCCGACAACAAGCAGATGGAGACCTGGCTGGCGCCCGTCGGCAAGAGCCGGTTCGTCGTTCCCTACCGGATCTCGGTCATGAGCATGATCGGCATGGTGGTGATCGAGGCGACCGATTTCACCATCAGCCCCGCCGCCAAGGCCGAAGTCGCGCACTGACCCGCGGCCGCATCCGGCCAAGACCGAGGCCGAAGCGCTTGACTCCGAGGCTCGGCCTGCCGACATGCGCCTTGCGGTCGGCCGGGACCGCGAAAGGCCGCCGTGTCGTCGGCAACCCTTGGATGGCCGAGTGCTCGTCTCGGGTCTTCAGTTTCGGGTATCAGGCGGTCCATGCCTCCATCGCAATATCCCGGCGGCGGCCGAGAGGCCGGCGCCCTCGCGGGTGCCCTCGGCGGCGTCCGCGACAAGGTCCGGGCGCGCAACGTCACGGCGGTTCTCGGGCCGACCAATACCGGCAAGACCCATTTCGCCATCGAGCGCATGGTGGCCCATCCGTCCGGCATCATCGGGCTGCCGCTGCGGCTCCTGGCCCGTGAGGTTTATGGCCGCGTCTGCGAGAAGGTCGGGGCCGAACATGTCGCGTTGATCACTGGTGAAGAGAAGATCAAGCCGAAGGGCGCGCGATACTGGATCTGCACGGTCGAAGCCATGCCGCGCGACCTCGATGTCTCGTTCGTCGCCATTGATGAAATCCAGCTCGCCGCCGACCTCGACCGCGGCCATGTCTTCACGGATCGCCTGCTCCACCGCCGCGGCCTTCACGAAACGCTGGTCATCGGCGCGTCCACCATGCAGCGCCTGATCGAGAAGCTGCTGCCCGGGGTCACGATCGTCAACCGGCCTCGATTGTCGAAGCTGTCCTTCGCGGGTGAGAAGAAACTGTCGCGCCTGCCGCACCGGACCGCCATCGTGGCGTTCTCGGCCGAGGAAGTCTACGCGATCGCCGAACTGATCCGACGTCAGCGCGGGGGCGCTGCCGTCGTGCTCGGCGCCTTGTCGCCCAGGACCCGCAACGCCCAAGTCGAGATGTACCAGAACGGCGACGTCGACTACCTCATCGCCACCGATGCGATCGGGATGGGTCTCAACCTCGATGTGGACCACGTGGCCTTTGCCGGCGACCGGAAGTTCGACGGCTGGCAATATCGCCGGCTCAACCCGGCCGAGCTGGGCCAGATCGCCGGACGCGCCGGTCGGCATCTGAAGGACGGAACGTTCGGCACCACCGGCCGATGCCCCGGCTTCGACGAGGATCTCGTCGAAGCCCTGGAAGACCATCGGTTCGATCCGCTCTCGGTGCTGCAGTGGCGCAACAGCGATCTCGATTTCGCGACCATCGAAGCCTTGCAGGCCTCCCTGGAGCTCTTCCCGCACGAACCCGGCCTGACGCGGGCACCGCTCGGGGAAGACGTCATGGTGCTCGACATCGCGGCGCGCGACGAGGGCGTGCGCCGGGCCGCGAAGACACGGGCCGACGTCGCGCGTCTCTGGGACACGTGCCAGGTGCCGGATTATCGCAAGGTGTCGCCGGCCGCCCACGCCGAGTTCGCCCTGACGCTCTATGGCTTCGTGGTACGGGCCGGGCGGGTGCCGGACAGCTGGTACGCCCAGCAGGTGGCGATGTTCGACCGCACCGAGGGCGACATCGACACCTTGTCGGCCCGGATCGCACAGGTCCGGACCCTCACGTATATCGCCAACCGTCCCGACTGGCTGGGCGATCCGGAGCATTGGCAGGGCGTCACGCGTCAGCTAGAGGACAGATTGTCCGATGCTTTGC
>CAXUOD010000008.1:18242-51920 GCA_964252585.1 uncultured Lichenihabitans sp. | reverse complement strand
ACTCTTAATCAGCGGGTCGTAGGTTCGAGACCTACAGCGCCCACCATCACAATTAAGGGGCGCACTGGGTGTGCAATCACACTGTGCCGCATGGCAATTAGCGGCACGCCACGGATCTCAGCGGCCAAGCCATGCTGAAGCTGATTTCCGGTGGTTCACTCTTGCGTCGGTCGTCACCGGGCTTTGGGCCGCATGGTTATGGTGGCAGTCCGGTCGCATTGGCGTCGAGTTGCGCTCTTCTCAAGAAGGCCGCGCAGGCTCATCTTCTCGTCGGTCATCGGTGGTCTCTCGGTTCAGGTTGTTGTTCGCAACCCGATTCTAACCGGAAACCGCCGATGGCTAACCCCTCCGCGAAAACGCCCGTCCGCTGCGGCGCTTTATGATCAGAGCGCGGACGGGCCTCTCCGCTACCGCCGAGTTACACCATCATCGGGGACACGACCCGCTCGCGGCGATGCTGCCGACGCAATCAGCCGATCAAAGCACTGACTTTCAGTACGATGGGCACCAGTAATGCTTCACGTTGTCCTGGCAGTCGGTGTTCCTCGTTTTGTCGCGGATCTCCGAACTGGCCGCGACAGGTGCCGCAACGGAGGTCGTCTCCGATGGCTTCTTCTTGGCGACCGGTCGCGCCGCCCTCGGTGCGTAGACGTAAACCGTTTTACGCACGATCTTGACCGAGGTTTTGGGAACCGCGTGAACAACGGCCGGAGATGCAGTGGGGGCTATGCTGCCACCAATGCTTCCTCCTTCAGTCCCTGCTTGAGCCAAAGCCACGGTTGCGAGTAGCGGGACGATCGTCACCGCGCAGGCGGCTTGAAGTGCGGCGCTCATGAACTTCTCTCGTGTCGGTTTGCGCAATTTACGAGCCGAAGTCCACGTGAGCAAGCGAGTGATGCAAGCCAACCCTACAGACGGATACGAACCAGCTCTACTTTGAATCACTGTTCGAGCCAGAAAGACTGTCTATAACGCTGAAGGGAGAAGACGTTGCCGCGCGGGGCGGACGCGGCGCGAGAGCGTCAGGACGATTGCGAAGGATCGCTCTGGCGCTCGGGCCGCGGCGACGGGCTGCAGCTGTCGCCCAGGATCAGGGCGGGCTGGAAGACGACGTGTCGCGGAGCCGCGCCGCTGCCGCGCGCGATGCGGTCGACCAGGAGACGCAACGCCTCGTTCGTCATGTCGGCCACCGGATGCTCCGTGCGCGTGAGCCGCGGCCGGAGCGCGCCGATCCCCGGGATCGTGTCGGTCGAGGCGATCGAGATGTCGTCCGGGCATCTCAGGCCGAGATCGGCCAACGCCCGCATGACCCCCAGCGCCATGACGCCGCTCGCGGCATAGAGAGCAGTCGGTCGGTCCGGCCGATCGATGATCTCGCGCGCGACCGAGTAGGCGACATCCTCGCGGAACTCGCCCGAACGGACATGCTCGGTTCGAGGGGCGAGGCCACGCGCCGCCATCGCCTCCCGCAGCCCCTCCAGCCGCCCGTGACCGGTCGTCAGATGCGTCGGTCCCGTGATGGTCGCGATCGCTCGGTGACCGAGGTCCAGGAGATAATTGGTCACCTGCTTGGCGGCCGACACGTTGTCGATCGTCACGCTGTCGGAGCGGCCGTCGTCGGCGACACGCCCGAACTGGACGATCGGGATCGCGTGGCCGTCCGGATCACGCTGGTCGGCGCGGCCGGTGCTGTCGACCGGGACCAGCAGGATGCCATCGCAGGAGAGCGAGCGGATGCGGTTGAGGATCCGGCGCTCGTTGTCGGGCTTCTCGTCGCTGTTGAACACCACGAGCGAGTAGCCCCATGCAGCCACGGCCGCTTCGGCGGACCACACCACGCGCGCGAAGAAGGGGTTGGAGAGATCCGACACGACGAGGGCGATCAGCTGGCTGCGCCCTTTGCGCAGGTTGCGGGCCGCCGAGAGCGGGGCGTAGTCGAGATCGTCGATCGCCGCGATGACGCGCGCCCGCAACGTGGCACTGACGAAGGTGCTCTCGTTAACCACGGCGGACACGGTGGCGGTCGAGACCTTGGCCGCTCTGGCGACATCCCTGATCGTAGCCAAACCACAATCTCAGCAAACAAGTTAGATCGGTAAGCTGGACGATCCGCGATCGCCTGTCCACCGAGCCTCCTCTAAATCGCTTGCCATGTGCCGGCTTATTCGAAAGGATGACGAAACGATTAGATCGCGTTTGCTCAAGCGACGTCAGGGAGGTCCACATGCGAAGCTCTTACCTTGCCGGCATCATGGTCGGTTTGACTGTCACGGCCGGTGCTGCTCGGGCAGCTGAACAGCCACTGCTCGGGATCGTATCGATCTCCGCCGTCGAGGCCAACAACGCGCGCTACATCGCCGGCGCGACGGCCGCTGCCAAGGCGGACGGTTGGACCGTCTCGGTGATCGATGCCGCCGGCAGCGCCGACCAGGCGAACTCCGCCATCCAGAACTTCGCAGGCCGCGGGGCCGGAGCCATCGTCGACATGGTCTTCCCCTGGTCGTCGATCGGCGCGGGGCTCGCGGCCGCGAAGGACGCCGCCGTGCCGGTCGTGACCTGGGGCGGCGGACTCGGCGGATCGATCGCGGCCACCAACGGTTCGGGCGCCCCCATCGCCCAGCCGGTGATCGACAAGATGGTCGCTGACGTTGCGGGCAAGGGGGATCTGCTGGCCCTCACCTATCGAACCGGCGAGGTCTGCCGGAACCGCGAAACGCTTCTGGACCAGGTCCTGGTCAAGCAACCCGACGTGAAGGTCACCAAGGACGAAGTGCGCATCCCCGGCTATTTCGAGGACGGCGCGCAATATGCCAACGCGTGGCTCGCCTCCCATCCGGCGGGCGACGGCAAGCTGGCCATCTGGGGCTGCTGGGACGATCCGGCCATCGGTGCGATCGGGGCACTCCGCCAGCAGGGGCGCGACGACGTCCTGGTCTACGGCGTCAACGGCAACGCCCAGGCGATCGAGAACATCAAGAACGGTCACATGACCGCCACCGCCTGGGAGGACAGCTACAAGGAAGGCTTCCAGATGGTGAAGCTCCTCAAGGACATCAAAGCCGCGGGAGCCAGCTGGACCGCCAAGGCCGTCGAGGTTCCGGCCGTGCTGGTGACCAAAGAGACGGTCGACCAGTTCATCAAGGATCATCCCGACGCGACGGGTCAGTAGGACGTCGGAAGGGCCGCGATGCCGGGATACGACCCTTCAGCCGCTGCGATCTCGACCGCGCAGCCTTTCGTCGTGGCCGAGGAGATCGCGAAAGCGTTCGGCGGCGTGCAGGCGCTGAAGGGCGTAACGCTCGCCCTCCGCCCCGGCGAGGTCCATGGCCTCGTCGGTGCGAACGGAGCCGGCAAATCGACGCTCATCCGCGTCCTGGCCGGGCTGGTGCAGCCGGACAGCGGCCGGATCCGCTACGACGGGCAGCCCACCGCCATCCCGACCCCGCACCGGGCGAGCGAGCTCGGGATGACCTTCATCCACCAGGAACTCGCCTTCGTGCCCAGCATGAACGTCGTGCAGAACCTCATGCTGGGCCTGCCCAAGAGGGCTCGGTTCGGCCTGATCGACTGGCGCGGGATCGCAGGTGACGTCACCCCGGTCGCCGCGCAGGTCGGCCTGACGGCGCCGCTCTTCGCGAACGTCAAAGGGCTGTCGACGGCCGAGAAGTGGCTCGTCAACATCTGCCGCGCGCTGATCCGCAAGGCCCGCCTGATCGTCATGGACGAACCCACGGCCTCGCTCTCGGCCAGCGAGGGGGAGAAGCTCTTCGCCATCATCGACAATCTGGCCAGGTCGGGCGTGGCGATCCTGTACGTGTCGCACCGGCTCGACGAGGTGCTGCGCCTCTGTCACCGCGTGACGGCCTTCCGGGACGGGCGCTCGGTCGCCGAGATGGAAGGAGCCGGGCTCACCCGGGCGGCCCTGGTCCAGGCGATCGTCGGCCGCGACGTCGAGCGGTTCGCGAGATCCGCGGCTGGGCCGGTGAGCGGCGCCACGACGCTCAGTATCCGCGACCTGGCGCGCCACCCGCGCGTCCGGGGCGTCAGCTTCGACCTCAAGCGCGGCGAAGTGCTCGGCATCGGCGGCCTCGTCGGGGCCGGCCGGACCGAACTCGCGCGACTGATCTACGGGGCCGACAGGCCCGATGCCGGAACCATGACGCTCGACGGCAGAGCCTTCGCGCCCCGCTCGCCGGCTGCTGCCGTGAAGGCGGGACTGGGGCTCGTACCGGAGGAACGGCGGGCCGAAGGGCTGCTGCTGACGAAGAGCGTGGCGTTCAACCTCCAGCTTTCCAACCTCGCCCGCATCGTCCATGGCCCCTCGATACCGCTGATCGACAATCGGCGCCGGTCTTCCCTGTCGCTCGCCACGATCCGTGACCTCGCCGTGAAGACCCCGGACATCGAGACACCCGTCGGACGGCTCAGCGGCGGCAACCAGCAGAAGGTGGTGATCGGGCGCTGGCTGCTGCGCGGGCCCAAGGTGCTGATCCTCGACGAGCCGACCCGGGGCGTCGACGTCGGAGCCCGTGCCGAGATCCACCGCCTGATCCGAAACCTCGCAGAAAAGGGCATGGCGGTTCTGGTGATCTCATCCGAGCCGGACGAACTGCCGGATCTCTGCGACAGGGTGCTCGTCATGGCGGAGGGACGCGTCGTCCGCGAACTCGGCGGCCGCGACGTCAGCCGCAACGCCATCATCGAGGCCAGCTACGCCGAACCGGCCGTCGCCGGAGCAGCGTCATGACCGCCGTCCTCGCGTCCCATCGCCGGCTCTCGCCACGCGCCAAGGCGACCTTGGGGTTCTTCGCCCGCTACGCCACGATCCTCGGTCTCGTGGCCATGATCGTCGCGTTCGCGCTGCTGTCGCCGCGCGCCTTCCCGACCGTCAACAACTTCACCAACGTGCTCAACCAGGCTTCGCTCGCCATGATCATCGCGGCCGGCCTGACGCTGGCGGTCGTGGTCGGCGAACTCGACCTGTCGATCGGCTTCGCGGCCAGCCTCCATGGCATCCTGGTCACGGGCCTGATCGTCTCGAGCAAGCTGCCGATCGCGGTCGCCATCGTGATCGTCCTCCTGGCGGGTGCCCTGATCGGCCTCTTCAACGGTCTCATCGTGACCAAGGTCAGGGTGAACTCGGTGATCGCCACGCTCGGGGTCGGCACGATCCTGACCGGGCTCGCCTTCGCCTACTCGGCCGGCGTGCCGATCGTGGCGGGCGTACCCGAGGCGTTCCTGCAATTGTCGCTCGGCCGCTGGCTGTTGGGCATCCCGAACAATATCATCGTGGTGATCGTCATCGTCGGTAGTCTCTGGGTGCTGGTCGAGCGCACGGCGCTGGGTCAGGAGATACAGGCCGTGGGCGGCAATCCGGCGGCCGCTCGACTCGCGGGGATCGACGTCGATCGCATCAAGATCCTGGGCTTCGTGATCTCCGGGACCTGCGCGGCGCTCACCGGCATCCTGCTCGCCTCGCGCCTCGGCAGCGGCACGGCGAGCGCGGGCGACAGCTACCTGCTCACCGCCTTCGCGGCCGTGTTCCTGGGCTCGGCGACCTTGCGGGATGGCGAGTTCCACGTGCTCGGGACCCTCATCGGGGCCCTCATCATCGCCTTCGGGTTCAACGGCCTGAACATCTTCGGGGCCCCGACCTTCTCGCAGTACATGCTGCAGGGCGCCATCCTCATCGTCGCGGTGGGCCTGTCGAGCCTCGGCCGCTCCATCGCGGAGAGTTGACCATGACCGACGCACGGAAGGGCACCTGGGAGGTGCACGTCATCGAGTTCGCCCGATCCCGCCAGCAGCGCATGGCGGGCCTGATCCACGGCGCGCCCTTCGACGAGGTGCACGACCTGCCGTTCTCCTTCGTGCTCGCGCGACAGGCCGGCCGGGTCGTCCTGTGCGACACGGGCTTCATGCGCGAGGGCAGCGGCGAGGCGATCGCGGTCAAGTTCGACGTGCCGTACTGGATCTCCCCGCTTCGCATGCTGGCCGAGATGGGCGTCGCTCCCGACGACGTCACCGACGTCGTGCTGAGCCACGCGCATTTCGACCACATGGGCTCCATCGGCAAGTTCCCGAAGGCGAGGCTGCACATCCAGAAGCGCGAGATCCTGAGTTGGCACGAGGCCATGGCTCTGCCGCCCGCCTTCGGGTTCCTGACCGAGATCATCAACCCGGACGACCTCCGCCACGCCTTCGACGCCGCCGTCGAGCATCGCCTCAACCTCGTCGACGGCGACGTGGACGATCTTCTTCCCGGCCTTCACGTCCGGCTGGGCGAGGGTCACACCATGGGCCAGCAGTTCGTCATCCTCGATACGGCCCGCGGCCGCCTCGTGGTCTCGGGCGACTGCGTCTATTCGAGCCGCAACATCTGCGGGCACGACCACAGCGGCGTCTACGTGCCGCTGACCAATGCCATCGGGGCGGCCTGGGACCAGCTCAAGACCATCGACCGCATCAACAAGGCGATCGGGGGAGACCTCGACCGCCTGATCATCCTGCACGATGCGGAGCGATGGAAGGGCCGGCCCGTGGTCAAGGAGATCGAGGGCTTCCGGATCGTCCAGGCATCCTGATCCTGGAGGGTCGCAGTCCCGACCTGCCTAGGGTGTGCGTCGTGCGTCGTGCACGGCCATGACGGGGCTCAGCGGGGTCCGTCCTGCGGTTCGCCTAATGACAGCATCAGGCGGTTGGCCCAGTTGAAGAAGGCAGCGCCATGGACGACGTCGGAGATGGCGAGATCGTCAAGGCCGGCGCCTCGCAGTCGTTCGACATGCTCGGGCCCGAAGCGCGGTGGCGTCGCGCTCAGAGCGACGGAGGCTTCGACGATGGCGTTCCAACGCGTGTCGATGTCTGTCCCGACACCTTCGTCGAGAAGGCGCTGAACATCTTGCCGGCGCTTCGAATGATGGGCCGCGAAACGCGCGTGCACCGACGCGCAGAAGATGCAACCGTTGAAGCGCGAGGCCGCGAGTGCCGAAAGCTCGCGCTCGGCACGCGGCAAGCCCGCGCCGGCATTGTAGAAGATGTCCTTGTCGGTCTTGGTCCGCGCTTCCAGGATCGCGGGGTCTCGCACCAGCAGCATGAAATAAGGAGACTTCGCGCGAGCGGCGTCGACCAGCGCGGCCCAGTGGCGTTGCGTCAGCTCGGCCTCGTCCAGCGGCCGAAGCCATGGCACCCAGCCGATCTCGTCCTGGGTGAAGCTCGCGGGACGCTGAAGGTTGGGATGGGTGACGACGGCCTCGCTCATCGGGTCTCTCCCGGGGCTTCGGCCAAAACGCCCAACCCGGCAACGACCCTGATCTGGAACGACAGAAAGGCCACGAGCTGCGACAGGGTCACAACCCCCGTCGTAGTCCAACCCGCGTCGAGGAGGGCCTGCAAAGCCGCAGGGCTTGCGTCGCGCGGGTGAAAGACGAGCCGATGGGCATGTTCCAGGGCCGCCGCGAGCCGAGCCTCGACGATGTCGCGCGACTCCGCCGGCATCACGAAGGCGAGCCCGGGCTCGTCCTCGGCGCTGAGCGGCCCCGGCGGGTAAGCCCCATAGGGTCCGCGCGTGCGCCCCGTCGCGATCGCCCCGGCCACAGCACGCACCAGCGCCGCGCTCCCGTCCTGTCGGAGGCGCAAGACGTAGTGGTCGTGCAGGCGCCGGTGTTCATGCAGCCCCGCCACAAAGGTGGCGACGGCGAAGCGCTCGGCCCGCGACATTCCGCCCGAGTCCGGGGACGCGAACAGGGCGTCGTAACTCGCTTGCGCGTTCTCGCGCGCTTGCGGGCGTTCCGCCCGGATCCGATCCAGCCGCGACCCGGGTGCGATGCCGACGATGCCGTCGATGACGTCGGATGCTTCGGTCATCACGCGTCTGCCGCGACGAGGTCCGGCTGCGGTTGGCGCAGCTGTCGTGCGTGATCGGCGAGCACCGAGTCGTCGCGCTTGGCTGGGTGAACCCAGCCGAGTGCCGGGGCGACCTCGGTGGCGATCAATTCGATGGAGCGCAGGATGGCAGCGTGCGGCGGGTCGATCGAATGGACCTGGAACGCGAGGTCGGTGACGCGCTCGAGTGCGGTGTCGGCGCGCAATGAAGCGATGACCTCGGCGGGCGTCCCCACGTGGACGTCGTAGGTCGCGATGAGATCCTCGACGCTGTCGCCCAGGGGCGGGAATCCGGAGGCCCTGAAGCGCTGCACCGAGCGCCGCAGCCCGATTTCGGCAAGCCGCAGCGCCTCCTCCCGCCGCTCGGCCACGAACACGCTGCGAGAGCCGACGATCCGAGGCGCGCAACCGGCCGGAAGGGCCGCAAGATAGGCGTCGATGATGGGGGTTTGAAGGGCGGCAAGGCTCAGGCGCGACGCATCGTTCGGCCGCGGTTGGGTGCGGGACAGCATGAGGCCGTCGCCGGCTTCACCGGCCCGGCGGCCGCCGTCGGTCGAAAAGGTTGCCTGCCAGACCCGGGTGCCGAGGCCTCCGGCCGCGGGGTAGAGCCGGTTCTCCGTGGCGGCGAGCCGGTGCCCCGCCCAGGCCTCGCGCAGGATCGTCAGGTGACGGGCGAAGACGGCGCCCCTTTCCGCACTTTCCAGTCCGAAGGCCGCGAAGCTCGACGGCGTGCCGCCCGACCCGATCCCGACCTCGAGCCGCCCACCCGACAGGATGTCGAGGACCGCCGTGTCCTCCGCGACCCGGATCGGCGCCTCCAGCGGCAAGGTTATGATGCCGGTGCCGAGCCGGATCCGGGACGTGCGCGCCGCGACATGGGTCAGGAACACCAATGGTGCCGGCAGCCCACCCTCGTCCCCGTCGAAGTGATGCTGGGCGACCCAGGCGCTGTCGAAGCCATGCCGCTCCGCATGGATGATCTGCTCGGCCCCGAGGCGGTAACGCTCGCCGGGAGGAGCAGCGTCGAGGAGTCGCGTGAAGAAGCCGAGCCGTTTTGGCGATGGATTGGTCATGGCTGTCTCGTATCGGGGTTTGTCGCGCGTCGGTTCGGTGCGGGTGCATCACCGACCTTGTGGCAGGCGGTGTCGCTCGGGCTCTCGAGCGAGGACGTGCGAACCGTCATGACGCGGCGCTCTCCACGCGGGTTCCGGCCGCTCCGTCCTGGCCGAGGTAGGCGGCGCGGATGCGGGGATCGTGCAGCAAGGTCTGGGCCGGCCCTTCGAGGACGATGCGCCCGGTCTGCAGCACGTAGGCGCGGTGCGCGATGCTGAGGGCCAGGCTCGCATTCTGTTCCACCATGAAGATCGTGGTCCCGAGCCGGTTGATGGAAGCGATGAGGTCCAGCACCCGTTCCACGAACAAAGGCGACAGCCCCATCGTGGGCTCGTCCATGCAGATCAGCCGCGGTCGGCCCATCAGCGCCCTCGCCATGGCGACCATCTGCTGCTCGCCGCCCGACAGCGTCCCGGCCCGCTGATGGAGCCGTTCCCCGACGCGGGGGAACAATTCCAGCATGCGGGCGAGGTCGGCCAGAACGTCGGCGCGGTCCGAACGCTTGAAGGCGCCCATCAGCAGGTTCTCGCGGACCGTCATGTCGGGGAACAGCCGCCGCGCTTCGGGGACGGAGCCGATGCCGCGCCGGACGATTTCGGGCGTCGGCAGGCCGGTGATCGGCTGCCCGTCGAACGTCACGGCGCCGGCGCGCGGGCGCAGGAGGCCCAGAACGATCTTCATGGTGGTGGATTTGCCGCTGGCGTTGCCGCCGAGCAGGCAGACGATCTCGCCCCGACCCACCACGAGGCTCAGGCCGAAATGAACCTGGACGGAACCGTAGAAGGTGTCGATCCCCGAAAGGCTCAGGAGGTCCGACATCGTCAAGCCACCGTCTCGAGGAGGGTTTCGGCCTCGGCCGACCCCAGACGTCCGCGACCGAGGTAGGCCTCGATCACCTTGGGATCGCGGCGCACGTCCGCCGGCGGGCCCTCCGCGATAACGGCGCCGTTGTCCATCACGTAGACCCGATCGGACAATGCCATCACCATGTCGAGCTTGTGCTCGATCAGCAGGATCGGCAGCCCGCGCGCCTTGAGCGTGCCGATCAGCACCTGCATCTCGGCCGTCTCGGTCTGGTTCATGCCGGCGGTCGGCTCGTCGAGCAGCAATAGGCGGGGCCTGAGCGCGAGCGCGCGAGCGATCTCGACCCGACGGCGGTTGGCGTAGGAGAGCCCGTAGGCGGCCTGCTCGAGGCGAGGCAGCAGCCTGTCGCCGAAGAATGCCAGGATGTCCCGCACCTCGGCCTTGAGGGCCCGCTCCTCGGCTGCCACGGAC
The DNA here is from genome assembly GCA_964252585.1 of uncultured Lichenihabitans sp. Lineage (GTDB taxonomy): Bacteria > Pseudomonadota > Alphaproteobacteria > Rhizobiales > Beijerinckiaceae > Lichenihabitans. The sequence continues at coordinate 41,651 of CAXUOD010000008.1, read as the reverse complement.
GGCGGACGCAGGAGCGCAAGCAGCAGTTCGAGGACGGGGCCGAACACAGGCACCCGGGGACGCACGGCCGCAAGGCGCGTATGGGCGCCGATCAGAACGTTGTCCTCGACCGTGAGGCTGCCGAACACGCGCCCGTTCTGGAACGTGCGGGCTACCCCGAGCCCAGCGAGGCGCTCGGGCGGCAGCCCCGCGATCGAACGCCCGTCGAAGGTCATCGATCCCGCGTCCGGCCGGTCGTGGCCGCTCAGGAGATTGAACAGCGTGGTCTTGCCGGCACCATTGGGGCCGATGACACTGACGAGTTCGCCCGAAGCGAGGCGCAGGTCCATGCCGGAAACGGCCGTAACGCCACCGAAGCGCTTCGTCAGCCCCGAGACGGTCAGGATATCGGCCATCCTCACACGGTCCCCAGCAGGCCCTGCGGGCGGAAGCGGATCAGCAGCAGAAGGGCCAGACCGTAGATCAGCACCCGATACTCTGCCGTGACTCGAAAGAGTTCCGGCAGGCCGACCAGCGCGACGGCACCCACGATGGCGCCGAGCACGTTGCCCAACCCGCCCAGGATCACCATCGTCAGAGCCAGAAGCGACAATTGAGCGTTGAAGGTCTCGAAGTTGATGTAGGAGTAGAGGTGGGCCGTGATGCCGCCACTGATCCCGGCCCCGAAGCCGCCGAACGCGAAGGCCAGCCCTTTGTAGCGGTTGAGGCCGATGCCGTAGGACCGCGCAGCGACATCGTCGTCGCGGATCGCCCGCAACGTCCGACCGAAGTGGGACGTGAGAAGGCGTGTCTGCAGCAAGGCCATCAGGACCGTCACCGTCAAGGTGAGCCAGTATACGTCCTGCGGCGCGTAAAGGTCGTGGCCGGCCAACGACAGGGGCGGGATGCCGGTGAGCCCGAGCGCGCCTTGGGTCAGGCTTTCCCAGTTGAGGATCACGAGGCCCACGACCTCGCCGATCGCCAGGGTCGCGATCGCCACGTAGTGGCCGCGCAACCGGAACGCCGGAAACACGAGTGCGGTGCCGATGAGCGCCGTGAGCACGCCCGCGAGCGGCACCGTGACGATCGTCGGCCAGCCGAGATCCAGCGCGAGCAGCGCCGAGGCATAGGCGCCGATGGCGAGCAGCGCGGCCTGGCCGAGCGATATCTGCCCGGCCGTGCCGGCCATCAATGTGAGGCTGAGGGCCAGAATGGCGGAGAGCCAGGCGTTGGTGAGGGTCTGGAGCAGATAGGGCGCGTTGGCGAACAGCGGCAGCGCGAATGCCACCAGGGCTGCGGCCCAGAGCATCGGGGGCGGGACGCGAAGCGGCCGGCTCAGGGCCAGGAAGGTGCCGGTCATCGGTTCGCTCGAGACGCCGCCCCGGCCGAACAGCCCATGCGGGCGCCACACCAGCACGAGGATCAGAAGGGCAAAGGCGAACAGGTTGCGGTAGGTCGTGCCGAACAGCGCTATGCCGTAGCTCTCGACGAGCCCGAGCACGAGGCTGCCGAGGATCGCGCCCGGTACGTTGCCCACTCCCCCCATCACGGTCGCGACCACGCCCTTCAAGGTGGCGGCGAAGCTCATGCCGGGATCGATGTGATTGTAGTACATCCCGACCAGGAGCCCGCTCAGGCCGCCGAGGGCGGATGCCACCGCGAAGACGGTCGCGTTCACCCTGTCGGTACTCACGCCCATTTGCAGGGCGGCGTCGCGGTCCTGCGCCGTCGCCCGCACGGCCCATCCGAGCTTGGTGTAGCGGAGGAACCCGAACAGCACGGCGGCACTCACGAGCCCGACGGCCGCAATCAGGAGGTCGAGCGCGCCGATCGAGCCGCCGCCGATCGCGATCCGCCAGTCGGGCAGGCTGCTCGGCAAAGCCCTGGGTTCCGGCCGGCCGACGAGCTGCACCAATTGGTCGAGCACGAAACTGATGCCGATCGTGGCGAGCAGCGGGGCGATCCGCGCCTTCCCTTGCAGGGGCCGCAGCCCCACGCGCTCGATGACGACCCCGAGAAGCCCGCAGGCCGCGACCACGATCAGCATCGTCACGGGCAGCGGGGTGTGGAGGAAGCTGATGCAGCCCCACCCCACATAGGCGCCGATCATGTAAACGGAACCGTGAGCGAAGTTGATGAGGTTCGCAACCCCGAAAATCAAGGCGAGCCCGACTGCGAGCAGGGCGTAGATGTTGCCGATCACAAGGCCGTTGACCGTGTAGTCGATAAAGGATCCCACCCGTCACCTCAGCTGAAGCAAATTGCCGTCGATCGTCCCTCACCCGAGACGATGGCGCCATGTTACGCGGAGCTCAGTCTGTGGGCTTCTTGCCGTCCCAAACGACGAATTTGCCGTCCTTGACGATCAAATAGGCCGGCACGCCGCCCGCAACCCGTCGCGTCTGCGGATCGAAGGTCGCTTTGCCGAAGATGACGCTCGGCACATCCTTGATCTCGCCTAGTCCGTCGTGAATAGCCTTCCGGTCGGTGCCGTATTTGTTCATCACCGCCGCCAACAGGATCATCGTGTCGTAGGCGTCGGCATTGAACTCGTCCGGCTCTTCATTGTACCTGGCCTTGAACTTGTCGACGAAGTTCCGGACCTCCGGGCGACTGTCGCCGGGGAAGAAGGTCGACTCGGTGTAGACGCCCTCCACGTCCGCGCCACCGAGCTCGATGAACTTCGGCGAATACACCGAGCCGATTGCGACGATGGGCTCCTTGAGCCCGACCGAGCGCACCTGCCGAGCGATGAGAGCGCCGTCGGAATAGTAGGAGATGAGCACGATGCCGTCCGGCTTGGCGTCGCGCACGCGGACGAGGGTCGAGCGGAAGTCCTGCTCGTCCGGCTGGTAACCTTCCGAAGCAACGACCTCGAGGCCGAGCGTCTTCGCGGTATCGAGGAAGATCTTTTCGCTGGTGCGGCCCCAGTCCGTGTTGAGGTGCAGGACAGCGACCCTCTTGAGACCCAGCGAACCGGCATACCTGGCGAGCCGCGGCGTCTCGTCCGTCTGGGCGAGCGAGTTGCTCCACATGTAGTCGCCCCCCTTGGTGAAGTTCGGGTGCGAGTTGGTGAAACCGAATTGGACAAGCCCGGCGCGCTGATAGATCGGCGAGGCTGCCATCGAGGCGGTGCTCGAGAAATCGCCTACCTCGACCACGATCTTGGGGTCGCTGACGAACTTCTGCGCGATCGCGACCGCTTGGCGCGGATCCGACTGACTGTCCTCGAACTGGTAGGTGAGCGGATGCCCCTTGATGCCGCCCGCGGCATCGACCTCGGAGAGCGCCAGATCAAAGCCCTTCTTCCATTGAGCGCCGTACTGGGCATTGGGGCCGGTGAGCGGGCCGCTGACGCCGAGCGTGACCGGCTCGCCTGCCGTTTCAGCCGCGACGAGCGGTGCGCTCACCATCAGGACGAAGCTCGCGACGCCGATGGCGACTGCGCGGCGGCTGATCTGTTCGGCAAGGTTCGACAAGGTTCGATCTCCGGTTCGAGCTTGGTGACACAAGGCGACCTCTGGACGCTAGGAGTTCCGTCTTTATGTGTCTACCAAATTTATAGACTTCCAACGACGCCGCGGAGGTGGCGTACGATCACCGAGCGCTTGTCGCGCCATGAAACGCGGCGGACGGACGCCGTTCAGCCAGGAGTCGCCGATGATCTTGTACTCCACCGCACCGGATCGTGCACCGTGAGGGAGCGGCGTTGCGCCGTCGACGGCTTCCAGCGGTTTCGCCCGCCGTTCTGGGCCGGGGCGAGCCCCTGTTCGCGGGCATCGACTTGCCCGCGCCAGAGTGTGCAGCCGGCTATCGAACCAAAGAGGATGACAGACCGTCACCGCGAGCAGAGCGTGGCGGACGCAGCTTCATCCTCGGTCACACACGTGCTGACGCGCTGGCCGCAGGCGGGCCGAGGCGAAGGTAGAACAGCTTCGCACGGGTGACCCGACGCTGGTTGAGGGACGTTGCGGCCGGGGCAGGCCGTCGACCTCCGCCGTAGCCCATCTGCTCACCTCCGGCTGCCATGGCCCGGGCAGTTGCGGATCCGGCGGTCCTTTGTTAGGGGACGCGCGTCGGAAAAGGCAGAATTGGTTCGGTAAGCCCAATTCCTTTCGGTAACGAAAGCTCTGGTCTTTGGCCTCGCGCTTGAGATCCCCACGACGAACATCGGATGCCGCTCAGGCGTCCCATCGTTCGTCCGTGCGGGTTCTCAACTTGGGGAACGCTCCGGTCGAACGATCGACCAGGAGAAGTTCATGTCCGAGATCAACCTGAAATGTTTCGACGTCGTAATTGCCGGAGCCGGTCCGGTCGGCCTTTTTCTGGCCTGCGAGCTGCAGACCGCCGGCTGTTCGGTGGTGGTGCTGGAGCAGGCGCAAAACCCGAACACGCCGCTGAAAGGGCTCCCGTTCGGGCTGCGCGGCCTGTCCGTGCCGACCATCGAGAGCTTGGACCGCCGCGATCTCCTGGATGACCTCCAGCATCAAGCGGCCAGCCGCAGCACGCTTGCCGCCGCGCCCTGGATGCAACAACAGCGCCGTCCTGGCGGTCACTTCGCCGGCATCCAGTTCTTCCACGATCAGGTCGATACCGCGAAATGGCCCTTTCGCCTGCCCGGTCCGGTCAGCACCGTCGCGGCGGACATGGCAAGCCTCGAGGCCGTCCTGGCGGCTCGCGCGGAAGCTTCGGGCGCTGAAATCCAGCGAAGTTGCGGGGTCGAAGGCTTCGAGCCATCGGATGACGGCGTGACCGTCCGTACGGGCGGCGGCGTGTTTCGGGGACACTGGCTCGTCGGCTGCGATGGGGCGCGCAGCGTGGTGCGAAAGGCGTCCGGTATCGACGTCCTCGGAACCGATCCCGAGTTCACGGGCTATTCGGTCCAGGTCGAACTGGCCGATCCAGACATGCTGAAGCCCGGTCGTCACTACACGGCGACGGGTATGTACACCTATGCGGCGCCCGGCACGGTCGGGATGGTGGATTTCGACGGCGGCGCCTTCCACCGAACCCGTCCGATCACACGCGATCACATCGAGGCGGTGCTGCGGAAGGTCTCTGGCGCCAGCGTTTCGGTGACGGCGCTCACGCGCGCGACCACCTGGACCGATCGCGCCCAGCAGGCGACCGCCTATCGACGGGGCCGCGTGCTGTTGGCTGGCGATGCCGCGCATATCCACTCGCCGCTGGGCGGCCAGGGGCTCAACCTCGGGCTAGGCGATGCAATGAACCTGGGCTGGAAGCTCGGGGCGACGATCCGGGGTGTCGCGCCGACCGATCTCCTCGACAGCTACGAACGCGAACGGCATCCGGTGGGGGCACAAATCCTCGACTGGTCCCGCGCGCAGGTCGCGCTGATGCGGCCGAGCCGGAGTTCCCGCGCGGTCGAAGCGATCGTCCGCGATCTCATGGAGACGCGCGACGGCGCGACGTATTTCGCCGAGCGCATCTGGGGTGTCGGGATTCGCTACGATCTCGGCGATGACCATCCGCTGGTGGGCCGCAGCGCGCCCGATTTCGAACTCGTCGACGGGACGAGGCTGAACGTGCACCTCCGGGCAGGACGAGGCCTGTTGCTTGACTTCGAAGCGCGCGGGTCGCTGCGGGCGCTCGCCGGTCGCTGGGGCGATCGGATCGGTTACGTCGCGAGCGATGCGAAGAAGCGGCTGGGTCCGAGCGCGCTGCTGGTGCGCCCCGATGGCGTTGTTGCCTGGGCCGGCGATCGTGCCGCTGCCGACGAAGCGATCGCTCCGGCTGCAACGCGATGGTTCGGCAATCCCGAAGCGGCTCGCCGGCCCCATCGCGCGACCTGATCGTCGGCCGGATCATCCGAAGTCGACCCTGCCAGACGCCAGAGACGATAGTCCTAGGGCCGGGCCTGTTCCCGGCCGTGCGCCCGACGCGCGGCCAGCGCCGTTTCCAGGCGGACGGGGATTGCCGGATCGCACCAGAGAAGGACCAGGAGCGCGAACAGACCGCCATGCAAGAGAAGCGCACCCAGGCCGACATGCGCCATTCCCCAGATCAGCCCCGGGCCTGCCGCCATGGCGGCACAACAGGTGCCGTAGGTCACGAACCGTCCGAGCGACACGTCCGACCCGAGCCGCCAAAGAACTGCGCCGACGGCAGCCAGCGCCATCCCGCCCTTGATCACGGCCATGAAACGCAGCAATCGGGTGAGTTCGTTGCCGGCGTTCGCCACCGCTCGCGACGATGCTGGAACATCGACCAAGGCGAAGCTCGACCCGACCGCACCGATGACGATCAGGGCCAGCGCGATCCGGGACACGCGAGACGTGAGCCACGGCTGCCGATCCCGCTGCGTCACAGATGGCGTCATTGCGTATGAGAATCGAATGTCGGTCATGGGCACACCTCCGTCGGGACAGTCTAACACGGGACGACGAACGACAGGCGGTGGTCAACCGCGACCTTTGACTGCAGATCTTCGATCGGCCGACCTCGACGCAGCGAATCTCCGGCAGACGAACATGAGCAGCGTCCAATTACTGGAAAATCGATGAGCTGCTTGCGTAAGAGCGTCGCGAGACCTGGAGTTTCACTAGAACAACGACGCTATGCAGCAGAGAATGCGCGCGCTCTCAGAGAAGCACAAGAAACGGCCGGTGCTTGCCTCGCGCTATCCTGCAGGGTTCGGTGCCTGTCGGCTTCGTGATGTTGTTCGATCCGAGTGTCGAAGGGGCCAAGGCGCGTGGTCCGATCCGGATGGATCAGATCGGTCTGTGGCGTTTCATGGTCGACCGCGGCGACCAAAGTCGCGGGCTTGGGCCGGGAGGCACTCGATCTATGGTGCCAAGACGTTCGTGCTCGCGGTTGATCGAGGATAATCATCTTCTTCGCTGCGGGTTTCGCCGGACCGGCAAGCGGCGAACCGTGGCCGCGAGATCGAGATTGGCCTTCCGCTTCGAAAGAGGCGGCGCTCTTGGCCGCTCTCGACAGGAGTCTGTCGGGCTCATATCCAAGACATTTGCGGTGACCTGATGTCGCCGTCATTACCCGCCGCCGATACGGGCTCTATGGTCGTTGGATCGTCATCCCCGACGTCGACCCGGTTCATCCGCTTCGCCACCGTCCATTCGCGCAAAGCGCTCTCGGCCGCGGGCCTCAGGCCCTCCTGACCGAGCGTTCCATCGAGCCATCGCTCGATGTCCGCCCCCGCGAGCAGCACCGGCATGCGGTCGTGGTAAGGGATCATCCATTCGCTCGCGCCGGACACGATCACCGTCGCGGACAGGACCTCGTCGCCCTCCGGGTTCTTCCATCGATCCCAGAGTCCGGCAAAGGCCAGGACCGGAGAGCCGTCGGCGGCCGTGAAGAGATGGGGCGTCTTGTCGGCCTTTCCCCCCGTCCATTCGTAGAAGCCCGAAGCCGGAATGATGCAGCGCCGCCGCCGGAATGCCTCGCGGAACATCGGCTTCTCGGTCACCGTCTCGGCCTTGGCATTGAACGTCGCCGGCATCTCCTTCAGCGGCTTCTTCCAGAAGAACGGCACCAGGCCCCAGCGCATGCCAAGCAACTCGCGGCGGCCACCAGCATCGAGCCTCACGACATCTATGGTCGTGGTCGGCGCGATGTTGTAACGCGGTTGCAGGTTCCTCGCAGCGCCGAAGACATCGAGGAAAGTGTGGACCTCGGTCCAAGTGTAATGCTGGGTGAAGCGTCCGCACATGTTGGGCCTCGGGTGATCAGTTCCGGCAGCAGTCGCGAAACTACGCGACGGCACGGTCACTGGCCACCATGAAGGCTCGGCCCCGCGCGGCGCTTCGCTCCGGCGAGGCAAGGCTTCGCCGAGGCTCTTCCCGGATTTCACATATGGCGGATCGTTTTGGCGCTGGAAAACCCGGATTTCAGCAGACTCATGTCGGCTTCCAACTGCTCCCATTTCAAGCCTGCGGGGGTCTTTTCGGAGTTCTGAGCAACGAAATCCCGGCTCAACAAAGCATAGGCCTCGTCGCAATAAGCTGCCCAGAAGCCGTAGGTCATGCGTTTGATCGCCCCCCATGTCACACAATACAGGCCTCGTATGTCGTAGCCGACGACCGGCACGGCATGTCCGCCCCAGGATCCGGGAGCGCCCTCGCCAACGGCGCCTCCCGGTGGCACGGCCCAGATTTCCTGCGTTTGCGCCGACCTTGGGAGTCGGAGCCCGACATAGACGTTCCCGAACCAGTTGATGGCATCTCTGACTTCGGACGTGTTGCCGACCTCGATGCTCGCGAAGCCATTCAGCTTGTCGCCGAAAACCCCTTGATTGAGCCAATACGTCAGAACGTCGGTCTCGACGGCTCCCTGGTCGGTCGTCGGGTCGGCTGGATTGTACCCCGAGACGGCTTCGTAGAGACCGATGATCTGATCGTCGGCGAGCAATTTGGCCGACGAGGAGTACGTGCTCCACTGCAGGATGATGTGTCCTATGGCGGCGCATGTGCAGTCGCCCAAGTGATCATTGGCCATCACACCCCAATCCCGGACCTTCGAATACCAATCTACACTTTCGGGCGGCGGCGGAAGCGCCGTCGTCGGAACGTATTTGGCCATGGCCGGGACGCGAAGGTCGTGGCGAGCATGACGCTTGCCGAGATGCATCTGCGAATGATTGACGGTCTGCAGCAAGGTCAAGGCGGCCGCTGTCCGCTTCACCGGCCAACGCGTCGCCGTGATATACTGTCTTGCGAATATCGCATCGTCCAGACTATGGCTCTGATTGCCCCCGAGGCCGCGAAACGTGGTTCCGTCGATGATGTCGTGGCAGAAATTCACATGATGGCCGCCGTCGGGCCAAGCGAACACGACGATGCAGCCGGGCTTCAGTTCGCAGGGCGTCCCGTAAGTCGCGTAGGAGGCGGCGCTCGCATTATGCGTCGAAGCATAGTCGGTCTCTTCGAGCGCTGCACAAACCGTGGCGGCGCAAGACTCGGGCGTGTAGTTCCCGAGAGGCGGATAAGTCGTGTGTTTAAACACCTCCACGGTAAAAGGGGTCGGCTTCGAGCCGGTCTGTTGGATTTCATTGAGATGTTTCAGCATCCAATTCATCCACGGAGCCGTAGCATCATCAAACTCCATATCCTGGGATGTTACGGCGTCGAACTGCGCAGCTAGGCGGCTACGCCCAGTGGACTTGGTCATTTGCAATCTCCACACTGAAAAATTTGATTCTAAAACTATAGATAAAATTATTACTGCCAGGATTGCAGTGGTGTCGGACTCTCATCCGCGATCATGTTCTAATCTTTGTTAAAGGCAGTCAAGCTGCCGTTTTGGCGATTTGAAATTTTTGTGGAGAGCCGTTCGCCTGCGAGAGACAATCCTGCATGGAGAAACCGACCGGCTCCTCGAAAACCATGCATCGCGTCGAGCATGGTCCACGACCGTTCTGCAACCGAAGCTGGCATCCGGTGCCGTCCGGTAGCGGCGCAATTATCGGGACGCGTGTGGCCGCCATCCGGCTTGGCCGCGCCCTCATCGAGCGGCTGCGCCGCCCGCATCGGCGGCCGCGCCGCCTGACGAGGACGATGATGCTCTCGACCGAGATCACATGTGGATGGCGCGCTTGTCGACCGCCATGGCGGCTTCCTTCACGGCCTCGGACATCGTGGGGTGGGCGTGGCAGGTCCGGGCCAGATCCTCGGCCGAACCGCCGAACTCCATCAACACCGACGCCTCCTGGATCAGTTCGCCCGCCACCGATGAAATGATGTGAACCCCGAGGACCCGATCGGTCGTGGCATCGGCCAGGACCTTGACGAAGCCCTCCGTGTGGCGCGTGGCGCGGGCCCGGCCATTGGCCGTGTAGGGGAACTTGCCGGCCCGATAGGCGGTGCCGGACGCCTGGAGCTCCTCCTCGGTCGCACCGACGGACGCGACCTCCGGCATGGTATAGACCACCGATGGAATGACACCGTAGTTCACGTGACCCGCCTGCCCGGCCAGGATCTCGGCCAGCGCGACGCCTTCATCCTCCGCCTTGTGGGCCAGCATCAAGCCGCGTACCACGTCGCCGATAGCAAAGAGGCCCGGCACGTTGGTCTCGAAATGATCGTCGATGACCACCCGGCCGCGATCGAGCGCGACCCCCAAGGCTTCGAGCCCGAGCCCCTCCGTATAGGGTCGTCGTCCGGTCGCGACCAGCACGACATCGGCATCGAGTTGCTGTTCATCGCCGCCCGCGACCGGGGCGAACGTGACGGTGGCCCCGCCATCTCTGGCCTCCACCTTCGACACCTTCTGGCCGAGGCGGAACGTGAACCCCTGCTTTTCCAGCATGCGGTGGAAGGTCTTGGCCACCTCGCCGTCGAGGCCGGGCAGGATGCGGTCGAGATATTCGACGACCTCGACCTCCGCCCCGAGGCGGCGCCAGACCGAACCGAGTTCGAGCCCGATCACGCCGGCCCCGATCACCACGAGCTTCTTCGGCACGCCCGGGAGCACCAGGGCGCCCGTGGAGGACACGACCGTCTTCTCGTCGATCGTCACACCCGGAAGCGTCGCCACGTCCGAGCCCGTCGCGATGACGATCGCCTTCGACTCGACGGTTTGCGTGGAACCGTCCTCCCCGCGGACCTCGACCCGGCCCGGCGCCGTGATGACGCCGAGCCCGTGGAAAGCGTCGATCTTGTTCTTCTTGAACAGGTAGCTCACGCCGTTGACGTTGGACGCGACCGTGTCGTCGCGATGTTTCCCCATCGTGGCCCAGTCGAGTTCAGGCTTGGCGGTCTTGATGCCGAGCGCCGCGAATTCGTGACCCGCCGCCTCGAACATCTCGGTCGCGTAGAGCAGCGCCTTCGACGGGATGCAGCCGACGTTGAGGCAGGTCCCCCCCTGGGTGGCACGCTTCTCGATCACCGCGGTCTTGAGCCCGAGCTGGGCCGCCCGAATGGCGCAGACATAGCCGCCGGGGCCCGTACCGATCACGACGAGATCATACCGCATGAGTTCATTCAGCCCGATGTTGTTTCTCGGGTCTCCATCGCACCCCGACAGGGTGGCATCAAGGTTGTTCGGGGCCGCGCCGTCGAACCGGCGGCCGATCAGCCTGGTGTCCCACGCTCAGCACGCCGCCCGGCGAGCGCTCGAAGAGGCGTGATGGGTCAGGGATCATGGCCCTGATCCGCACCGTCGCGATCGGCAGCGTTCGTCCGGCGGTCGAGCGGAGCAGCCCGGTTTCGATTCAACCCACGGCTTCGAGGCGGCGACCGACGTCCGGGCACATCGGTTCGTAGCCCCGCTTGTGGCCGATCTCGGTATAGTGGTGATGGGCGTCGATGTATTCCCCGCGTCCGATCTCGACAGCCGCAAGGGGGTATGTTCTCGTGTACCATCCGCGGTCCAAGGCAAACGGATCTCGGTTCTCCGCGAATCCGAACATGATATAGTGGTAGAGGCCGGTCGGCATGCGGCCGGACGATACTGCCTGCGCGATCTCCGGGTAGGCTCTGAGGTAGAAGCCCTCGTCGTAAAGATCGAGAAACGCGGACTTCTGCTTCTGCACCTGCTTGGCGTCCCGCATCAGCACGCGAAGTCTTTCCGGCTCCACGCGTCCCCAGAGCCCGTCGATGGCCTCATGCTGCTGGCGATAGTCGTCCACGCGGACAGAATAGTTGATCGGAAACAGGTAAAAGACAAACCGGTCGTCCTCCAAGGCGACGAAATCGGCCAGCCTGTCCTGGAACGGGTTGTAGAAGCCGGTGAGCGGCATGAAGATCTTTTCGGCATGAGACAACCAAGCTGCCAGCCACGAGAAGGTGCTCACCGATGGTATGATGTTCTTCGACCCCCGGATCATCTCGAAATCGGGCAATGCCCCTTGGCTTTCGATGAAGCAAGCGCGTGGAAACCGACGCCGAAGCTCATTACAGTAGATGTTATTCTCGATCTGACCCATGAAAACAGGGTTCAAGCCGGTGGTCCGGATGATCTCGGCATAGAATTCGATCGGAACCAAAGTGTATCCCGGGTGACGGCCGTCGAGGACCTCGCCTCCACGGATATTAATGACGAGGTGCTCGTCCCCGAAGCCGACCTGGTCGGTCAGCTCGCTCCGGAACAGGGCGCGGCATTGATCCAGAGCCGGATAATTCTCCAGGCGTTGACCATAGCCCGTGTAATGGATGCTGTTGATGCCCGCATCGAGCAACAAGCGAGCCACCGATCCGACGTCGATGTGATGCATCGCGGTCACCGGCATGACGACCCCGCCCAGGTCCAAGTGAGGATGATCGATCTGCCAGGTCGGCATTTGGACGTTGGAGATACGGCAGCCGGGTACGCGGTTCGCCACGTTGCAAGCGACGAGGAACTGCATCATCTGGTTGGCGAGATTGCCCATTCGGTTCACGTGGAAGATCGGGCTGGTCAATGGCTCACCTCATGCAGGCTGGATCGGCGGAAACGGCATTCCTCGATCCGCCGCTGCGGCGAGCGACGAGGAGCCGCGGCTACGATGCGACGCGTTCGAGCAGACGTCGCGTTCGAGTCTGCCGAGAGCTTAGGGCGCCAATCTTGCGTCGGTCTGAACGACCGTCATGCCCCGACGAGGTGCCGATCAGCCCGCCAGGAGCACCGGCTGGACGTTCCGGGCAGAGCCGCTCGGTTTCGGAGCATCGCGCCTGGGGCGCTCGTCCGGGATGGCCAAGCCAAATCCAACGGGAACGAAGCGCCCTTGGACAGTGGCATTCATGCCCGTCCTTCAATGGGTGGGATCGAATTCCGCCGGATCGAAGTCGCGGTGGGTCCCGCAGAATTCACAAGTCACGCCGATCCGTCCCTCAGGGCCGATCATGTCGTGGCGCTCCTCGGGGGTGAACGAGCGCAGCATGCCCTCGATCCGCTCGCGCGAACACCGGCAGGCATCGCGCAGCGCCTGAGGCTCGAAGACCGTCACGCCGCGCTCGTGGAACAGCCGGAACAGCAGCCGTTCGCTCGACAGGGTCGGGTCGACGAGTTCGTGGTCCTCCACCGTACTGGCCAGGGCCTTGCCCTCGGCCCAGCTGTCGTCCTCGGGCGTGTCGCGGACGAAGCCGGGCGGCGCGTCGCCGGGATCGAGATCGACCTGCCGGCGACGATCCTCGGATTCGGGGAGGAATTGCGCCATCAGCCCGCCGGCCCGCCAATGGCTGCCCTCGCCGGTCACGTTCTGGGCGACCGCCAGACGGATCAGGGTCGGGATCTGTTCGGACTGGATGAAGTATTGATGGGCCGCCGCCTCCAGCCCCTGGCCCTCGAGCGGCACGACGCCCTGGTAGCGCGACATCTCGGGGCCCTGGTCGATCGTCAGGGCCAGATGGCCCTGGCCCAGCAGTTCGGCCGGGCTCAACCGCCCCGCCGCATCGAGCCGCGCCGCGTCGAAGCGCGCGAAGGCTCTGAGCCGGTCGGGCGCGTCGAAATCCACCACCAGCATGTCGACGATGCCGTCGGTCTTGGTCTGCAGCTGGAAACGGCCCTCGATCTTGAGTGCCGACCCCAGGAGCGCCGTCAGGGCGGCGGCTTCGCCGACCAGGCGCGACACGGCATCCGGATAGCCGTGCTGCGTCAGGATATGGTCGATCGACGGCCCGAGCCGGACGACCCGGCCGCGGATGTCGAGCGGCGCGACCGAGAAGGGCAGGACCAGGTCGTCGTGGCCAAGGTCGGAGACCGGGCGTTCGAGACCGCCCGTCCTCATGCCAGGGCTCCGAGGCACCAGGCCAGGATGCCCTTCTGGGCATGCAGACGGTTCTCCGCCTCGTCGAAGACGACGGATTGCGGGCCGTCGATCACCTCGTCGGTCACCTCTTCGCCGCGATGCGCGGGAAGGCAGTGCATGAACAGGGCTTTCGGATCGGCCTCGGCCATCAATCGCGCATTGACCTGGTAGGGAGCGAGAAGGTTGTGGCGGCTGGTGTTCTCATCGTCGCCCATCGAGACCCAGCAGTCGGACACGACCACATCCGCGCCCCGCGCGGCCTCGTGCGGGTCGCGCGTGACGAGGAGCCTGGTGCCATGGCGGCGGGCCCAATCGAGGAGGTGCGGCGCCGGCGCGAGCTCGGCCGGGCTCGCGACCCGCATCTCGAAGCCGAAGCGCTGCGCCGCATGGACCCAGCTCGTCATGACGTTGTTGCTGTCGCCGCTCCACGCCACGACGCGGCCGGCGATCGGCCCCCGGTGCTCCTCGTAGGTCATCACGTCGGCCATGACCTGGCAGGGATGGGACGCCTTGGTCAGGCCGTTGATCACCGGGATCGTCGCATGGTGCGCCAGTTCCTCGACGAGATCCTTTTCCAGCGTGCGGATCATGATCGCGTCGACGTAGCGCGAGAGGACCTTGGCGGTGTCGGCGATGGTTTCGCCGCGACCGAGCTGCATCTCGGCACCGGTCAGCATCACGCATTCGCCGCCAAGTTCGCGCATTCCGACCTCGAAGGACACGCGCGTGCGGGTGGAAGGCTGGTCGAAGATCATGGCCAGCGTCCGGCCCGCCAAGGGCTTCGGCTGCGCGGCCTTGCCTTCGGCTCGCCGTCGGCCCTTGAGCGCGACGGCACCGTCGAGAATGCCGCGAAGCGCGTCGGCCGGAATGGCGTCGAGATCGAGGAAATGCCGCGGCTGGAGAGCGTGGGCCGCCGTCATGACGCACCTGCCCGCACCGCCGAGGTGACGGCCGGTCCCGTGACGCCAGCGGGAGCGCCTTTCGCCTCGAGGTCGGAACAGGCCGCATCAAGCCGACCGATGGCTTCCGCGATCTCCGCGTCGGTGACGACCAACGGCGGCAGCAGGCGGACGACATTGTCGCCGGCTGCGATCACGAGGATGTGGCGGGCCCGCGCGGCTGCCACGAACTCGCCGTTGGGCACCACGGTACGCAGCCCCAGCATCAAGCCGTCGCCGCGGATTTCGGCGACCACGTCGGGATGCCGGTCCTGCAGTTCGGCGAGCCTCTGCTTCAGCAACAGGCCGGCCTGCCCGACGCGCTCGAAGAAACCCGGTGCCAGAACGACGTCGAGAACGGCATTGCCGACGCTCATGGCCAGCGGGTTGCCGCCGAAGGTCGTCCCGTGACTGCCGGTCGTCATGCCCTTGGCGGCTTCGCGGGTGGCCAGGCAGGCCCCCATGGGGAAGCCGCCGCCGATGCCCTTGGCGATCGACATGATGTCGGGCGTGACCCCGGCGCGCTCATGCGCGAAGAAGGTGCCGGTGCGGCCGACGCCCGTCTGAACCTCGTCGAAGATCAGCAGCAGCCCCTTGTCGTCGCAGAGCGCACGCAGGGCCTTGAGCTTTTCCCGCGGCACGACCCGGACGCCACCCTCTCCCTGTATGGGTTCGATCATCACGGCGCCGGTCTCCGGACCGATCGCGGCTTCGAGCGCCGCCCAATCGTCGAAGGGCACCTGGTCGAAACCATCGACCTTGGGGCCGAACCCGTCGATGTATTTCTGCTGTCCACCCGCCGCGATCGTGGCCAGGGTACGGCCATGGAACGCGCCTTCGAACGTCACGATGCGGAACCGCTCCGGGTGACCGCACGCCGACTGGTATTTGCGGGCCATCTTGATGGCGGCCTCATTGGCTTCGGCACCCGAATTGGTGAAGAAGACGAGTTCCGCGAAAGTGGCCTCGACGAGGCGGTCGGCCAGACGTTCGCCGCCCGGGATCTTGTAGAGGTTCGACGTGTGCCAGAGCTTGCCGCCCTGGTCGCGCAACGCCTCGACGAGGTGCGGATGCGAATAACCGAGCGACGCCACCGCGATGCCACCGCCGAAATCAAGGTAACGATCGCCATCCTCGGTGACGAGCCAGACGCCCTCCCCGCGATCGAAGACGAGATCCGCGCGCACATAGGTGGGCAGGATATGAGACGACACGGGAAGCGACATGCCTCAACCTCTCGTATCCCGGACAGCGGATCGCGCGAAGCGGAAAAGGCGGCCTCATGGGCGTTCGGCCCCGCCGCGGCCGGCCGGTCTTCCGGGGCTGCGGGCCGGCTACGCGCCATAAAACGATGACGCCTTTCCGCCCCGATCGGTCGCTCCAGGGTCGGAAATCAAATGTGCCGCCCGGACGGGGCGGCACATCGTTGAAATTCTCTAAAGGCTCAACGGCTGCAGGTCAATTGCAGGCCCGATGCAGACCTGCGAAGCGGGGTTTCGCGTCCCGTGAGCTTTTTCCGCAACACTTGCCTGGGGAAAATCCTCGAATGTGATCGCAGACTCTTGCGCCTGATTCTTCTGCTCGTGTAGATTCGTCGAGGTAGGCCAGAACAAACCACCGCGTTGATCTAAAGAATTCGCGTTAAGCGTTAGCAAGCTGTCGCAGGATCAGACTTGCGCTTTCTAGAATCGTCTTTTGAGATTACAGAATTGAACAAGGAGAAATCATGTCTTGGACTGAAGAGCGAGTCGAGCGACTGAGCAGATTATGGCTCGAGGGACGCAGCGCCAGTCAAATTGCAGGAGAACTCGGTGAAGGCGTAACGCGCAATGCGGTAATCGGCAAAGTCCATCGGCTCGGTTTATCCGGACGGGATCCGGCTCCGGTCGAAGCCCCGCAACTGCGGGCCAAGGCGACATTGCCGGCCGAGCCCATCGCCCTTCCCCCGGTCCTGGAGGACGCCGTTTCGGAGATGGAGGTGGTGCCGCTCACGCCGCAGCCGATCTCGATCGAGCTCCAGGTGCTTCGTGCCGCAAGCGACGTCGTGATCCCCCTATCGGACCGGGTCACGATCCTCGAACTCGGCGCCACCATGTGCCGTTGGCCGCTCGGCGACCCGACGACCTCGGAGTTCCGTTTCTGTGGGTGCCGCTCGCATAGCAGTCTCCCCTATTGCGCCGAACATGCCCGAATGGCGTTCCAGCCCGTTGCCGACCGTCGCCGCGTCGAACGCATGGCCCGCATAGCCTGAGAGCGGGGACGAGAACCCGCCGCCGCCGAGGCGTCGGCGACGGCGCGGACTCTTGCGAGGTACGTGGTCCCTTGGACCACGAGGCCTTCGGGGGCCAGTGGATCTGGAGGCGAAACGTGGGCGGCTTCGACCACGGAGCATGAGGTCGCTCAGACCCCGTGCCGGCGTTTGCACGCTGCACCAGGGTTGACGCACCCGTATCGTGACCCTATAGACCGGCCTCCAATCAGTGCCGAAGGCGGGCGAGGATGGCGTTCGGCCGCGCTTCGAGTGCCTCGCGTCAAGCTCCACAAGGAAGACACTAATGTCCCGCCGTTGCGAACTGACCGGCAAAGCCGTTCAGACCGGCCACCTCGTCAGCCACTCGAACCGCAAGACCAAGACGCGTTTCCTGCCGAACCTCTGTGCCGTGAGCCTGATCTCGGACACGCTCGGCCGTAGCGTGCGCCTTCGCATCGCGGCCGCCTCGCTCCGGTCGGTCGAACATCGGGGTGGGCTCGACGCTTTCCTGTTGAAGGCGCATGACGAAGAGCTTTCGGTGAGGACGCGGGCTCTTAAGCGCGAGATCACGAAGAAGAAGGCCGAGGCGACGCCCGCCGCTTGAGCCTGCGGGTCGTTTGCGCTTTCGTCCTCTGCCGAGCCGCGAGGAGGAAGGGCGTCGATGGCGTTTGGTCGAAACGGACCGAGTCCGGTCCGAACGTATGCGGGCGTCACGTCTTGAGAGGCTGACGAGAGTCCGCGGGGTCGGATATCAGTGTCCAACCGTGATCCGAGCGAACGTCGACCATCGTCGTCCGGCCATCGAGCCGCGCCCGGACGCTACCGATCCGACATCGACGGACTCCGGGCCGTCGCGGTCACCCTGGTGGTTCTTTATCACTATGGCGCTTCCGCTCTGCCGGGAGGTTACGTCGGGGTCGACGTCTTCTTCGTCATTTCGGGATTCCTGATCACCGCCATCACGCGGGACGAATTCGAACACCGGCGCTTTTCTCTCATCGCCTTCTACGAACGTCGCATCCGTCGCATCGTCCCGGCTTTCGCGGTCGTCCTTCTGGCGTGCGGCCTGGCGAGCTTCTTCGTTTTCCTTCCCGAGGACATGCGGCTTCTCGCCAAGAGCACCGCGGCCGCGATCGTCTTTGGTTCGAACATCCTCTTCGCCCGCATCGCGGTGGATTACTTCGACGCCGACAACCTGACCCTGCAACCCCTCCTCCACACCTGGTCGCTGGCTGTCGAAGCGCAGTTCTACATGGTCTACCCGTTGCTGCTCCTACCCCTGCAACGGCGGCCATCCCTGATGATCGCCATGGTGGCGACCGTCGCGGGCGCCTCCCTTGCACTCGGGGCTTGGGGGGTGTTCCACCAACCCTCGGCCACGTTCTATCTGCTGCCGGGACGCGCCTGGGAACTGCTCCTCGGCGGCCTGCTGGCGCTCGGACTCGCGAAATGGCCACGCGACGCGCGTCGAAGGTGGCCGGTCCGCATCGCCGACCTCGGCGTCACGGCCGGGCTTGCGGCCATCATCGTCCCGGCGACGTGCTACGATGCCGCCACACCCTTCCCAGGCCTTGCCGCCCTGCCGCCCTGCCTCGGTGCATTGCTGGTTGTCTGGGCCGGGAGCATCGAGGGAAGCGCCATGTCGGGATGGCTCGGGGCCGCGCCATTGGCGGCCTTCGGCCGGCTCTCCTACTCGCTCTACCTCTGGCACTGGCCCGTGCTGGTCCTGGCTCGCTACGGACAAGGACCGGATGCCTCCGTCGCGACGCGCCTCGTGGCGCTGGGCCTCGCGCTGCTGTTGTCGGTGCTGTCGTGGCGGTATGTCGAGCGGCCTTTCATCGAGCGCAACCGCCTCCCGACGCGGCGCGGCCTGATGGCCGGAGCCGCCCTGGCGGTCGCGGCAGGGCTGTGTCTCGGCGAGGTTCTCGACCTGACCGGGCGGGGCGAACTGCCACTGGCCCGCCTGCCGCCCGACGTGCTGGACCTCGCCAACGGCCATTTCGACCGCCTCGAGGGAGAATGCCCGGTCCCGAAACCGGGCGCCGGTCTCGTCTACCCGTGCCGTTTCGGTGCCGACGGTGCGACGCCGAGCCTCGCGCTTTGGGGAAACTCCTATGCCCGTATGTGGGTGCCGGCGCTCGACGGCGCGGGCAAGCGAGACGATGCGGCCGGGATCGCGCTGATCTTCTCCAAGTGCCCGCCTCTGCTCGGCCTCGATGTCCCGGCGTTGCCGGCTTGCGCGACCTTCAATCGCGAGGCCCTAGCCTACCTGCAGACCCATCCCGCCGTGAAGACGGTCGTGCTCGGCGCCGACTGGTTCGTCTATGGCAAGAACCTCCGGCGGCTCGACGCGACCCTGGCGGCTCTGCAAGCCATCGGGGTCGCGGTCAAGGTCCTCCTGGCACCGCCTCAGGCAGACTTTTCCGTGCCGCGCACGCTGGCCATAGCGGTCCTGCGTCACGCCCCCCCGCCGCCGCCCCTCCTCGTACGCGATGCCGCCGCGGCCCAGAAAGACTCGACCGACGTCATTGCCGGGCTGCGGGAGCGTTTCGGCTTCGGTGTCATCGATCCGGCGACGGTGCTCTGCGACGGCGTCCGTTGCCCCTTGGTCGAAGACCACCATCCCTTGTTCTACGACGCCGGCCACCTGACGATCTTCGCGGCGCGCCGAAGCGCGCGCCTGTTCGACGGCGTCTTCGGGCGCGGGGCCGCCGCTCCACCAATGTCCGGCGACCCGGTTCGGCCCTGACGCTAACCGGCCGTTGACGGTGATCGCAAGTCGAGCGGTTTCGGTAACGGCCGACTCAGTGGCTCACCCGCATGCTGCCTGCTCCCTTTCAGGAGGGTGCGAGGTGGCGCGATGTGGAGTGGCTCGAGGTCTTTGCCGGTCAGTTCCGATGGCGCGGAACGCCTGCTACGGCGCATGGTGCAAGGCAGGGGCTTGCGCCTGACGGCCAGGGTCGGCGCGATGGCGCTGGCCGCGGCCGTGCTGATCGCAGGCGCCCTGAACCTGGCCACGGTGCTGGCAGCACCGCCGCATGAGCTTCTCCGGAGCTTCGCGACCGAGACCCCTGCTCAGGGCTGGACCGAGATCAACCATCCGATAGCTCTCTACGACCTATCGGGAACCGAGTTCGCCAAACTGCCGCGTACCGCTCGCGCAAGGCGGCATCAGCCGGACGGGGCACGCGAGGACATGCTCACGTTCGGCGCACCGGGTTCGGCGAAGCCCTTCCTGCGCCTCTCGGTCCTGCGGACCACCGGGCACCTCGCAGCCGCGCAGGACGTCACCGGCTCCGATAGAGCCGAACCTCTTGCCGACGATCTAGCACGCCTCGCGGATGCTGGCGACGAGAGTGTTACGGCGCTGGATGGCGAAGCCGCGATCTCGACCCGGCTCGGCATCATGACCGTTGCCGACCTACGGCTCCGGGACGACGGCGTTCCCACGCCGTGCCTCGGCTTTCGTGGGTTCCCCGGCGGCAGCGACGGCTTGCGGATCCTGGGCTTCGCATGCGGAGTCGCGGGCAAGCCCATAGAACGCGCCGCCCTGGCCTGTATGATCGACAGGATCGACCTTCTCTCGGCCGGCGACGACCGCCGGCTCCGCGCGATCTTCGTGGCGGCCGAGAGGGAATCCGCGTCGTCCTGTTCCGACGGACGCGTCCGCTCTTCGGGAGGACTGATGACGGCCTTGGGGGCGCACAGCACGTGGCTCGACCGCGACGCCGACCTTCCGCCTCTGCGGGGCCTTCTCGAAGCCAGCAACAACAGGCATTGACGCCGCAGGGAAGCGATAAGCGGATCGGTGACGGAAACTTAATCGCGTTCCTTCAGTTCTCTTGCAGAGATGAAGCTGAAGCCGAGGCGATGATGGCAAACCGCACGAACACTCTGGCCCTTGTCGCGTTCGCGGCGACATTCGCGACGGCCGGCATGGCCGAGGCTCAGACCGTCAAGAAGGTCCACCTCGCGCATGCTCCGCGGATCGTCAGGAGCGCGTCTATCGCGGAGTTGACTGCACCGCCTTTGATCGTGAAGAAGCGTAGCTTCCTCGATCCGGGCAATGTCGTCGGGGTCGGTTCCGAGACTCCCGAATATGTCGCGGCCAGCACCGGAGACCGCGTGCCGGTCTATTCCTCTTACGCGCCTGCCTTCTTCGGCGAGTCAGAGCTTCCGCGGCAGTATGAATTGCCGGACAACGATCGCTACTATCCGAAGCGCGACTTGGACTTTTCGCCGTTCTGATTTCGGCAGCATCGAATGCCGGGCGCTTGCTGCGCCCGGCTTCATCAGGCCTTGAGGTCTTCCAGTGCCGCCAGGACGGCATCGCCCATCTGGGCCGTTGAGGCTGCGATGTGGCCGGAAGGCGCGATATCCGCGGTGCGATAGCCGTTCGACAGGGCCAAGCCGATGGCGCGTTCGAGCATATCGGCTTCGGCGCCGAGGTCGAACGAATAGCGCAGCGCCATCGCGAGGGAGCCGATCATGGCCAGTGGATTGGCGAGCCCCCGGCCGGCGATGTCGGGCGCAGACCCGTGAACGGGTTCATAAAGTGCCTTCCGGCGGCCTGTCTTAGGGTCGGTCTCCCCCAGTGAGGCCGAAGGCAGCATGCCGAGTGACCCCGTGAGCATCGCCGCGACGTCGGACAGCATGTCGCCGAAAAGGTTGTCGGTGACGATCACGTCGAATTGCTTAGGTGCACGGACAAGCTGCATGCCGAGTGCATCGGCCAATTGATGGTTCAGCGTGACGTCGGCATAGTCTCGGGCATGCAGCGCCTTGACGGTTTCGAACCACAGGACGCCGCTCTTCATCACGTTGCGCTTCTCGGACGACGTCACGACATTGCGGCGTTGACGGGCGAGTTCGAAGGCGACGCGGGCGATCCGCTCGATCTCGTAGGTGTCGTAGACCTGGGTGTCGATGCCGCGCCTCTGCCCGTTGCCGAGGTCGACGATTTGCTTCGGTTCTCCGAAATAGACGCCGCCCGTCAACTCGCGGACGATCAGCAGGTCGAGCCCCTCGACGAGTTCCCGTTTGAGCGAGGACGCATCGGCGAGGGCCGCGTGGCAGATGGCGGGCCGCAGATTGGCGAAGAGCCCGAGATCCTTGCGCAGCCTGAGAAGTCCGGCTTCGGGTCTGACGTCATAGGGCACGCTGTCCCACTGCGGGCCGCCCACGGCGCCGAACAGCACCGCATCGGCGGCCTTCGCCCGCTCCATGTCGGCTTCGCTGATCGAGGCACCATGGGCCTCGTAGGCGGCACCGCCGACGAGGCCGCGTTCGATCTCGAACTGCGCCACCCCGGTCCCGGTGAACCAACCGATGACGCGCTCGACCTCGGCCATGACCTCGGGTCCGATGCCGTCGCCCGGCAGGAGAAACAGCTTATGGGTCGGCATCGGTGCTCCCGAAGGTCAATGGGCGTGCTCAGCGCGGCAGACCTAGCCCGCGAGGACGAGGGTTGGCAAGGCAACCGGACGAGTGATGCCCCTGGACAAGGCCGCGAGCAGGTCGATAGTGGAGCGGCCTCGAGGAGGACAGCGCAAGAATGGCCGCTCAATCGCAGTGTCGCGTCCTCGTGACGGGAGCCGCCGGCAATCTGGGGCGCAAGCTCATCGCAGCGTTTCTCGCGACGCCCTGGTGCTCGGGCGTGATCGCGGTCGACACGGGTTTCGCGTCGGGACCGTTGCCGGAAGACCCCCGGGTGGCTCGCGTCGAGGCGGATCTCAGGCGCCGATCGGACGCGCTGCGCGAGGCGGTGGCGGGAGCCGATGCTTTCGTGCATCTGGCGGCGCAGAACCCCTATCCCGAGGCCTCCTGGGACGATGCCGTGGCGTCGTTCGACATGACGATGAACATCGTCGCTGTCGCGGCGGAGAACGCGGCGGCAGGGGCCAAGCGGCTCGTGTTCGCATCCTCGAACCACGTCATGGGTGGCTACAAGGAGAGCGACCCCGCGCTGGCTCCCGGCAGCCTCACGACGTCGCTGACGCCTCGCCCCGGAACCCTGGTGACCAGCCACGGCGTGAGCGCGGCGCCACCCGCCTATGCAGTCGCCAAGCTGATGGGTGAGCGGGCCTGCGCCGGCATGGCTTGCGCCTCGGGGCTCACGACGGTCTCGCTCCGGATCGGCTGGTGCCAACCCGGCCGCAACCACCCGGGCACCATCTCGGCCTCGGGCATCCCGGGTGCCGCCGGTGACCCCGGCGCGGCGCGCGATCTCGCCTGGTTCAGGAGCATGTGGTTGTCGAACCGCGATTTCGTCGATGCCGTGAGTTCCGCGATCCGCGCCGATGCGACCGCTTGGCCGCAGCCCGCGATCGTGGTCAACGCGATGTCGGACAACACCGGCATGCCGTGGGACATCGTTTCGACGCGTGAGTTGATCGGCTATGCGCCGGCCGATGACGTCTGGCGCGAACTCGAGGTCGCGTCCCGCTCGAAGGAGCTGTAAGTCTTCGCGGTCGGCGCTTTCACGTTAGCAGCGATCCGTCGACCGGAACCCCTCTGACCGTAGCCGCTGCTTTCAGCTT
>CAXUOD010000008.1:0-18142 GCA_964252585.1 uncultured Lichenihabitans sp. | reverse complement strand
ACGATCGTCGGCTGGTCGATCGCGACGAGGCACAGATCGCTTGCGCCATGCTCTTGCTGAACATACGCCAACGCCTGGCTGAACGAGGCGAGCTCCGGTTCGCCGAAAGACAGGAGCGAAGAGTTCAGGAGACGAATGCAACAGATTGCGCCGGGTGCCTTAGGGTTATCTGCCCATGCAGAATCGAAGCCGATGATGGTCGTTCCTTTGGCAGACATCATTTACTTCGGCGCGAGAGTGCTGTTCGACAGCGAACCAATGACCCTTCGGGTTGCGCTCATGCAAGTGTGTTCGGCTGACGGCTGCCCCCCCCCTCTCCTCCTGCTGAGCCAGGCCTGAAAGGCCCGTGTCGATGCATGCACGGCCTCGGCGTGATGGACCCTGCGTCCTTCGACACGGGTCCTACGAACCCGGCTCAGGATGAGGAACGATGGGAGTTGCACGGTCGACAGGCAAGTCCCTACCGCTCCGCCGTCAGGGTGAGGCCGTCCAGCGTCTTATGCCAGACGGTTCCATCCTGGGCTTCGCGCGCCCCGATGGCGAAGACGGTGTCCATGTAGCCGGACGCGAAGGGCGTCTGCGGCTTGTAGGGGACCGCACGATCGATATAGGCGACGTTGAAGTCCATCCCGAGCCGCTGCGCCGCTTCAAAGCTCGCCGCCACGAGCCCGCTCGTCTGCGCCTTCATCATGGTCGCGATGGACCGGTAGGCGATCGGCAACGTGCCCTGCGCCGTCATGGCGAATTCCGGTGGGAGCGTGTTGTTGACGACAGCCCAGATGTGGATCTTGCGGCGCAGGCTCCGTGGCACCGGGAAGCTCGATCCCGCCAGGATGTCGGGCTTGATGAAGATCTGATCCGTCGTGACGCCGTCGACATGCATCTCCTCGATCGCATGGTCGCCGGCCCAGGCCTTGATCATCACGGGCGGAAACACCGCCGGAACGCTGGCCGAGGCCATCAGCACATCGCGGAACAGGGCCAGCGCATCGGGCCGGCCGCTGGCCGCGATGGCGCCCATGTCCCAGACGACGGGACGCTGGGCGTCGAGGTTGGTGGTGACCACGAGAAGGCGCCGACCGGACCGATGCTCGGCCGCGATCCGGTCCAGGAGACCGGCGGTCGCGTAGGTCTCGACCATGGCACGCAGCGGCGCCGGATCCATCAGGCCGTCGCCGGCGAGGATCTTGAACGGGTTCTGCGGCGAACCGATGCCCGCCGCGCCATCGCCCGTGTAGAGTTTCGCCACGACGGCATCCTCGGACGACCCGAGGAACGCGAAGGGGGCGATCAGTGCACCCGTGCTCACGCCGCTCACCACGTCGAAGACCGGACGTGTCCCGCTCCGGGTCCAGCCGTCGAGCAAGCCGGCCGAGAACGATCCGCCGGCACCGCCTCCGGAGAGCGCGAGGTAGTTCACGTCATGGGTGGCGGTGGGCCTGATCTGGCTGCCGATGACGGCGCGGGCTATGTCGCGCGACGGGGCGTCGCCCCAGATCCTGATCCCATCGAAGCCCGGAACCACGGCGCCGACCTGATCGGTGACGGTGAAATCGTCGCGGCTTCCGAGCGCGCAACCCGCCAGCATCGCCGAGACAAGAACCGCCCCGATCAGCCGGGCGCATGATGGCAACCCTTGTCGAACGACCGTCACCAGCAAGCGCCTCGACCCTCTTCATGATGTCCGGGCCAATCGAGGCCCCACGGTGGTTTGACGCCCGCCCGGTCCTCGGGAATTGCCGTTCACCCCGTTGTCGCGGGCTGGGGGCACGCCGTTCCGGTGACCGGAGGAGCAGCGATGCGAGGTGCGCCGTGCTCCGATGTGGGCAGAACGATTCGACAACGTAGGCCGCGAGGCTTGCGGTTAGCTATCGTCAGTGTGCCACCGTGATTGTGAACGATAGCCTGCACGATCGGCAGCCCGAGGCCGAAGCCGGCCGGTCTTCCGCCGTTCCTTTCGTCCGGGCCCCTGCGGAAGGGCTGCAGCATGTCCTCCACCATGGCGGGCGGAATCCCTGGTCCGTCGTCGTCGACCGTGACCTCGACGCCACCTCCCGCGACCGAAAGGCCGACGGTCGCCGCGGCCCCCACGCTGGCCGCATTCTCGACGAGGTTGGTGACGGCGCGGCGCAATTCGTCCTCATGGCCGTCGATCACGACGTGGTCGGGCCCGCGATAGACGGTCTGGCAGCCGAGATCGGAAAACTCATCGCAGATCGTGCGCAGCAGACTCGCGAGATCGAGCCGGGCGGGAGCCCTGACCACGACACGGTCGCGGATGAACGACAGGGCGCTGTGCACCAGCCCATCCATCTGCTTGAGGTCGCGGAGCATCAGCGTGCGCAGCTGCTCGTCGCCCACGTATTCGGCGCGGAGCCGGAGCCGCGTGATCGGGGTGCGCAGGTCGTGGCTGACGGAGGCCAGCATCTGGGTGCGCTGGGCCATCATGCCGGCGATGCGCGCCTGCATGCGGTTGA
This sequence comes from uncultured Lichenihabitans sp., assembly GCA_964252585.1. Taxonomy (GTDB): domain Bacteria; phylum Pseudomonadota; class Alphaproteobacteria; order Rhizobiales; family Beijerinckiaceae; genus Lichenihabitans. Next base: position 15,665 of record CAXUOD010000008.1, on the reverse strand, counting down.
AGGCGCGCGACGCCGTGACGATCTCGGTCGGACCGGTTTCGGCGAGGCTCTGCGCGTTGCCGTCGAGCGCGAAGGCGTCGACGGCTTCGGCGAAGCGGCCGAGCGGCAACGTGATGCTGCGGATGGCCCAGAGGACGAAGATCGTCGTCGAAAGCGCGATGAAGAACAAGGTGGCGATCAGGAGAGTCGACGGGTTCGGATGCGGGAGCCACCACTTCGGCGTGGCGGCGACGAGCCACGATCCGTCCCTGAGCCGGATCCTGAGCCCGCTGCCATCATGCGCTCTGCCGACGTCGATGCCCGGCCTCACCCTGTCCCTGATCTGGACAGCTTCCGCGCCCACCGGCGCTGGAGTGCCCTCCGGTTCCGTCACCGGCGCGATGCCGAGGTCCGGGTCGGTTCGCTCCACCGCGTCCATCACCGCGGCCTGACTGGCCGGACCCGCGGCATCGATGAGATTCACGTCATGGATCAGCCGCGGCATCGTATCGTGCGAGACCGGAGGACGCAGCCCGCTTTCGCGCGCCAGCACGAAGGCGGCGCTCATGCAGATGTGAAAGATCACGGCCGAGAGCGTCACCATCCAGATGATCTGGGCGGCGATGCGACGCGGCATCGCCCACGTGACGCGGCTCACGCCTCGACCTCGACGGCTGCGGCGAAGAGGTAGCCGCTGGAGCGCACCGTCTGGATCAGCACGGGCTCTCGCGGGTCCTTCTCGATCTTCAGCCTCAGCCGGCTCACGACGATGTCGATGCTGCGTTCCTGCGACAAGCTGGAGGGTCCCTGCGTGAGGTCGAGCAGGCGGTCGCGCGACAGCACCCGGCCGGGATGGTCGCAGAACGTCGTAAGGAGATCGAACTCCGCGCTGGTCAGCGCCACGCGTGCCCCATCGGGATTGGTCAGGCGGCGTGATGCCCGGTCGATCTGCCAGCCATCGAAATGCATCACGCGGGCCGGGACCTCCGAGGCCACCCCATCGGCCTGCCGGCGCAGCACCGCGCGGATGCGGGCCAGCAGTTCGCGCGGGTTGAAGGGCTTCGGCAGGTAATCGTCGGCTCCCATCTCGAGGCCGAGGATGCGGTCGATGTCCTCGCCTCTGGCCGTCACCATGATGATCCGGGGTCCGCCGGCGTTGCGCAGCTGGAGGCACAGCGACAGACCGTCCTCGCCGGGCAGAGCGATGTCGAGCACGACGAGGTCGGGCCGCCGCGTCGCCATGAAGCGGTGCATCGCGGCGCCGTCTCTCGCCACCGCGGTCGCGAAGCCGTTGTCCTCGAGGTAGCGGGCCATGAGGGCGCTGATGTCGGGGTCGTCCTCGACGATCAGAACGAGAGGGTCGGGCGTCGGGGTCATGTCCCATTGGTCCGTGGCTGGCGAGGGCCTCGCGTGCCGGTTCGGGCGCCCCCGTGATAGTGGTTAGGCCGCGACTGTGGGGCCATGATGGAGAATGGGTTTCGATCCCGTGTCGATCCGCTGATCCCGAGCCTTACCCCACCCTTTGATCAACAGGAGAGCCGCCGCATGCCGATCCCCGACACGATGACCGCCATCGCGATCTCGACCCCGGGTGGGCCCGAGGTGCTGAAGCCGGAGCTTCGGCCCGTTCCAAAGCCCCGATCCGGCGAGATCCTGATCAGGGTCGCGGCGGCGGGCGTCAATCGACCGGACGTGTTCCAGCGTTCCGGCGCCTATCCGCCGCCGCCCGGCGCCTCGGACCTGCCCGGTCTCGAAGTGGCGGGCGAGGTCGTCGCCCTGGGCGAAGGCGCAAAGCGGTTCGCGGTCGGCGACAGGGTCTGTGCCTTGGTTCCGGGCGGCGGCTACGCGCCCTATGTCGTCACGCCCGAGCCTCAGACGCTGCCGGTGCCGGCCGGCCTCTCGCTGATCGAGGCGGCGGCCTTGCCGGAGAACTACTTCACGGTCTGGGTGAACGTGTTCGACCATGGCCGGCTCGAGGCGGGCGAGACCTTGCTGGTTCATGGTGGGACCTCCGGGATCGGGACGACCGCGATCCAGCTCGGCAAGGCCTTCGGGGCCCGCGTCTTGGCCACGGCCGGCAGCACCTCGAAATGCGACGCGATGCTGTCGCTCGGTGCCGACCGGGCCATCGCTTACAGGACCGAGGATTACGTGGCCGTGGCCAAGCAGGAAACACGAGGGCGCGGCGTCGACGTGATCCTCGACATGGTGGGCGGGTCCTACATCCAGCGCAACTATGCGGCGGCGGCGGACCGCGGCCGTATCGTGCAGATCGCCTTTCTGGGAGGCCCTAAGGCCGAGGTGGACTTCACGCAGCTGATGGTCAAACGCCTCGTCCACACCGGCTCGACGCTGCGGCCCCGCACGATCGAAGAGAAGGCCGCCATCGCCACGGCGCTCGAAGAGAAGGTCTGGCCGTTGCTGGCCGCGGGCCGGGTGAGGCCGCTCATCGACACCACATTGCCGCTGGCCGAGGCCGCCGAAGCGCATCGCCTGATGGAGCGCGGCGGCCATGTGGGCAAGATCATGCTGGTTGTGGAGGATCGCTGATGGCCCGGGAGAACGACGACGAACAACGCCCGGCACCGAAGCCGAAACACGCGGTTGGAGACCCGCTCGACACGCTCTCGGTCGATGAGCTTCGAGCGAGGATCGAGGTGCTGCGCGACGAGATCACTCGTCTGGAAGGTGAGATCGCGACGAAACAGGCCTCGCGCAGCGCCGCCGATGCGTTCTTCAAGCGGTGAGCCGCAAACGTTTCGGACAATGTCCGGCACAGTGCTTCAAGCCGCCAGGCGCTGACCGAACAGGTGACCCAGGTCTTCGGCAGGGCGGGGCCGGCTGAACAGATACCCTTGAAGTTCCTGGCAGCCCGTCTGCCTGAGGAGCTCGGCCTGTCGCTCGGTTTCGACGCCCTCGGCCGTGATGGTCATGTTGAGCCCGCGCGCGATGTCGCGGATCGCTTGAACGATGATCTGGCTGTCCCGGCGCGAGTCGATTTCCCAGACGAAGGAGCGGTCGATCTTGATCTTGTCGAAGGGGAATCGCCACAGGTAGTTCAGGGACGAGTAACCGGTTCCGAAGTCGTCGAGGGCGATCCGAACCCCAAGGGCGCGAATGCGGGTCAGAATGTCGAGCGCCGCCTCGGCATCGACCACGAGAACGGTTTCGGTCACCTCCACCTCGAGCCGGTTCGGCGCGAGACCGGTCTTCTGCAAGGCCGCCAGGATTGCGTCCGGAAGATCGCGGTCGCGAAACTGAATGGGCGAAATGTTGAGGGAAATCCTTTCTCCACCCGGCCAATGAGCCGCTTGCCGACAAGCCTCCTCGATCACCCAGGCCCCGATCGGCACGATGAGCCCGCTCTCCTCGGCGAGGGGTATGAAGTCGGCCGGGGACACCATCCCGCGCAAGGGATGTCTCCAGCGAAGCAGCGCTTCGCACCCCGTAACGGCCTGCGTGGTCGCGTCCACGTAGGGCTGGAAGTGCAGCACCAGTTCCTGGTTGGCGAGGGCGGATCTCAGATCCTGTACGATCTGCTGGCGTTCCTGGAGCCCCTGATCCATGTCGGCCGCGAAGAACCGAAACGTTCCGCGTCCCTCGCTCTTCGCACGATAGAGTGCCGTATCGGCGTTCTTGATCAGCTCGTCGGTCGTGCTGCCGTCGGCCGGCGCGAAGGCGACACCCATGCTGCCGCCAACCGTTGTCACGATGCTGCCGATCGCCACCGGTTCGTTCAGGGCCCGCAGCAAGCGGCGGCACTGGGCTTCGACGGCGCCCGCGTCCATCTTGCGCAACAGCAACGTGAACTCATCACCCCCGAAGCGAGCCACGAAACCGCCGTCGTCCACCGTCTCCCGCAGCCGGTCGGCGATCGCGACCAACACGGCATCGCCGACCGGATGGCCATGGCGGTCGTTGATGGGTTTGAAATAGTCGAGGTCGATGCTGATCACCGCGAGATCGCCTTCGGTGGCGGCCTGCAACGAGCGACCGAGTCGTTCGCGAAAGGAAGCCCGGTTGGGGAGATCCGTCAGGGGATCGTGCTCGGCGAGATGCACGACGCGGGCCTCGGCGAGCTTGGCCGAGGTCATGTCCGCCATGACCCCGCGGAATCCGATAAACGTCTCGGCCGCATCATAGACCGGCCGACCGGAGACGCACCACCAGCGTGCCTCGCCGTCGATCGCGATCGGCAGTACGAGATCGCGGAACGATCGGCGCGACGCCATGTTGGCCATGATGGCGGCCAGTGCTTCAGCATTGCCGGAAACGTCCGGGCAAGCCAGGAGACTCTGGAACGGCCGACCGTCGATGGCCGTCGCCGGCGCGGCGAAAGCCTGGCAGAAGCGTTGCGACGCGGCCTGGATCGTCGTCAAACCGTCCGTCCGCCAGAGCCAATCGCTGGACTGGTCCTCGTGCTCCTTGAGCAGGAGGCCGATGACGTCGGCCTGTCTTTGCAGATCGATGCTCTTCTTTTCGAGCTCCGTCTGTTGAAGGACGCTCTGCGCGAACAACGCCGAATGCTGCCGGATGACGAGAAAGGCCGTTGCGGTCAGGCAGGTGAATTCGGCGATCAGGGCCAGGCTCTCGCGATTGACGCCCGTGGTGGCGTAGCAGATGACCGCGATAGCGCATTGCGTCAGCATGTAGGCGGCGGCGCTGCCGAAGACCGGAGCATGGACGAAGCAGCCGAAGACGAAGACCGCGATCACGGCCGACAACAGGTAGGAGAAGACGAAGCCGTCCGTGCGCGAGACGATCCAGAGGGGAATGGCCGACATGGAAAGCGCGGCCAGAACGCTGAAAACCGCGAACTTCCGCACGGCTTGTCGATCGACGAGTTGCGGCGGACGGCTCGCAATGCGGAACGCATAGGCGATGCGCGGCACACAGAAGAGCGATGATGACGCAAGCCACCAGAGCAGGATGGGGCCACACCTGTCGTAAAGAAGGGCCGTGGCGAACACGACGGTGACGAGGTAGCCTACCAGGGCCTTGCCGACGTTCTGCTCGGCGGCATGGACCTGCCTGCCACGGAGGTAATCCTGGGTGCGACCGTCGTCTACGGTATCGGACTGGGTCATCGGGCTCTCGACGGCAGAAGACGGCTCACGCTGCTTCAAGCCTCAAGAGCAACAGAAAAGAGTTAGCCCTTGCTTGCGAAATTCAACGGTGAAACGAAACCGGCCGACGGATCGGACAGCGGCATACACGCATCGGACTGGTCCTCGGAGGACCGCATGGACGTAGTCCTGGTCGAACGGGCATCCGAGATGATGTCACAGTGCCTTTCCTGCCCATCCTGGGCTCCCGAGCGGCATCGGAAGACAACTGATGAAAACAAGAGGCCAACGCCGCGGCATTTCGTAGATGGTCAACGCGCTGCATCGACCAGGACAGCGGACAAGACTTGGACCGCGAGCGCGAAATCCTCCAGATCCATAGCTTCGGCGGGGTTATGGCTACCGTTCTGGTTGCGCACGAAGATCATCGCGGTCGGCACACCGACGGCTGCAAAGATCGCTGCGTCGTGGCCTGCGCCGCTGGCCATCGCGTAGGGCCGGATCCCCGCGGCCCTGATGCCGAGCCCGATCGAGCGCTGCAAGGCGGCGTTCATGATGGCCGGGGGCGAGTAGGTGGCCTCGCCGAGGTCGAACCTGACCCTGTACTCGGCTTCGACCGCGACCGCGTGAGCCCGCGCCTTCGCCTCGACGACGTTCATCGTGGAGTCCGACACGGACCGGATGTCGAGTACGAACCGTGCCTCGCCCGCGACTTTGCTGGGGCCGTGCAGCGCCGCGTCGGTCATGAACTCGCCGGTCGTGACCACGAGATCGGCGCCTTCGGCTTCGAGGGTCTGCCAGTCCGCATCGAGGCGGCCGAGCAGGGCCACGCTGGCCGCGACGGCATCCTGCCGATGCGCCCGGGGCAGCGCCCCCGAATGGCCGTAAGCGCCGGTGCAGCGCACGTTGCGCAGCCTGCGGCAGCCACGGATGCCGGTCACCACCGCGACCGGCAAGCCGACATGCACCAGGACCGGAGCCTGCTCGATGTGAAGCTCGAAATAGGCCCGGAGCCGAGCGGGCTCCAGCAGCCGCCGACGCTCGCGGATGGCGCTCGCGTCCAAGCCCTGCCCCGCCAAGGTGTCCTCCAGCGACAGCCCGGTATCGGCCCGGCGGACCGCAAGGCATTGCGGGTCGAGCAACCCGAACGCGCCCGCGCTGCCGAGATACGGGATATCGAACCACGCCGATTCTTCCGCCCGAATACCCATGACGGCGACATCGAACGCCGGCACGAAGCCCGCCGTCTTCCACCCGGCCAGGATCGCGAGGCCCCCCACGACGCCGGCAGCCCCGTCGAAATTGCCGCCCTGCGGCACGCTGTCGAGGTGCGAGCCCACGAGGGCCATCGGGGCGGCGCGGTCCCGGCCCGGCAGCACCATGAAGAGGTTGCCGATGGCATCCACCGCCACGTCGAGGGCGAGTGCCCGAGCGGTCTCGATCATCAGGTCGTGCGCCGCCTGCTCGCCGGCCCCATAGCTGTCGCGCTCGATGCCCGGCCCGCGGCGGGTCCGATCCGACAGGGTGTTGAAGAGGCGGTCGGCGAGGGCCAGATCGGGTAGCGGGGTCAACGGGCGGTCCATAGGGGCTGAAACGGGGGTAAAGCCATGAAGGCCTTGGACGGCAGGATTGCCATCGTGACGGGTGCCGCGTCCGGCATCGGGCGCGCCATAGCGGCGGAGTTCGCGGCCGAAGGCGCGATCGTCGGCGTGGCGGACTTGACGGAGGAGCCGCTCGAAGGAGGTGTCACGACGACGGAGCTGATTGCCGCAGCGGGCGGGCGGGCCTTCTTCCGACGGACGGATGTGGCGCGTTGGGACGACATCGACGCGCTGGTCGGCGACACTGTCGCCCGCCACGGCAGGCTCGACATCATGGTCAACAATGCGGCGACATTCTCGGGAACGGCCCTGCTCGACACGACGGAAGAGCAGTGGGCTCACGTCATGGGCGTCAATATGACGGGGCTCTATCACGGCTGCAAGCGCGCGGTCTCCCAGATGATCGGGCAGGAGCCGCTGGGCGAGGTCCGGGGCCGGGTCATCAACCTCGGTTCGCAGCAGGGGATCGTGACCTCGCCGCGCGACTGTGCCTACGGGGTCAGCAAGGCCGGCGCGATCTACATCACACGCCAGATCGCGGTCGATTACGCGAAGGACCTCATCGTGTGCAATGCGATTTCGCCCGGCAAGATCGTGACCGGCAAGCCCGGCCTGCCCATGGACCCCGCCCTGCTCGACAACGCCCGCCGCCGCACCCCCTGGCCGCGGCTCGGCCGCCCGCAGGACATCGCCAACGCGGCCGTGTTCCTGGCGAGCGACAAGGCAAGCTTCATCACCGGATCGAATCTCGTCGTCGACGGCGGATGGCTCGCCGGCTGATGCAAGGCATGACGCGGCGGGCTTCGTTGCGCCCTTCGGATTCGAGGCTGCGAACAGATCTTCAATCGAAGCCGCCGCTCTCCTGCTGTTTCCGGATGATGGCCCGGAACGACTCGAGGGCTTCCTCGTCGCTCGGTGTGGCGCGGAGGTAGGTTTGAACGAAGTCTTCGACCCCCGGCATCCCGGTCGCCAGGATGCGCGAGCACGCGGCGTCGATGTCATACGGTGTCCGCCGCAAGACGATATCCGGCCCGACCAACGCCCAGGACGCGCCGCTATGGCCGTAGGGCATGCCGACCGATCCCGCATTGAGGATGCGGCGGCGGTCGAACAGGCGGTCGAACGGCATGTGGCTGTGGCCGATGACGAGCGTCTCTCCGGCGATGGCCGAGAAGGCCGCCCGGACGTCTTCGACGGGAGAGTCGACCAGCACCATCTCGTTGTCGCTGCGCGACGTCGCGTGGCAGAGGCCGACCCTCCCGAGGCCTGCGACGTCGATCGAAAGGGTCAGCGGCAGCCTGGCCAGCCGATCGGCATGCGTGGGCGTCAGCCGCGACGCGGCCCAGCCGATGAGCGCGTCGGTGCCGGCCTCCGGATGCCGGAAGCGGCCGCCCCGGGCCTCGACGAGCCACCGGTCGCCGTTGCCGCGCAGCCAGATCGCCCGTGGGCCGAGCTTCTCCAGCCGGTCCAGGGTCTCGGTCGGAAAAGGACCATCGGCAAGGTCGCCGTTGAGCACGATCCCATCCACCTCGGCGGCCTCGACGTCGGCCAGGACCGCTTCGAGCGCGGGCAGGTTGCCGTGGATGTCGGCCAGGACCGCGACCCGTCTCATGCTGGCTCCCGACGACCGGCAGGGGAGTGCCGAGGAGGCACCTCGCATCGGGCTCTCACGCGAGGCCGACCCTGCGTCTGACCTCGATCGGTGTCACGCCCTCCCCGCGAAGCGCGCGCAGCGAGGGCGCGGCGCGGCTCTTCGAGAGCTTCCGACCCTGCGGATCGAGGATCAGCCGGTGGTGGTGATAGCGCGGGGGCGGGAGGTCGAACAGGCTCTGGAGCAGCCGATGCAACGCCGTCGCAAGATAGAGGTCGCGGCCTCGAACGACATCCGTGACGCCCTGCAGCGCGTCGTCGATCACGACCGAGACGTGATAGCTCGTCGTGACGTCCTTGCGGCCCACGATGGCGTCCCCCCAGACGGCCGGTTCGGCCGCGATGCGCTCGGCGACCGTCCCCTCGCCATGCTCGTCCCAGGCGAGATCCTTCGGAGCTTCGGCCAGGGCACGGGCCATGTCGATGCGCCGTGTCGCGGGCCAGCCCCTCGCGATCCGCCGTGCGCGCTCGTCGGCCGGCAACCGCCGACAGGTGCCCGGATAGAGCGGCGTTCCGTCTGGATCGACGGCACGCGGCAGGGCGGCAGGGGCGTCGGACAGGATCATGCCCCGCGTGCAGAAGCACGGATAGACGAGTTGACGCGCTTCGAGGCGCTCGAGCGCTTCGCGATAGACACCGAGGTGTTCGGACTGGCGTCGGGGCACGCCGGCCCAGGTCAGGCCGAGCCAGGTCAGATCGTCCTCGACCGACACCGCATAGGCTTCCCGGCAGCGCTCGCGGTCGATATCCTCGAACCGCAGCAGCAAGGTTCCACCCGTTTGTCGGGCCAAGTCGCCGTTGAGGAGCGCCGAGTAAGCGTGGCCGAGATGCAGGTCGCCGTTGGGCGAAGGGGCGAAGCGGAACACGGACATGTCGGTGGAGGCGTCGAGATCCTGAGCCAAGCGCGGTACGGCGCCGTCCTGTCCGTCAAGATGGCACGACGGGCCGCACGGGTCATGGAGAAACGACGGAACCCGTGACGACGCTGCGCCCCATCCACACGCTGGCGGATCTCGATCAGGCGATCACGCGGCTCGCGGCACTGGATCCGGGTTTCGTGGATCACGTGCTGACGGTCGGGGGTCGGCCGCCGCTGCGCCGGCGAGACCCTGGCTTCGAGGGGCTGGCCGCCATCGTCGTGGCGCAGCAGGTCTCGACGGCGAGCGCGGCCGCGATCTTCGGACGGCTCAAGGCCGCGCTCGGCTCGGCGGACGGCATGCCGTTCGAGGCCGGAGCGGTGGCGGCGGCCGACGATGAGCTGTTGCGCCGCGTGGGCCTGTCGTCGGCGAAGATCCGGACCATGCGCGCGATGGCGGCGGCCGTGCTCGACGGCGCTCTGGCGATCGACGCACTCGCGGCGTTGCCGGCCGAAGAGGCGGCGGCACGGCTCGTCGCCGTGAAAGGCATCGGCCCCTGGACCGCCGAGGTTTTCCTGTTGTTCTGCCTCGGCCATGCCGACGCCTGGCCGGCGGGCGACATCGCCTTGCAGGAGGCGGCGCGCATCGCGTTCGGCCTCGAGGGCCGGCCCGATGCCGCAGCCCTGACCCGTCTCGCCGAACGCTGGCGCCCGCACCGCGCCGTCGCGGCACGCCTGCTCTGGAGCTACTACCGGGTGATCAAGAGGCGCGATGGGATCGGCGTCGCACCGGAATAGCGCAGCGCGAACCCACAATCTTGGTAGGGGGACTCCGCATTGGTGCCGAAGCTGTCGTTTGCGGACATTCCAACGTTGTCATTGCAACGACAAGATGTTGTAGGACGTAGAGCGATCTTCCGTTTCGACGAGCCCTACCGTGTCCTGCCGCAACCTCAGCTTCGCCCTCGTCCTACTGTCCTGCGGTACCGTCGTGACCGGCCCGGCGACCGGGGCCGATGCGAATGTGGCGCCAGCCACGGCGGCGCCGGGTACTCCGCCGCCGCTCTGGCTGCGCGATCCGGCCCTCTCGCCCGACGGAACCCGCATCGCGTTCCGGTATGCCGGGCAGATCTGGACCGCGCCGGCGACGGGCGGCGACGCGGTCGCCCTGACGCCGGCCGGGTTCGACTCCGTCGCCCCCGTCTGGTCGCCGGACGGCGGCACGATCGCTTTCGCGGCCGACCGCTTCGGACCCATGAACATCTTCGCGGTGTCGTCCGCGGGAGGCGACGCCAAGCGGCTGACGTGGAACGAGCACGATCAGGCGCCGTCCGCCTTCACGCCGGACGGCAAGGCCGTGCTGTTCTGGTCCTCCGGTCTCGGCGACGCCGTCGCGACCGCCACGATCCCGAACGGCTGGGAAGACGGCCGCCAGCTCTATCAGGTGCCGGTCGCCGGGGGACGCGACACGATGGTGCTCCCCAACGCCGCCATGGAAGCGAAATGGGACGCCTTTGGCGCCAGGATGCTCTACACCGGTGCCTCGATCGAGCAGCCGTTCCGGCGCCATCAGACCTCGAGCGCCGCCCGACAGGTCTGGGTCTACGATGCGGCGACCGGACAGCACCGGCGCCTGAACGACGACGCCCACGAGAGCCGAAGCGCCGTATGGGGCCCCGATGGCTCCGTCGACTATCTCGACGAGGCCTCGGGCTCACTGAATGTCTGGCGGCGCGAGCCCGATCCCGGCCGGCCGGACGGGTTCGGGGCGCCGACGGCCCTGACCCACTTCACCGGCGATCCCCTGCGCTCGCTTTCGGCGTCGCGCGACGGCGACCTCGTCTTCGCCCGCGACGGAACCCTCTACCGGCTTCGCCACGGCGCGACCGAGCCGGAGCGGCTCGACATCCGCCTCGTCCAAACCACGTTCCCGGGCGACCGCGCGGCCCGCAGCACGGCCTTCAGCGACTTCACGATCTCCCCCGACGATCGCGACTTCGCCGTCGTGGCGCGTGGGGGGATCTCGATCGCCTCGATCGACGGGCGCGACGTCAAGCGCCTGCCCCACACGATCGGCGAGGAGCGCGACCCCTCGTTCTCGGCCGATGGGCGGCGCATCGTCTACGCCTCCGAGCGCGACGGCCGTTGGGACCTCTATGAATCGAGCCTCGCCGACCCGAGCGAGAAGAGCTTCGCCCAGAGCACCCGTGTGGTCGAAAAGCGGCTGACCTCGGGGGCGCGCGACGCCCTGATGCCGGTCTACGCGCCCGATGGACAGCATATCGCCTATGTGGCGGACCGGTCCTCCGTGCGGGTGCTCGAACCGACCAACGGACGCGACATCGAAGTGCTGCCGGCCGGCCAGAACTACAGCTACAGCGACTGGCCCTGGCCGCTCGCCTGGTCGCCCGACAGCCGTTGGCTCGCGCTTCCCGTGCAGCCGAGCCTCGATCTCGTGAACCTGGCCCTGGTGCCGGCCGACGGCAGTCGTCCGGCGGTCCGCCCGGTCCCGGCCGGTGCGGACCAATGGGATCCCGAATGGAGCCCCGACGGCGGCCTCCTGACGTGGCTCAGCGACACCGATGCGCTGCATGCCGCGTTCCATGGCCGATGGTCGGCCGATTTCGAAGGGACGTTCACGTCCCGACCCGCCCGGCAGACCTTCGAGCGGCGCCTGATGATCCCGGTGGCAGGCGACCTTCCGGTGCCCCGCGATGCGCCTTCGCGCGAGGAGCGGACCGACCCGCGCGACGCCGGGGCGACGGGCGATCTGCCGCGTCCCAATGCGCCCAGGGGACCGGTGCCGGTCGAGCTCGAGGGAATGGACGATCGCGTGCTCGCCCTATCCCAGGCGCCTGCCGAGATCGTCTTCGGGACGCTGCTGGCCGATGGCGTCAGCGTGCTGACGGTCGAGCAGGCCGAGGATGCCAAAGGGGAAGGGCTCGTCGTGACCGGCACGGTCCGCGACCTGCGTCAGGAACGGCGGCGCATCCTGTTCTCCGGCCTTCCCTACCAGCGCGACAGTCCGCTGCGCCTGAGCCATGACCGCAAGCATCTCTATTTCCTCTCGCGCAGCGGGGGACAACAGGCCGAGACCGACGGACTCATGGAGGTCGACCTCCTGCGCGGCACGACGCGACTGATCAAGATCACGGCCGACACCACGCGCGACGAAGCCGAAGCGCGTCGTGCGGCCTTTGAGCAGTTCTGGAACCTCACGCAGAGGAAGTTCTACGATCCCACCTTCGAGGGGATCGACTGGGCGACGGCGCGTCTGCGCTACGGGCGCTTCCTGCCCTCGCTGGCCGACACGCGCGACCTGGCCGAACTGCTGAGCGAGATGGCGGGCGAGCTCGCCTCCTCCCACACCGGCGCCTACTTCCGCCCCGTCGTGCCACTGGCCGAGCGGCTGGGCTCGCTCGGCCTCTATTACGACGAGCACTATCCCGGTCCCGGCATGAAGGTCGCGGCCCTGATCCCGGGCGGCCCCTTCGACACGGGCGACAGCGCGCTGAAGCCCGGGGACGTCATCCGCGAGATCGACGGAGAAGCCGTGCCGGACGAGGGCGGCATCCGCCGTCTCCTTCGGGGTCGCCGCAAAGAGATCGTCGCCGTGACGTCCGAGCATCCGGACGGAACGCGTTTCACCGAGAAGCGCGTGGCGATCGACCTCGCCAAGGAGCAGGAGATCGCGGACCGGCGCTGGGTCGAGGGCAAGCGCCGCGCCGTCGAAGCGGCGAGCTGCGGCCGGCTGGGCTACGTCCACCTCGCCGGCATGGACGCGGCGTCCTATCGCAAGGCCTTCACCGACATCTTCGGCCGCTTCGGCGACGCCCAGGGGCTCGTGGTGGACATCCGCGACAACGGCGGCGGCGACCTGCACAACCAACTCGTCACGCTGCTGTCCGGGAAAAGCTACTTCGACGTGTTCCCGCCGCGCGGCGGCCCGGCGCAGCACGAGCCCCGCGACCGCTGGACCAAGCCTTCGGCGGTCGTCATGAACGCCGAGAGCTACTCGGATTCGTCGCTCTTTCCGCTCGCCTACCGGGACCTGCATCTCGGTCAGCTGATCGGAGACCCCGTGGCCGGTACCGGGACGGAGGTCTGGTGGGTGGCGTCACGCATCGTACCGGGACTGACCTACGGGATCCCGCAGCTGCCCTTCCGCGAGATCGACGGGACGTTCAGCGAGAACCATCCGGTCGAGCCCGACATTCGCGTCCCGTCGGACCCGACCGCCTGGGCCAAGGGCGAGGATCCTCAGCTCGACGCCGCGGTTCGCACGCTGTTGCCTGCGGGTGCGGGTCCCTGCCCGCAACCCTGACCCTTGAGGGGCAGGTCCGCATGAGGTCTGAAAGCGCGGATGCGGCCCCGGCGAACGACCGTTGCGAGACCGGAACGGGTGCCCGTGCGTTAGGTCGCCCTGACCGGAGCCCCCACCATGACCGACCTTTCGACCACCCGCCGCGACCTCTTGGTCCTTCCCCTGCTGGCCGCCGCGACTGCGACCTTCAGCGCGGCCGCCGCACGGGCCGCGGGAGCAGACCCGTCGATGACCGTCGTCGTGCCGCCAGGCGACATCCCCTGGAAGCCGGTCGCCGGGATCCCGGCCGAGGCCAGCCGGCAGGCGACGCTGTTCGGGGCGACCGACCAGCCTGGTCCCTACATGGTGCTGGTCCGCTGGTCACCGGGCTACATGAGCGCTCAGCATTTCTATGCCACCGATCGCCTCTGCGTGGTCGTCTCGGGGACGTGATTCGTCGCCAGCGGCGAGGATTTCGCGCCGGACGCGACCGTCGCGGCGCCTTCGGGATCCTTCGTGCACCGCGTCGCCCGCACGATCCACTATGACGGGGTGCGAAAGGGCGCTTCGGAGCCCGCCGTCATCGCCCGCCATCATCTCGATTGCTTGGCATAGAGGCTCTTAGGAGGTCGCTGGCGTCAGGGGGCGTCGATGAAGGTAGTGGGGTAGGCTGTACAGGTTGGTTGGTGTAACCTATAATTCACGCATGCCTGAGGTTCACCAGTCCGACGACTTCCGCGAATGGTTCGCAGACCTCGCGGACCCCATAGGCAAGAAGGCCATCCTAAACGCATCAATCGCCTAGAAGGTGGTCTGATGGGAGATGTGAAGTCGGTTGGCGACGGGGTGAATGAGATCCGCATCTACGGACCGGGCTACCGCCTCTATTTCATCAGACAAGGCCAAGACATTGTGTTGTTGTTGTGTGGTGGAGACAAAGACAACCAATCACGTGACATCAAGCGAGCCAAGATACTCGCCGAAGCCCATGCATCGGAGCAGTGAGCCAATGCCCCTCAAGACTACACCCTTCGACGTTGCCGAGCATTTGTCGACGCTGGAAGATCAAAACGACCTGATCGCAGACGCTGTCGAGACCGGCGACCCGGCTTTCATTCGGCACACCCTGAACACGGTCGCCCGCGCCCGGGGCATGACCCAGATTGCTCGCGACGCCGGCGTGACACGTGAAGCCCTCTATAAGGCCCTTGGTCCAGGCGGCGATCCGCGTATGAGCACGCTACTCGGTGTGTTTAGCGCCCTTGGCGTCCAACTCTCGGCAGAGCCCTCTGCCCGGGTAGAAGCCGAGCAAGGTAAGGTCTCACCCGCCCGCCATGCCTTCGATCAGATCGATCGAGTAATCGAGGTTGAAGAATTTGCAGAAGAGGCTGACATCTCAAAGCTGGGCAAGGTCGAAAGCATTCAAGGGACGATGAATGCGAAAGAGGACAGTGATCGCGTTACCATCAGCGCCCATATGGATGTGATCGCATCGGACGGCACCAAGGTAGGGACGGTCGATCACATGGACGGCGCCGATACGATCAAGCTTGCGAAGAACACCTCGCCGGATGGCGAGCATCACTATGTCCCGCTGGCGTGGGTCGATCATATCAGCCAGCATGTCCATCTCCGGAAGTCACTTGCCGAAGTTGAGGCAGCTTGGCTGACAAGCCGCGCATCAGACCTACACCCGCTATGATGTCCCTTCCGTTTTGTCGATACGACCTGTTAGGGGGTACGACCTAGCTCACGTTGAACCAATCGGATCAATGCTGCCATCCTGCGAAATACCAACTTTCTTCCAATTGTCTTTGGATCTCGGAGTAAGTCTAAAAGCGACGCATATCGTAGCGACATTGTTGCATCAGCGTAAGATTTGTTTTGAGCATCTAGTTCTTCTAACAAGTTCTTCCTAATAGGATTTTGTCTGTATATTTTTTGTACTTCATGTGATGCGTTAACAAGATTATGTCTGTATGGCTTGTGTGGTATTTTTTTCCGCCTCGGTGGTCACGATCCCGGCGGCTACGAGCGAGTCGACGATGATGCTGCGCAAGATGTCCGAACGCGTGCGCAGTTGTTTGGCGGCGATCCTGTCGATATAGTCCACGACGGGCAACTGCATTTTGAAGCCAACGTGGTAATTATGGTCACCAAGCGATGCTTGGATTTTTCTCTTCACTTTCATTGAGGCTGGGTCTTTCGAT
>CAXUOD010000007.1:44343-52935 GCA_964252585.1 uncultured Lichenihabitans sp. | reverse complement strand
GGAGAAGCTGATCACGCCCGCAATGGCCGCGATGAGCCCGGACAGCATGTAGACCAGCAACTTGACACGAGCCGTCTTGACGCCGCTGAGCCGCGCGGCCTGCTCGTTACCGCCCGTCGCGTAGACGTGGCGGCCGAAGCGCGTCTTCCGCATCAGCAGCGAGAAGACGACCGTCATGACCAGCATGACGACGACCGGAACCGGCACCAGCCCGACATAGCCTTGGCCGATCTCGGCGAAGCTGTCGGGCGTGTCGGGCGTGAGCGGCACGCCGTGCGTGATGATGTACATGAGCCCGCGCCCGATGCTCAGCGAGCCCAGGGTGGCGATGAAGGGCGGCAGCCGGATCACCGTGATCAGCACGCCGTTGAACAGGCCGAACAGCAGCCCGGTGGCGAGCCCGCCAATGATGCAGACGGGGGTGGACAGGCCCGACTGGAACCCGAGCGCCGTGACCAGCGAGGAGAGACCCATGACGGAGCCGACCGAGAGGTCGATGCCGCCGGTGATGATCACCATGACCATGCCGATGGACATGATGGCGATCAGCGAGAAGGACCTGAACACGCCCATCAGGTTGTCGGTCGTCAGGAAGTACGGCGTGGAAAAGCTGATGAGCGCGACCACGACGAGCAGCGCCGTGAGCACGTTCAGTTCGCGCACCTGGAGCAGCGCGGTCACAACGTTGCTCCAGGCCGTCGGACGGGACGGTAGGACGGCCGTTGCCGGACTGTCGCGCACGATCATGATCCCTCCTTGCGCCGCCCCCTTGCCGGAGGTCGGCCGTTCGATCCGTCAATCCGTCTTGATGCCCGTGGGTAGGTCGAGGCCCGTCATCTGAGCGAAGAGCCGCGCCACCGAAGCGTCGTCATCGCGACCCATGCCGGCCGCCGACGTCATCAGGAAGAGCTGCAACGCGCTCGCGGCCAGAGGGGTCGGGAATTTCGTGGCCAACCCCATTTTGGCCCACGATGCCGAGATCCTTGGCGAAGATGTCGACCGCGCTCGCAGGGGTGTAGTCGCCCTTCAGAACGTGCGGGACGCGGTTTTCGAACATCCAGGAATTGCCGGCCGAGGCCGTTATGACATCGAAGACCTTTTCGATGTCGAGCCCGAGCCGTTTGGCGAAGGTGATAGCCTCGCAGGCAGCAGCGATATGCACGCCCGCGAGCAGTTGGTTGACCATCTTGAAGGAGGCGCCGATCCCCGGCGCGTCGCCCAGGCGGTAAACCTTGGTGGCGATCGCCGCGAGAATGGCGTCGGCACATTCAAAGGCAGCGGGGCTGCCGGACGCCATGACGGTCAGTTCGCCGCTGGCGGCGCGCACCATGCCGCCACTCATCGGCGCGTCGAGGTAGAGGAGGCCGGCGCGATCGCATCGCTCGGCCAAACGTCGAGCGTCGGTCGGCGCCATGGTGGCGGACGACAGGACGACGCCGCCCTTGCGCATCGTCGCGGTCGCCCCGTCCCGGCCATCCTCACCGAAGAGGACGGTTTCGGTCTGCGCCGCGGTCACAACGACTACGACCACGGCGACCGCGTCGCGTGCCGCCTCGGCGGGATCGGGTGCAGCCCGTCCACCACCCTCGGCGAATTTGGCAAGCACGTCGCCGGCCGTGTCGAACCCGGAGACCCGCATTCCGGCGCGAATGAGCGACTGGGCAACACCCATTCCCATCGAGCCGAGGCCGATCACGGCGACCGGCTCCTGCGCCTCTTGTGTCATTTCCATCCCTCACGGCCGTTCGGCCTGTCCTTGCAGCAGTAGGGCATAGAATGACAGCGCTGTCATCAGCAATTGACAGCGCTATCATCATTTTTGCCGCTGGCCTTCGGCAGGAGCCACGCCTACCAAGTGGTAGGATAGCTGCTGGGGCATGGTCGCGCCGGTTGATGACGCCAGCGGGCGGGGCATGGGGTCACATCACGAAAGGCCGAAAAGACGACGCGTGACGGGCGCCGCGGCCTCGATCACCCTCGCGGACGTGGCAAGGCTCGCCGACGTCAGCGAGATCACCGTCTCCCGCATCCTGCGGAACGTCGGGCCGGTGTCCGATCTGACCCGCGAGCGGGTGATGGCGGCCGTTCTGGAGACCGGATACGTCCGCAACCAGGTCGCCGGCACGCTCGCGTCGGCGACGTCCAGCCTGATCGGCGTGGTGATTCCCTCGCTGTCCAACATCGTCTTCGCCGACGTCCTGCGCGGGATCGACGCCGGCCTCGAACCCTCGGGTTTTCGGCCGGTCGTGGGGATCACCGGCTACGATCCCGCCGTCGAAGAGAAACTCGTCGTTTCGCTTCTTGCCTGGAAGCCGGCGGCAATGATCATCGTCGGTTTCGAGCACACCGAGATCACCCGCCGACGCCTCGACCAGAGCGGGGTACGCGTGGCGGAGTTGATGGACATCGACTCGGTGCCGATCGACCTCGCCGTCGGTTTGTCGCACCGCGCCGCGGGATATGCCACCGGGCGCCACCTGATCGGCAGGGGCTACTCCCGCTTCGGCTATGTCGGGCACGATTGGGTGGCGGACCGCCGCGCGCATCTGCGATGGGACGGTCTGGTGCAGGCTCTGGAGGAAAGCGGCCTCACGATCGTGGGTCAAAGTCTGAGCGGCGGCCCGAGTTCGACCCAGGCGGGGCGAGAAGGCTTGGCCAAGCTGCTCGGCGAGGGGTGCCGTCCCGACGTCGTCGTCTTCTCGAACGACGACATGGCGGTCGGCGGGGTGTTCCAATGCCTCGCCGAAAACATCGTTCCCAAGCGCGACCTGGCCCTGTTCGGCTTCAACGGCCTCGAGATCGGACAGGCCCTTCCGACGCCATTGTCGACGGTACGCTCCAACCGCTTCCGCATCGGCAAGATCGCCGTCGAACACATCATGGCGCAGACCGAACGCAACGAACCACGCACCGTCGATACCGGCTTCGAGATCGTCGAGGGCGGAACCGCTTGACGCGTCGCTCGCCATTGATCCATCCCGCAGGTCGAAGCCGTCCCGCCGCGCGACATCGCATCAGCCGCGCAGGACCGACACATCGAGTTCGATCCGATGCCCGCGACGCCACCTGCTCCGCCTTCGTCGCCTGTCCAGACGACGCGATCTGAGTTCATCCCTGCTGGCTTATTGTTGGCACGGCTCTTGCGGGCCTTTCAGGTATTGGGCAATCCCAATGTGGACCGCAGCCCGGCATGACAGTTCCGAACACAATATTGTCGACGCAAACCATCGCTGCAGCCGAAGACCTCCTGGGTCTCCGCTACACCGAGGCCGAGCGATGTTTCATGCTCGACAATTTAGCCGGCCAGATCGCGTTGGCGCAGCAGCGGCGCGCCAGCCGATTGCCGCATGATCTTGCACCGGCGACCCGCTTCGACCCACGCCTGCCCGGCTTCATCATGCCGGTCCCGTCATCGGATCGCCGCGCCGACGAAGCGGAGCCCATGCCCCTCCCGGACGACGCGCAGGACATTTGCTTCGCGCCGGTCAGCCGTTTGTCCGGCTGGATCCGAAACCGAGCCATTACGGCCGAGCGGCTGGCCGGGTTGTACCTCGAACGCATCGCGCGGCTCGGCCCGAAGCTCGAATGCGTCGCCACGGTCACGGCGGACCTTGCGATGGAGCAGGCCCGCCGGGCCGATTCGCTCCTCGCTGCCGGCACTTACCTCGGACCGCTGCACGGGATTCCCTGGGGCTGCAAGGACCTGCTGGATACCGCCGGCGTTCTCACCGGCTGGGGCGCCGAGCCCTATGCCGAGCGGGTGCCGGCGACGGACGCCACCGTGGTGCAGCGCCTGACTGCGGCGGGCGCCGTCATGGTGGCGAAGCTGACCCTAGGGGCGCTGGCCTATGGCGACATCTGGTACGGCGGCGTCACCCGGAATCCCTGGAACCTGAACGAGGGATCGAGCGGCTCGTCGGCCGGATCGGGATCGGCCACGGCGGCCGGGCTCGTCGCTTTCAGCCTCGGCACCGAGACGCTGGGCTCGATCGTGGCTCCCTCCTTGCGCTGCGGCACCACCGGCCTGCGGCCGACGTTCGGCCGTGTGCCCCGGACGGGCGCCATGCCGCTGTGCTGGACGCTCGACAAGATCGGCCCGATGTGCCGGAGCGTCGCCGACACGGCGCTGGTCCTCGCCGCCATCAACGGCGGCGACCCTGCCGATCCGTGCAGCATCGATGCCCCTTTCGGCTTCGATGCCGCGGCCCCGATCGCCGGCCTGCGCCTCGGCTACTACCCGGCCGATTTCGCGGCAGCCGGGGTGGACGACCTCGACCGCGCCATGCTCGACCATGCGCGGGCGCTCGGCCTCACGCTCGTCGAAATGACCCGCCCGGACCTGCCCTACGACGCCTTGATGAACGTGCTGTTCGCCGAGGCGGCCGCGTCCTTCGAGCACCTGACGCTCGAGGATGCCGACGACAGCCTCACCTGGCAGGAGCCGGGCTCCTGGCCCAATACCTTCCGCAAGGCCCGCTTCCTGTCGGCCGTCGACCACATTCAGCTCGACCGCCTGCGCCGCCGCATCATGCAGGACATGGCGCAGGCTTTCGAGAGGGTCGATGCGATGATCGGTCCCTGTCTCGCGGGCCCGATGTTGATCATCACCAATTTCACCGGCCACCCGAGCCTCGCCTTGCGCTGCGGATTCCGCCGATCCCCCACGCGCAAGCCTCTTTCGCTCGCGCAAGCCAAGCTCGATCAGGGCCAGGATGGCACGGGTGAGACGTTCACGGTCCCCCATGCCGTCTGCCTATACGGACGCCTGTTCGACGAAGCCACCATCCTGGGCATCGGCGCCGCGCTCGAAGCCCGGCTCGATGTCGCCGGCCGCCGTCCCCCGCTCGACGCCTAGACTTTTCCGGAGCACCCATGTCCCAAGTTGCATTGACCCGAAGAACCCTGCTGGGGAGCGTGGCCGCGGTCTCGGTCGTCGGTCTGCCGCGCTTTGCCTTGGCGCAAACGCCCACGGACGTCCTTGTGGTCGGCCACGTCGCCGAACTTCAGACGCTCGACCCGGCCCAGGCCGTGACGATCAGCGACTTCCGCATCCTGATCAATATCTACGACGGTCTCCTGCACTACAAGGACGGCAGCCTCGAGGTGGAGCCAGGCCTCGCCGAGGCTTGGGACGTCTCGCCGGATGGCAAGACCTACACCTTCACCCTGCGCAAGGGCGTGAAATTCCATGATGGCACGGATTTCAACGCCGATGCCGTGAAGTTCAACTTCGACCGCGTGCTCGACGCGAACCACCCCTTCCACAATACGGGACCGTTCCCCTTCGTGTTCACGCTCGGGCCGATCGACAAGGTGCAGGTGCTCGATCCCTACAAGGTCGTTCTCGTCTACAAGGAACCCTATGCGCCGGCCCTGACCATGCTGGCTGGCGCGATCGGCGGCCTCGCCGGCATTTCGCCGGCCGCGGTGCAGAAATACGGCAAGGATTTCGCCCGCAACGGGGGCGGCGCCGGGCCGTTCAAGTTCATCGAATGGGTCAGCGGCCAACGCTTCGTGCTGGAAGCCAACGCGGATTATTTCCGCGGCGCGCCCAAGCTCAAGGGCCTCGTGTTCCGCCCCATCGTCGACGAGAATGCGCGCGTCTCCGAGATGCAATCGGGGGGCACCGACATCACGATCGAGGTGCCGCCGGACAATATCGCCACCTTCACGGCGTCGCCCGATTACATCTACTACCAGCAGGCCGGACCGCATCTGTGGTACTTGGTACTGAACACCAAGACAAAGCCTTTCGACGACAAGCGCGTCCGGCAAGCCATCAACTACGCCATCAACAAAGGTGCGATCGCGACCGACATCCTCAAGGACACCGCCACGGTGGCGAGCAGCGTGACCCCGCCGGCCTTCACCTGGGCCTATGACACGGGCCTCAAGCCCTACCCGTACGATCCGGCAAAGGCCAAACAGCTGCTTGCGGATGCCGGTTACCCGAATGGGGTCGACGTGACGTTCTACGTCACGGAAAGCGGTTCGGGCATGTTGTCTCCCCAACTCATGGGCACGGCGATCCAGGCCGATCTCGAGGCCGTCGGCATCCGGGCCAAGATCGAGACCTACGAATGGAACACGTTCCTGGGCAAGATCATCCCGGCCATGCCGGCCGACGTCGGCGTCGCCGAGCTTTCCTTCATGACCCAGGACCCCGACATGCACCCGGCCCTGGCACTGCGCACGGGCGCCGCGGTGAATTCGGGCGGCTACTCGAACCCCAAGGTGGACGCCCTCATCGACCAGGGCCGGACCGAAACCGATCGCGCCAAGCGCGCGGTCGTCTACAAGCAGTTGCAGGACGTGGTCTATGATGACGCGCCATGGGTCTTCGTCGCGAACTGGAAACAGAACGCCGTGTCGTCCGCCCATGTGAAAGGCTTCGAGCTTCATCCCTCTTTCACGACGCGGTTCTACGGCACCAGCAAGGCGTGACCGGCTTGGCGATCCCGTCCTCCTTCATGCCGATCCGGCCCGAACGACCTCACCGAAGCCCTTGCCGAGGGCGATCCTATCGCCGTCGCTTCGCATCGGCCGCCCCGCCATCGGCTCGGGATCGCGGAACGGTGACGGGAGGAGGCGCATGGCCGGCCTGATCCTGCGTCGTCTGCTGATGGTGGTCCCGGTTCTGTTCGGGGTGAGCGTGATCGTCTTCCTCGTGATCTCTCTCATCCCGGGCGATCCGGCCCGTGCCATCCTCGGGACCTTCGCGACGCCGGCCAATGTGGCCGACGTCACCCATCAACTCGGCCTCGACAAGCCGTTGCCGGTCCAATACCTGATCTGGGTCGACAACCTGTTCCACGGCGATCTCGGGCGCTCCTACATCCTGCACAAGCCGGTGGTGGACGAGATCATGGCGCATCTCTTCCCGACTCTGCTTCTCGCCGGTGCGGCCCTGGTGCTGGCGAGCGTGTTCGGCATCCTGTTCGGGATCGTCGCGGCGGTCCGGCAGAACGGCTTTGCGGATCGGCTGATCACCGTCGTGGTGCTGGTCGGCATCTCGACCCCGTCGTTCTGGCTCGGCATGCTCTTCATCTTCTGGTTCGGGGTGCGGCTTGCCTGGCTTCCGGTGGGCGGCATGACCGATATGTTCGGCGGCGGCAGCGTCCTCGACATCGCACGCCACCTCGTGTTGCCGGCCGCTACGCTGGCGGCCGTGGCGGGTGCCGTGCTGGTGCGCCTGACGCGGGGCGCCATGCTGGAAGTTCTCCGCCAAGACTACGTCCGCACGGCCCGCGCCAAGGGACTGAGCGAGCGCCTTGTCATCTATGACCATGCCTTCCGCAATGCTCTCGTCGGCATCATCCCGGTCATCGGACTCCAGGCCGGCTTCGTGCTCGGCGGCGCGGTATACATCGAGACCGTGTTCCAATGGCCTGGGATCGGCCGGATGCTGGTGAGCGCCATATCGACGCGTGATATCCTGCTCGTCCAGGGGGGCGTTCTGGTCGTCGCCAGCGCCTATGTGCTGATCAACCTGCTCACCGACTTGGCGCAGGCGATGCTCGATCCGCGGATCCGCGCCGCATGAGCGCGCCCGCCGCAACCGCCGGGCCGGTGCCCGCCCGCAAGGCGCCGCGCGACGCCCGCCCGCCTGCCTGGGCACGCCTGGCGCGAAACCCCATGGCGGCCTTCGGCCTGGTGCTCCTGCTGGTCATCGTCGCGATCGTGGTCCTGGCGCCGGTGCTGCCGCTCCAGGCGCCCGAAGTCGCCCATCTGGCGCAGCGCTTGAAGCCACCCCTGACGCCGGATCACGTGCTCGGCACCGATCAGGTCGGGCGGGATATCCTGTCGCGGCTGATCTGGGGAACCCGGCTGAGCCTCGCGGTCGGCGTCTTCGCGGCGCTGATGTCGTGCCTCATCGGCTCCACCATCGGCCTCCTGGCGGCGTTCCGGGGCGGCTGGCTCGACACGTCGCTGATGCGCGCCATCGATACGCTGATGGCCTTCCCCTACCTCTTGCTCGCGCTCGCCATCGTTGCGGCCCTTGGTCCGGGACTGTTCAACGCGATGCTGGCCATCATCGTGGTCAACGTGCCGTTCTTCGCCCGTGGTGTGCGCGGGGCCGCCCTGTCGGTCGTGCGCACCGACTTCATGGCGGCGGCGCGCCTGTGCGGCCTGTCCGATGCCCGGATCGTGCTGACCGAGCTTCTGCCCAACGTGCTTCCGGGCATCATCATCGGCGTGTCCACCACGGTCGGCTGGATGATCCTGGAAACCGCGGGCCTGAGCTTCCTCGGTCTCGGCGCGCAGCCGCCGCAGGCCGACCTCGGCGGCATGCTGGGCGAGGGCCGCAACCTGCTGCAGATCGCGCCCC
Source organism: uncultured Lichenihabitans sp. (assembly GCA_964252585.1). Taxonomy (GTDB): domain Bacteria; phylum Pseudomonadota; class Alphaproteobacteria; order Rhizobiales; family Beijerinckiaceae; genus Lichenihabitans. Next base: position 44,606 of record CAXUOD010000007.1, on the reverse strand, counting down.
ATGTCGCCACGATCCCGGGCCTGGTGATCCTGCTCCTCGCCATCGGCATCAACCTCCTGGGCGACGGGCTGCGCGACGTGCTCGACCCCAAGCTCAAGGCCGGCGGCCTCGCCCGCAGCCAGGCCCGCACCGACGCCGCGTCCGGCGAGGAACGGCGTCGCGGCTTGCCGCCACGCACGAGCGAAGCCGGGCTGCCGCTCGCCATCCGCGGGCTCAAGACCGAGTTCCGCGTCGGGCGCAGGACCTATGCGGCCGTCGGCGGC
>CAXUOD010000007.1:31887-44333 GCA_964252585.1 uncultured Lichenihabitans sp. | reverse complement strand
ATCGCGCCCGGCGAGGCCGTCGGCATCGTGGGCGAATCCGGCTCGGGCAAGACCGTCACGGCCCTTTCGGTGCTCGGCCTCGTGGCGAGCCCGCCCGGCCGCATCGTCGGCGGAGAGATCCTGCATCACGAGGAGGACATGGCCGGAGCGGACCTCAACCGCTTGCAGGAGGTGCGGGGCGGCAGGATCGCCTATGTGTTCCAGGACCCGCAGACCACCCTGAACCCGCTGCTCCCGGTCGGCGACCAGGTCGCCGAGACGATCCGCCGTCACCAGGGCGTGAACAGCGCGGAGGCGATGCGTCGCGCCGTCGCCCTCTTCGAATCGGTGCTGATCCCGGACCCCGCCGAGAAGGCCCGCGCCTACCCGCATGAGATGTCGGGCGGACAGCGCCAGCGCGTCGGCATCGCCATGGCGCTGGCCAACAACCCCGAATTGATCATCGCCGACGAGCCGACCACGGCCCTCGACGTGACCACGCAGGCGCAAGTCCTGAAGCTCCTCAACGACCTGCGCCGCGACCGGGGGGCGGCGCTGATGTTCATCAGCCACGATTTTGGGGTCGTGGCAGCACTTTGCGACCGCGTGCACGTGATGTATGCGGGCCGGGTCGTGGAGAGCGGCCCGGTGCGCAGCGTGCTGCAGCGTCCGCGCCACCCCTATACGCAGCGCCTGCTCGCCTGCGTGCCCGAACTCGGGAGCCGCGAGCGGCGCGTGGCACCCATCCCCGGCCTGCCGCCTTCGACCGACTCCCTGCCGCCGGGTTGCGCCTTCGCGCCCCGCTGCCACCTCGCCATCGCGGCCTGCTCGGCGGGAGAGATCGGGCTCGATCCGGTCGGACCGGAGCATCTCGGGCGCTGCATCCGCATGGACCAGACATGACCGAGGTCGTTCTCAGCGCGGTCGACGTGGTCCGCGAGTTCAGACGCGGCCGGACCGCGTGGTTCAAGCCGCGGCCGGCGGCCTTCCGGGCCGTGGACGGGGTGTCGCTGACGGTGTCGCGGGGTCGGACGCTCGGGATCGTAGGCGAATCGGGCTGCGGCAAATCCACCATGGCACGCATGATGGTGGGTCTCCTCGAGCCGACCGCCGGGTCGCTGACGGTCGATGGCGAGTCCATTCCCGCCCTGGCGCGACGTGATCGCCGCGCGCTGTACCGGCGCGTCCAGATGGTGTTCCAGGATCCGCTCGGTTCGCTCAACCCCCGCAAGACCGTTCGCGAGATCCTGTCGGCGCCGCTCGGCGCCCTCAGGGACATGTCGGGCGCACAAACCCGCACCCGGGTCGCCGAACTCATGGACCTGGTGAGCCTCAGGCCCGACTTCGCGGATCGCTACCCCCACGAATTCTCGGGCGGCCAGAGCCAACGCATCGGGATTGCGCGGGCGCTCGCGGCCGAGCCCACCGTCATCGTGCTCGACGAACCCGTGTCGGCGCTCGACGTGTCGGTGCAGGCCCAGGTGCTGCAACTGCTCGGCGACCTGCAGACCCGACTCGGGCTGACTTACGTCTTCATTTCCCATGATCTCGCCGTGGTCGAAGCCATCGCCCACGATGTCGCCGTCATGAACCAGGGACGGATCGTCGAGAGCGCCCCGGCCGAGCGCATCTTTGCCGACCCGCAGCATGCCTATACGCGGCTCCTCCTGGCGTCGGTGCCGCGGGCCGCGGCCGCTTAGAGCAGTATCGGTTCAGATGGTATCGCTCTACTTTTTAAGTTGAAGCGAATTCGCGGAAAGCGAAAGAACGGCGCCTATAGCGGCTGTTGCGCCCTGTCGAGGATCAACACGCCGTTGAGGTGGTCGACCTCGTGCTGGATGACCATCGCCAGCAGGCCGTCGGCCTCCATCTCCTGCGACGCGCCGGCCCGGTCGAGGTAGCGGACGCGCACGCGATCGGGGCGATGCACTTCCGTCGGCGTGTCGGGGATCGACAGGCAGCGCTCCTCGCGCGACGCCAGCATCTCCGACGACCAGACGATCTCGGGATTGACGAAGAGCAGCGGGTTCTTGGCACCGTCCTTCCAGTCGGTGTCGACCACGACGACGCGTTGCAATACGCCGATCTGCACGGCCGCAAGACCACGGCCTTGCGCGTCGTACATGGTCTCCAGCATGTCGTCGAGGAGCGCTAGTGTCTCATCGTTCACCTGCGACACGGGCGCGGACGTCTGGTGAAGCACGGGATCGGGGTGGATCACGATGGGGCGGATCATGGGTACGTCCTGAGATCGATGCGGAAGTTCTGACTGCTCGTGATCCCTCGCGAAGGATGGACCGGGTTCAGCTCATCCAATCCGCCACGGCCTTACGCAGAAAGGCGAGGTCGGTCGGGTTGTCGGCCGGACTGCCGGCACGGTGCCCCCAGATGGTGGGAATGGGGCGCAATTCACCTTGGGCGAGATGCGGCAGTTCGTCGGCGTTGTCGGCTACCGGAAAGTAAAGGTCCGTCCGGGCGGGGAGCAGCAGCACCCGCGCCTTGATCGCGCCGAGGGCGCGGACGAGATCACCGTCGTAGAGTTCGTTGGCGCTGATGTCCGAATTGAGCCAGGTGGTCGCCTGCGCGTAGAGGTCGGCGGCGGTGCGGCGGGTGAAGCCCGGCTCCCATTGATGATCGAGGAAGTCGTCGAGGTCGGTGGCGCCGAGCCCGGTGAGGTGCAGGTTCGCGCGGTACCAGTCCTGGCTCATCGCCCAGCCGGCGTAGACGCGGGCAAAGGCCCGCAGCGCCGCCTTGGGTTCGGTCGAAAAGCGGCCATTGCCGAGATGCTCGGGCGCGGCCTCGAGGGTTGCGAGGAGCGACAGGAGGAAGACCTTGTTGTGCACGGAGGTCCTGGCGCTGCCGCAGACCACGATGGCGCGTTCCACCGCGTCCGGAAAAAGCGCCGCCCAGTGATAGGCCTGCTGCGCCCCCATCGAGAACCCGTAGACGCCGGCGACGCGCTCGATGCCGAAGACCGCTTCGAGAAGCCGCTTCTGGGCCCGCACGTTGTCGGCCGTGGTCACCAGACTGGGGTAGTTCGGCGTGTTCGAGGGGCTCGACGACAAGCCGTTGCCGAACATGTCGGGTGTGACGACGAAATAGCGCGTCGGGTCCAGCACCTTGTCGGCCGCGATCAGCCATTCCTGGTCGGCATGCTGGGCCGAGTAACTCGTGGGATAGACCACGACATTGTCCTTGGCCGGGGAGAGCGTGCCGTAGGTCTTCCAGCTCAGCGCCGCGCCGGGGAGGATCTCGCCCGATTGCAGCGTCATGTCGCCGAGCGAAAAGCGGCCGGTGTCAGGCAATGGGGTCATCGGGCGTCTCGCGGCAGGAGCTGTTCGGCCAGCGTCGCCCAATAGGAAGCGCCGACCGGCAGGATGTCGTCGTTGAAGTCGTAGAGCGGATGATGGACCTGGGGGTCATTCCCGGTCCTGCCCGCGCCGAGCATGATGTAGTTGCCCTGCTTGACGTTGAGCATGAAGGAGAAGTCCTCACCCCCCATGGTGGGCTGCTCCATCGGCACCACGCGGGCCGCACCGACCACGGCTTCGGCCGCGGCCCTTGCGAGTTCGGTCGCGGCTTCGTCGTTGACGACGGCCGGATAGGTGCGCGCGAATGTGACATCCGCGCTGGCCCCGTAGGCTTCCGCGGTGGCAAGGGCGATGCGGGTGACGGCCTTCTCCAGCAGGTCGCCGACCGATGGCTTGAACCAGCGCGCCGTCCCCCGCATGGTCACGTCGGGCGGAATCACGTTGAAGGCGTTTCCGCCCTTGATCTCGCCGATCGTCACCACGGCGCTTTCGGTCGGCTCGACATTGCGGGCCACGATCGATTGCAGGGCGGACACGATCGCCCCGGATACCACGATCGGATCCACCCCGTTGTGCGGCTGCGCGCCATGCGCGCCCTTGCCGGTGACCACGATGGTGATATTGGCGACGGCCGCCATGGTGGGTCCGACGCGCCACAGGAAGGTCCCCTCGGGGTCCCTCGGCCAATTGTGCATGCCGAAGATCCGATCCATGGGGAAGCGCTCGAAGAGGCCCTCCTTGACCATGATCTCGCCACCGCCGTGCTGCTCCTCGGCGGGCTGGAAGATCACATAGACCGTTCCGGCGAAGTTGCGCGTCTCGGCCAGATATTTCGCGGCACCGAGCAGCATCGTGGTGTGGCCGTCGTGGCCGCAGGCGTGCATGACGCCCGGGTTGGTCGAGGCATACGGCAGTTCAGTCCGTTCGACGATCGGCAGCGCGTCGATGTCGGCGCGAAGGCCGATCGCGCCCCCCGGCGCGCTCCCCCGGATCACGCCGACGACGCCGGTGCGCGCCATCCCGGTCACGACCTCGTCGACCCCGAATGCCTTCAGCTTCTCCTGGATCACGCCACTGGTGCGGTGTTCCTCCAGCGCCAACTCGGGATGCTGGTGCAGGTCCTGCCGCCAGGCCGTCATCTCGGCATGGAAAGCGGCGATACGATTGTGGATCGGCATGGGCGTCCTTTTCGGTCAGGGTTGGGCCGCAGGCGTAGGGCCGCTCAGGCGGTCTTCGAGTTCGGTGACGAGCGCCTCTTCCGGCAGCAGTTCCGTGCCGCCGAGCCTCAGCAGGGTCGGCGTCCCGTTGGCGGCCAGGACCCGTCGGGCAGGCTCGCCATCAGCCCCGAAGCCGTTGGCTCGTACGATCCGGCCCTCGGTCGGGCTTGCGATGTCGAGTTCGCTCGCGTCGGTGAAGGGCTGCAACAAGGCCGGCGTGGTTACGAAAACCTGCGACCCCATGGGCACGAGGTCGAAGGCGCCCCAAAGGCTCCACCACCGGCCGGTCCAATCGGCCACACCCTCAGCCGCTGCACCGTGCCGGGCGAAGTGATGAAAGATGCCGAGCACGCCCTCGACCCAGGGATTCGCCAAGCCATCGATGCAGTTCGTCACGATGGAGACCGTGACACCCCATTCGGGCACGCAGGCGGTGCGGCTGATAAAGCCCTGGAAGGCGCCTGAATGGCCGAACCAGTCGTGCCCCTCCAAGGTGCCGCTGATGGTGCCGAGGCCGTAGTGCCGGCCGTTGCTGTCGTCCGGAACGCGCCAATGCCGACGCGTCATCTCCCTTCGACTCGCCCGGGACAGGACACTCGCGTCCGCGCCGGGATCGAGGCTGCCGATGAAGCGGGCGAGGTCGCCCGCCGTGCTGACGAACCCCGTGGCGGAGGCGAGTGCGTGGGTCGGGTTGTGACCCGGAATGGCGAAACGTCGGCCGACCGGCAGCTTGGCGCTATGGCCCGTCGCGAGGAGCACGGCCCCGGGGATCGGCATATCGGGCACCGTAGCACCGAGTCCGGACGGGGCCACGATCTCGCGGGCGATCCAGCTTCCGAACGCCTCGCCCGTGATGGCCTCGATCGCGAGGCCGAGGAGCCCGAACCCGACGTTGGAGTACTTCTGCCGGGTGTTCGCCGGCAATGTCGGCGTTTGTGCGAGTTCGTCGCGGAGTGCCGCTTCATCGAAAAAAGGCTGTCGGTCCTGCCAATGCACGGCCCGCACGCCGTCACGCAGCAGCCCCGCCGTATGCGAGAGCAATTGGCTGATCGTGACGGCCGCGACCTCCGGTGACAGGTCGTCGACGTAGGTTCCGATCGGATCGTCGAGATGAAGCCGCCCGGCTTCTTGGAGCTTCATCACGGCCGCTGCCGTGAAGGTCTTCGAATGCGACGCGACGCGGAAGCGGTGCTGCGGCGTCAGCGGCGTGCGGGCGGCGAGGTCCGCGGCACCGAACGCGCGTTCCGCCACAAGCTTTCCGTCATGCGCGATGGCCAGCACGCAGCCGGGCTGCTCGGTCGACCGCATTTGATAGCCAAGCCACGACTCCGCGTAACGGGCGGCTTCAGGCAACCATTCAACCATCGAGAACTCCTGATGCGGGCGCATCGGGCACCTTGCAAGACTCTATGCCATCGGTCCCGTGGGCGCGTTCGAGGCGAGACGACACCTTGCTCGCTCGCTGAACCGGGTTTCGTTATGCACCCTCATTGGCCAAGACGCTTGTTGTGCGAGCACATTCGCGGGAATAGCCGGGACATCAAAAGGGTGCAGACGTGATGAACTCGCGCAGCACCGCGAAGTATCGCTCCGGCTGGTCGCGCCCGACGCCGTGCCCGGCGCCGATGAAACGTTCGTAACGCACGAGGACCGACGGTAGCCCAGCCACGATGTCGTCGGCATCAGCCATCGGCGTCACCGGGTCGAGATCGCCGGCCAGGACCAGCGTCGGGCAGCGGACGAGATTCAAGCGGTCGCGGAAGTCGAAGCGGAAGCCCTCGCCGTTCGCGCGGAAGAAGTGGGTCAGCATCGCCGGATTGAACGTCGAACGACGATCGGCATCGGCGGGTCGGGGCGTCGGGTTGTAGAGGGGAAAGCACTCGTCGACATAAGCCCGAAGCTTCTCGGCGCTGCCCGGATCCGTCCAGAAAGCTTCAGCCACGGCGCGTGCCCGGGTGCCATGCAGGCGCAGGAAGGTGTCGAGGCAGCGGTCGAGCCGGAACTTGGCCGCCGTGCTCGAAAGCACCAGTCGCCCCACGTGATCGGGATGCCGGAGCGCCAAGGCCTGCGCCACGAAGCCTCCGAAGGACAGCCCCAGCACCACGGGCTTCTCGATGCCGAGCCGGTCGAACAAGGACCGCAGGTCGTCAGCCCATTGGTCGAGCGTCCATGACGATGGATCGCTATAGGCGGAACGGCCGTTTCCGCGATGATCGACGTAAAGGATCTGCGCCACATCGCTCAGCACCGAATGGGCGGGCTTGAAGCCGGAATGGTCGAAACCCGGGCCGCCGTGAAGGAGCACCAGGGTGGGATGCTGGCGCATGACCGGGCCATCCGGCACCAGCCCCGCGCCTTCGATATCGAACCAGATCCTCGTGCCGTTCACGAGCGTGTGCATGGCCGTACCTCCTTCCGTGCCGCGTCCAGACACGAACCGCCCCATGTCGGCAAGCGCCCACGCCGGCGGCACCGACCGAACTAGTAAATTTGCTAGTCTCGCTCGGCTCGGCACGATGGTTGCCTAAGAGAGCGCATGAAATTGCCCAACCGGTCCAAAGTTCACGGTGAAGGCTACGCTTCCCGCTGCAGAACAGCCGGACTTGGCGTCAAAACTATTCTGCGATAACGGCGACACGAAAAGGATCATAACCCATGTTGCGTCCCCTCCGCCACGCGGCACTTGCCTCGACGATCCTGGCAAGCGTCTCCGGACTTTCGCTGCGGCCCGCCCTGGCCGACCCCGGCGACATCGTGTTCGCCCGCTCCCAGGACGCCGACAGTCTCGATGTGGCGCGCGTGTCGACCACCATCTCGTTCCAGGTGATGCAGCAGATCTACGACAACCTGCTGAACCTTGACGCCAAGGGGAAGGTGGTGGGCGGCCTCGCGGCCAGCTACACGGCCAGCCCCGACAACATGACGTTCACGTTCACGATGCGGCCGAACATCAAGTGCCACGACGGCACCGCGTTCGACGCCAAGGCCGCCAAATGGAACATCGACCGCGCGGTCGACCCGAAGACCGGCAGCTCCAATGCGTCATCCTACGGCAGCATCACCAGCACCGAGGTCAACGGCGACGTGCTGACGGTGAAACTGTCGAAGCCCTATTCGCCGCTGCCCACGTTCCTCGGCAGCGCCCAGGCGCTGATGATGTGCCCGGCCACCATCCAGGGCAGCGACGTGAAGCCGGTCGGCACCGGCCCCTGGAAGTTCGTCGAATGGGTGCGCAACGACCGCTTGGTGCTGGCCCGCAACCCAGACTACGTCAACGTCAATCCGTTGGTCACCAACCCCGGTGCGCCCTACGCCCAGCGCCTGATCTTCCGCGTCGTTCCGGAGGGACCGTCGCGTATGGCGGCGCTGAAGACCGGCGAGGTGAACTTCGCCGAGCCTTCCCTCGAGGACGCGGCCGATCTCGCAAAAGACAAGAACTATACGGTCTATACGGGTGCCGGCCGCACCGGCCAACTTGCCTATATCGGCTTCACGGACAAGATCCCTCCCCTGAACGATGTGCGGGTCCGGCGCGCCATCGGCTACGCGGTCGACCGCAACGCCATGGTGGACATCGGCTTCAACGGGCTCGTCGAGGCTTCGCCCTGCCCGGTGGCACCGGGTCTTCTCGGCTATGATCCGAGCAAATGCGCCGAGTGGGCCACCTCCTACGATCCCGAGAAGGCCAAGGCGCTGCTCAAGGACGCCGGCTATGGACCCGACAAGCCGCTGAACATGACCTTGTCGGTGTCGCCGCTCCAGGGCTGGGACGAGTCGGACGTGGTGATGCAGCAGGAACTCGCAAGCGTCGGCATCAACGTGAAGATCGAACAGCGCCAGTTCGCCACCTGGGTCGATTACATGACGGGCAAGAACCAGGAGACGACCGGTACACCGGCCATTTGGACGATGGGTATGTCGGGTCCCGACCCGGACTATCTGGTGTTCCTGTTCCAACCGCCGGGCTATGCCGGTCAGGGGATCGACAACCCGGAACTGCAGAAGATGCTGGTCGATCAGCGGGCGCTCTCAGGCCCCGCACGCGAAGCCAAGGTACTCGAGATCCAGAAGTTTCTGCTCACCAACGCTTACGAAGTGCCGCTGTTCACGCCCGGCTGGTTCTGGCTTGCCGCCAGCAAGAGCAACGTGACCGGCTTCAAGCAGGGCTACAACGTCATGCCGCTCTTCAACGACGTGAAGCTGCCGTGAGCCTGAGCCTCAGCCGGCTCCGGACATCCGCACCATGACGCGCTTTATCCTACGCCGGCTGTTGACGGCGCTGATCACACTGATCATCTCGAGCTTTCTCGTCTGCATGCTGATCCACCTGATCCCCGGCGATCCGGTGGCCATGATGATGGCGCAGAACTCGGCGCCGACACCCGAGCAGCTTGCCGCGATGCGGCACATGCTCGGTCTCGACCTGCCGCTCTGGCAGCAATATTTCCATTACATGGGCCGTCTGCTGACGGGCGATATGGGCCGCTCAATCTTCGGCAGCGAGCCGGTCGGCAAACTGTTGCTGGAGCGCCTGCCCAATACCTTCGCGCTGGCTTTCGCGGGTCTCGCCATAGCGATCGGCTTCGGCATGCCGCTCGGCTTCCTCGCGGCCTACAAGAAGGGCAGTTGGGCCGACAGCGCCCTGATGGCATTCGCGGTGGCCGGGGTGTCGGTGCCGAACTTCTGGCTCGGCCTGATGCTGGTGCTGCTGTTCTCCATGACGCTCGATTGGCTGCCGGTGGCGGGGGAGGACTGGAAGAGCATGATCCTGCCCGCCATGACCCTTGGGGTCACCTATATGGCGATCATCGCCCGGATGACCCGCTCGGCCATGATCGAGGTCTTCGGGGAAGACTTCATCCGCACCGCGCGGGCCAAGGGCCTGCCGGAGTCGCTCGTGATGTTCCGCCACGCCTTGCGGCCCGCCATGATCAGCGTGGTGACCATCATCGGCGTGGTGTTCGGCTACCTCATGGGCGGTGCGGTCGTGGTCGAGAACGTGTTCAGCTGGAACGGCCTCGGGCGGCTCGCGATCCAGGCGATCAACTACCGGGACTATCCGCTCATCCAGGGCTTCATCCTGCTGTTCGCGACCATCATCGTGGTGATGTCGGTCCTGCTCGACATTGCCTATGCATGGCTCGATCCGCGGATTTCGGTCCAATGAGCGTCGTCGCGCCCTCGGCCGCGAGCCTTCCCGCGCCGGTGACCGCCACCGCTTCGCCGCGCCGGCTGATGCTGCGCCGTATGGCGCGGTCCCGTTCGCTCCTGATCGGCGGCGGCATCGTGCTGTTCGTGATCATCGTCGCGATCGGTGCCCCGTTGCTCGCGCCCTTTGATCCGGACCGAATCGGCACCGGACGACGGCTTGCGGCACCTGGCGTCAAGTTCCTGCTCGGCACGGACGAGTTCGGCCGCGACATCCTGAGCCGTGTGATCTTCGGCGCCCGGTACACGCTCTACATCGGCCTTGTGGCGGTCGGCATCGGCCTCCTGTGCGGGGTCGTGATCGGTGCCACGGCAGCCTATGCGGGCGGCTGGTTCGGCGGCCTGCTGATGCGCACCATCGACCTTCTCTACACATTTCCGGACGTGCTCATCGCTCTGGGCCTCGTGGCTTTCCTCGGTCCGAACCTCACCAATGCGATGATCGCGGTCGGCATCAGCGCGATTCCCTACTACGCCCGCGTCACCTACGGGGTCGTCTTATCGGAGCGTCAAAAGCCCTATGTGGATGCGGCCAGGGTTGTGGGTGCGAGCCATGTCCGGGTCGTCGTGCGGCACCTCTTGCCCAATGTTCTGCCACCCATGATCGTCGTGGCGTCGCTTGGTTTTTCGGCGGCCGTCTTGTCGGCGGCGGCGCTGAGCTTCCTCGGGCTCGGCGCCCAGCCGCCCACGCCCGAATGGGGCCTGATGCTCTCGACGGGGCGCAACTACATCACCCGCGACCCCTGGCTCGTGATCGGCCCCGGTGTCGCGATCTTCATCACCGTCATGGCCTTCAACCTGTTCGGCGACGGCGTGCGCGACCTTCTCGACCCGCGCCAGCGGCAGGGGACCCGCTGACCCGATGGATAGCACCGCCACTCCCATCGCGACCGATCTGCTCGCCGTCGAGGACCTCACCGTCACGTTCGGCGGCGGAACGTCCGGCGTGACAGCCCTTCACGGCGTCTCGTTCGATCTGCGCAAAGGGGAGACGCTGGCGCTCGTCGGCGAGTCCGGCAGCGGCAAGTCGCTGACCGCCCTCTCCATCCTGGGGTTGCTGCCGCCGGAAGGGCGCGTGGCCGGTGGCCGGATCATGCTGGGGACCGTCGATCTGCTCGAGCAGTCGCGCCGCGATCTCGTGAGAACGCGCGGCAGCCGCGTCTCCATGGTGTTCCAGGAACCCATGACGTCGCTCAACCCGGTGCTCACGATCGGCCGACAGTTGACGGAGGGACTCGAGTTCCATCGCGGCGCGACGCGCGTCGTGGCGAATGCCCGTGCGCTGGATCTTCTCAACCTCGTCGGCCTCACCGAGCCGGAGCGGCGCATGCGGCAGTATCCGCATCAATTGTCGGGCGGGATGCGACAGCGCGTCATGATCGCGATGGCGCTCGCTTGCGAGCCGGACCTCATCATAGCGGACGAGCCGACGACGGCGCTCGACGTCAGTATCCAGGCCCAGATCATCGACCTGATGCTCGACATCAAGGACCGGCTCGGCACCGCGATCCTGCTCATCACCCACGACCTCGGCGTCGTGGCCGAGATGGCCGACCGCATCGCGGTTCTCTATGCCGGACATGTCGTCGAGATCGCCGACTGCCTCACGCTGTTCGATGCACCGCGTCATCCCTACACCGAGGGGCTGTTGGCGGCCGTGCCCCGGCTCGACGTGCTGGTGGCCGAAACGCCGGCGCGGGTCCGCCTGGCGGAATTGCCGGGCAGCGTACCTTCCCCCTCTGAACGTCCACGCGGCTGCCCTTTCGTGCCGCGCTGCCCGCTCGCGACAGCCCGATGCGCCGCCGAGATGCCCCCGATGACGGCGGTCGATGCCGCCCATTCGGTCGCCTGCTGGGAGCGGACCCCGTGAGCGCCGCCGCTGCGCCGCCCGCGCTGATTCTCGACAAACTCTGCAAGGCGTTCCCGCACCGCCGCGGCCTGTTCGGCAAGGCCGAAGCCGCTGTCAAGGCGGTCGACGACGTCAGCTTCAACGTGCAGCCCGGTGAGACCCTCGGGCTCGTCGGCGAAAGCGGCTGCGGAAAATCGACCCTCGCCCGCCTCATCATGCGGATGATGGCGCCGACCGCCGGCTCCGTTTTCGTCGATGGCCAACGCGTCGACACGCTGTTGCCGAGCGAGGTTCTGGCGTACCGGCGCAAGGTCCAGATGATCTTCCAGGACCCCTATGCGTCGCTGAATCCGCGCATCCGGGCCGGCGACCTCATTGCCGAGCCGTTGCTGATCCACGCGCTCGCGAAAGGCGCGGACCGCACTGCGCGGGTCAGGGAATTGGCCGATCAGGTGGGCCTCGCCGCCTCGTCGCTCTCACGCTTCCCGCATGAGTTTTCGGGGGGCCAGCGGCAGCGCATCGCCATCGCCCGCGCGCTCGCCGTGTCGCCGCAGATCGTCGTCGCGGACGAGCCGGTCTCGGCGCTCGACGTCTCGGTGCGGGCTCAAGTCCTGAACCTCATGGCGGATCTCCAGGCGCAACGCGGCCTGTCCTACCTGTTCATCTCGCACGACATCGGCACGGTGGCTTACCTGAGCCATCGCGTGGCCGTCATGTACCTCGGCGCCATCGTCGAGATCGGTCCCGCCCGCGAGGTTCTGCGGCGCCCGCGCCATCCCTACACACGCCTGCTTCTCGAAGCCGTTCCGGTTGCCCATCCGCGCTTGAAGATCCGCCGCCGCGAGGTCCTGCGCGGCGAGGTGCCGACCGCCGCGAACGTCC
>CAXUOD010000007.1:10825-31877 GCA_964252585.1 uncultured Lichenihabitans sp. | reverse complement strand
TCCACGAGGCGTGCCGGTTCGCCCCGCGCTGCCCGATGGCCGCCGAACGCTGCCGTGTCGAGGTTCCGAGGCCTCGCCCCGTCGACCGCGATCGGCTCGTGGCCTGCCACTTCGCCGAAGAAACGCCAGACTTGCCGAAAGGGTTGGCCGCATGACCGATTTCACCCTGCGCTTCGGCCCCCATCGGCTTGCCGGCTACCGCTCGGGCCAAGGCGGCGTACCGCTTCTCGTCGTGCACGGCGGCCCCGGGGTGCCGTGCGGCTACGTGTACGGGGCACACAAGCAATACGCGGACGAGGGCTTCGACGTCGTGAGTTGGGACCAGCTCGGCTGCGGCGGATCCGACCGGCCGGACGATCCCGTGCTGTGGCGGGTCGAGCGCTTCGTCGAGGAAGTCGACGCGGTGCGCGAGCAACTCGGCTGGGACAGGTTCTTCCTGCTCGGCAATTCGTGGGGAGGCATGCTCGGCATCGAATATTGTCTCGCCCATCTCGACCATGTCCGCGGCTTCGTGATCGGCAACAGCGCCGCCAGCATGCCCCGACTGATCCGCGGCTTCGACCGCTGCAAGCAGGCGCTCGGCTCGGATACCGCCCGCATGATGGCGCTGCGCGAGGCCGAGGGCACAGTCGAGCACCCCGAGTACCTCGCGGCCCGCACGCTGCTCATGTATCGCCACATGCTGCGCATGGACCACTGGCCCGAAGCGGTACTCCAGGCGATGCGCCCCGAAGGCATCGGGACAGGACCGTTCGCGGCCATGTTCGGACCGCATTTCTACAATTGCTCTGGCAACCTGCGCGATTGGGATCGCATGGCCGAACTGCCGCGGATCACCGTCCCCACGTTGGTGACGACCAGCGAATGGGACTACCTCCTCCCCGAATATGCCCGGCTGATGTGGGAACACCTGCCGCAGTCGGAGATCGTGATCTTCCGGAATTCCGGCCACATGCCCTTCTGGGATGCAGCTGACCGATACCATCCCGCAGTGCTCGGCTTTCTGAAGAAGCATGCGGGACTGGGTTGAACCTTGCTGGATAGCGGGGCGACCGAGTCGCTCTCTGCCCGTTGCTGCCTCTAGATAGAGGCCGGCCGGAAGCGGCCGAGCAGATCTTCATCTCAATTCGGATCGCTTCGGAATGTACACGGGCCGAATCATCGACCCTCATCACCATTTGTGGGATCTGTCGATGGCCCAACATCCCTGGCTGCTGCCGGGCGACAGGTCGGTCGCTGCGATGGCGGGAACGGCGGTCGTCGCCCAGGACCACCGCGTCGACGACTACCTGCGCGACGCAGTCGGGGAGTGTCGTCGCTACGGTCCATATCGAGGCGCTTTGGGCCGGCAATCCAGTTGGTGAGACACGCTGATTGAAGACGCTCGACAAACGTCAAGGCATTGCTCTTCGATATGTCGTCAATGCGCGGCTCGGCATCATGGAAGCGGCACGATGGCTTGCCGAACAGGCGGCTTTTGCGTCGCTGCCAACGCCGCGCTGAAGATCTCCAACCCAGGTGCCTACGACCCAGCCTGGACGCAGGATAGCATTCGGGACGTCATCCTGCATTGCATCGACTGCTTCGGCTCGGACCGCGCCATGTTCGGCACCGATTACCCGGTGTCACGGATCAACATGCACTTCCAGCAGATCTACTCGACCTTCCGCAATGTCGCTTCAGTGCTCAGCAGCGCCGACCAGAGCAAACTGTTTTTCAACAATGCCCGGCGTTTCTATCGTTTGGAGAATGAGGTTGCAGCCTGATCGCTCATCGTGTCACAACAGATCAAGCTCCCGGGCTTTGAAGGCCGCATGGACCTTATTGACGGCGTCGAGCTTGTCGGCCGCGCGGCGCAGATGGAAATCAACGGTTGCTTTGCTCCGGCCGATGATCTTCGCCACCTCCCAGGCGGTCTTGCCCTGTGTCGTCCAGACCAAGCACAGGCGCTCGTGTTTCGACAGTTTGATACCGCTTGGTGCGGCCCTTTTCTGCCAGCGTGAGAATTTGGCGTGAACCACCTGCGCTACGGCCAGCAACGCATGATAATCCGAATGGCCGACATCGTCGACGAATGGCCGGTGCTCCGGTCCGGCTACTGAAAAAAGGCCGCACGTCTGTGCAAGCCCGTGAACCGGCACCGCGAAGCCGCTAACGATCCCGAAACTCTGCGCCTCGAAAAACAACCGCCTTTCATTGGGACCGATCGTCTTGAGGTACCTTTCGCTTCCCCAGGAGAAAGGCCGCGTCTCTCGCCGTCCCAGCACGAGAACGGGGTCATCGACCTGGTATTTGCAAGCTTTGTAGCGGTCCTGCCAGCCCTGCGGGTAATTGGACATCAGCATGCCGGCCCTTGCATCGCCCACGTCCGGCAAAAGAGCTGGAATTGCATACGAAAAAAAGGGGAAGCCGAGTGCTATCGAAAGAGTTCCGACGATGCACTGCGCCTCAGCCTTTTGCTCGCAGGCATCCAGGCGACGAAACAACTCAGATATCATGATGGGACCGACAAAGTACGTTCGTAACGTGGGTATGCAAGCCGCGTTCCCTTGTTTTTGGTTCATTTCGAGGGCTGCATGAACCGGGTGCAGTCGAGCCGGCGCCTCGAACGCGAGGCGAGCCGCAATGTCGAGGCCTTGTGGCTGACAGGCAAGGTCGTCCCCGACTTCAAGACGATCGCACACTTCCGGCGCGACAACGGCGAAGCGGTTCGTGCCGCGTGCAAGCCATGCCGGGAGATCGGCCTCATCGCCAATGGCGGCATTGGACGGTAGCCGGTCAAAAGTCGTGAACACGCGCGAAAAGAACTCAACGCCCGGTACGATCCTGCGGCGCATCGAACACGTCGAGGAGGGCATCGCGCACGATCTTGCCAAGCTCGACACGGCGGACCGGCAGGAGGACGATGTGGCCGAGATGCGCACGACGCTCGGGCGGGCCGCGAAACGGACATCTACTTTTACCGGAACTCCAAGGCTTGCCGTGATTGCAACATCCGGTCGCAATGCACGCCTGAGCCCTACGCCGGATCCGGCGCTGGGAGCACGAGCGCGTTCTCGATGCCATGCAGCATTGTCTCGACCACATGCCCGACACCATGCGCTTCCGACGACAAACGGTCGGGCACGTCTTGGCACGATCTGAGAACGGACCCGCTCCTAGCAGGCTGCTGAAAAAGGCTTCGAGGTTTGTCCGGTTCGTGATTCACTCGACCTGATCAGAGCGGAGTGCATGGCGTGCGTGGACGGGAAGCCGGAGCGGCTCGCTGTTTTCCTACGTGGATCTTGAGCAGCGGGTTCGCCCGGATCATCCTCTGCGTATGATCCGAACTTTGGTGAACGAGGCTCTTACCGACCTGTCCGTCATCCATTGCGATATCTGTCCGTCGTACTGGATGCCCTCGTAGGCCACGCGGAGGGTCGGGGCGGTGCCTAGTATGCCCACGACCATTCGCACCGGAGGGTATCTCGAAGCGCGAGCTTGAGGTGATCCGCTGGATTGCCTCCGGTCGTCGGCAGGCCGACGTTGCGCTGCAACTCGAGCTCTCCGAGCGCACGGTTGAAGGTCACCTCCGCCGCATCCGCAACCGCCTCGGCGCGGCCAGCACCGCGCACGCGATCTAAGTCATCGTGAGGGCGAAGTTGAGGCTTGATGGCGACGTAAGAAGGCTACGCTCGCGCGCGACTAGCCCGACCACGAGAACGGCAATTAGTCTGGCTCCCTTCATCACGTACTCTTCTGATAGCAGCTGAGGCGACAATGCTCGGCGACGCCGCGCTGTCGCGAGCGGCGAAGGCGCGGCTCAGGCGATGCCGACACCTTCCGCCGGCACGATGAGGACGGCGACGCCGCCTTTGGCGAGCGCCGCCTGGGCCGCCATCGAGGCCATGCGCCGGGCAGACGCCGGCGTGCGATCTCGTCGCAGAACACGGTGGAGGCGTTGTAGACAGCCTTGAAGTCGACCTCCTGGGGAAAGTCGAAGCCGATCTCGTCGCGCACCACCTGGCTCGCGATCAGCACCACGGGGCATCGGCTTCGGTGCGCCTCGTAGAGGCCGTTGATGAAATGCAGGCTGCCCGGCCCGCAGGATCCCGCGCAGGCTGCCAACTCGCCCGTGAGCATGGCGTCCGCCCCGGCCACGAAGCCGCCAGACCCACCCATCAAATAACCCTTGCTCCGAAGCTGGTCGGTCAGGGCCCGGCGGGCGGCTTTGGGGCCATGAAGTGCGCCTCACCGGAACCGCTCCATCTTAGCAAGTCGGCTCAGATCGGCCATATCGAAGAAGGACGGCTGCTTGCCGGCATCGCGGTAGACAAGCACTAGGCCCAGACCATGGTGCTCGCGCCAATCATCAGCTTTGTGAACGGCTCGTCGCAGCGTCATGTGGCCGACGCCCGTCACCGTCACGGTCTCCTCCGGATCTGCGTCGGTGTAGCGGTCGGTCATGTGTCGAATTCCTGCACCCGCCAAGATGTCTTGCTTTCTAGAGCGTCGAGCTGTCCCCAGACTCGTCTTCGAGGAGCTCGAACCGTGAAGTGTGCTCGCTTGCGGATCGGCGAGCTGAACGGGCGGCTTCTTCTGACGTTTTGGCCTCTGCCAGTCTCTGTCGTCGGCCATGGCCCGATCGATAGCTTTGATGTTCAGCTGCGCCTCGCGGAGCTGAAGCATGTCCTGCCTGGAAATCGAGACTTGGCGAAGAACGACTGTGCCTCACGCATCTGGTTGAGGCGGCGCTCAATGTCCGTGATCTCCATCACCTGCATGAGGCCGCTTCCCATACGCTTCCCAATCTGGATTTCTGGGAAGCAGGCTTTGTCGAAAACCCGGCTAAATCATTGATCTTGTTGGTGCCGCAAGAGAGATTCGAACTCCCGACCCCCTCATTACGAATGAGGTGCTCTACCAGCTGAGCTATTGCGGCACGCGTCCCCCAACCGGCCAACTGGCGGGGCTGGGAAGCTCTTAACAGATCGGGCTAGCGTGGCAAGTAAAAGCGGTGGCGCTTTGCAAAGGCGGAACCTAGGCTCGCCCGCGAGACGGCGGCACGATCGCCGGGGAGCACGACGATGGCTGAAGAACCACGCGGCGAACTCACGGTTCGCACGATCGCAATGCCCGCCGATACGAACGCCAACGGGGATATTTTCGGTGGTTGGGTCATGTCCCAGATGGACCAGGCCGGCGGGATCGCGGGGGTGGATCGGGCCCGGGGACGGGTCGTCACCGTGGCGGTCGACGGCATGACGTTCATTCGCCCGGTCAAGGTCGGCGATGTGCTCTGCGTCTATACGCGAATCGAAACAGTCGGTCGCACGTCGATGAAGATCGGGATCGAGGCCTGGGCCCGTCGGTTCACGACGCAGTTGCGCGAAAAGGTCACCGAGGCGACCTTCACGTTCGTGGCCATCGACGACGGGGGACGGCCCCGGGCGGTGCCGGACGACGTGCCCGCGCCTCCTCCGGAATAAGCCGCAACCTCGAGGTTTATCGGTTTGCCAAGCTCGATTGGGCCGGCACTCGAACGGATTGCGACAGCCTCGTGCGGTGCCGGACGACGCCTCCATCGAGCGGTTGTCCGGGGCGCGTCAGGAGATCTCCTGGATGAGCTTGGCGACCAGCGAGCGGCCGAAGCTCTCGAAGCCGTCCGCAACCGCCACGAAACTGTTCACGCCACCCGTTACGTTCTGCCGGTAATAATCCTGCAGGCCTCCCGGCGGGTGGGTATGGGCCACGAGATAGGCCGGTCCGCTCATGTCGCTCAGGATCACGATGCCGTTGATCGCCGTGACGCCGTGCGCCAAGGCGTCGTCGCGCGCCGTCCGGATGTCGCGGCCGCCGTTGCTGTCGCCGTCTCCCGAAATGTCGATGATCTTGCGCTCGGCCGTGACGGGCGCCGCCGCGAAGAGAGCGGCCGAGAAATCGATGGCCGACCCGATGGCGGTTCGGTCCATGAAGGAGCGCGGCGCCACCGCGACCTTGGCGCCGAACGCCTGCGCTTCGGCCGCGGTGCCGACGACCGTCCAGCCGATCACGACGCGTTGCGACGAGGACCCCGCCCATTCCACGAACGCGACCGCGATGCGGCCCGTCGGCCCCGCCGCGATGGCGCGCAGCACCTCCGGATCAGACATGGCGCTCGCATACCCCTTGCGCTGCAGCTCGTATTTGTCGGCATCGATCGAGCGCGAGACGTCGGCCGCCAGAACGAGCATCAGGTCCACCTGGGTGGAGCCCTGCGGGACGTCGGCAGCCCTGGCCGAGAGCGGCAGGCAAGCCAGGAGCATCGCCGCGAGACGAAACAGTAACCCCCGCATGGCCGCGTCCTCCGATCCCGAACCCTGGTGGGTAGCAGAGGCCAGGCTCCCCTTCACCGTCAAGGGCCGGGCAGCGGCCCTCCTCGCTCAACCCGGGAAGACCCGGGCCTCGATCGCGTCCCAGCTCGACTCGACGTATAATGCCCCGGCTTCGGCGAGAGCCGCGGCATGCTGGGGCTCCATGTGACTGCCGCCCGTGAAGCCGAGCGCCTTCATCCCGGCCGCGACCGCGCCCGCGACACCGAAACGGGAATCCTCGATCACCACGCAACGCTCCGGCGATACCCCCATGCTGGCCGCAACGAACAGGAACAGGTCGGGCGCAGGCTTCCCCCGCGCCACCTGGCTCGAGCTGAAGATGTTGTCGCCGAAGAACTCGGCGAGCCCGGTCAGACGCAGGCTGTTGCGGATCCGGTCGAGGCCCGACGAGGAGGCGACGCAGCGTGGCGTCTCGGGATGGCGGCGCAGCACCTCGACCAACCCCGGCATGGGCTTCAACTCGGCTTCGAACCTGTCCCGGATCGCGGGCCAAAGGCGGGCCGACACGTCGATGCCGATGTCGCGTCCGGTCTCCTCGGACACCTTCATCATGATGTCGGCCTGCTTCATCCCGAAGTAGCGCGCGACCATCGCATAGGTGGCGGGCACGCCGGCGTCGTTCAGGACCGATACCAAGCTCTCGATCGACAGGACTTCGCTGTCCACCAGCACACCGTCGCAGTCGAACAGGATCAAGTCTGGACGCATGAGGATCCTCGGAGCCTTTACCTTGCTTCCGCTCGGGGATTGTCCATCCCGTCACGGCCTTTGTTGCTGCCTCGCGGCTCGGGGCTCGCCTCCGAGCGCCCGAGCCGAGCCCGATGCCGGGGAGCGCGAAAACTCTCTTCGCAGGTTCGGCGCCCCCGGGGAAGCAGGAGGCGTCGGCTCCGGTTGCCTCCGTCCTGGTTCATGTCTAAGCCTCGGCACGTACCGCAACGTTCCCGTCGAGCACATATCATGCAGGCCCGTGTCTCCGTCACGCTGAAGTCCGGCGTCCTCGATCCGCAGGGTAAGGCCATCGAGGGCGCACTGAAGTCGCTGGGTTTCGGGGGTGTCGAAAGCGTTCGGCAGGGCAAGATCTTCGATGTCGTGCTCGGCGGCTCGGATCGGGCGGCGGCCGAGGCGGAGCTGCGCCGGGTCTGCGAGGCGCTCCTCGCCAATCTCGTGATCGAGGACTACGACATCGCGCTCGCGGGAGAGCCGGCATGAAGGCAGCGGTCGTCGTCTTTCCGGGCGTCAACCGCGACCGCGATGTGGCCCGCGCGCTGCTCGACGTATCGGGGCGACGGCCTGATGCGGTCTGGCACACGGAGACGGAACTGCCGCAGGGCACGGACCTCGTGGTGCTGCCGGGCGGTTTCTCCTATGGCGACTATCTGCGCTGCGGCGCCATCGCGGCGCGCTCCCCCGTCATGGACGCGGTGCGTCGACATGCCGGGCGCGGTGGCCGGGTGCTGGCGATCTGCAACGGCTTCCAAGTGGCCTGCGAGGCGGGGCTGTTGCCCGGCGTGCTGATGCGCAACGCCGATCTGCACTTCGTCTGCCGGATGCAGCACCTCAGGGTGGAGCGGGTCGACACGCCCTTCACCTCCGCCTATGCGAAAGGGCAGGTGATCGCGGTTCCGGTGGCCCATGGCGAGGGCAACTACGCCGCCGACGAGGCCACCATAGCGGCGCTCGAAGCCGAAGGCCGCGTGGCATTCCGTTACTGCGGACCAGAGGATGACCCGGGCCGCGGCGGCAACCCCAACGGGTCTCGCAACCACATCGCCGGCATCTATTCGGAAGGCTTGAGGGTGCTGGGCCTGATGCCCCATCCCGAGAATGCCATCGATGCCCTGGCGGGCGGGTGCGACGGCCGCGGCCTCTTCGAAAGCCTCATGGGCTAGTCGAAGCAGGCGCCGCCACGCCGCCGCGGCGCGATAAGGTCGACGGGAAGCCGAATCGCGAGGATGCACGTCGTGGTTGCGCGCCGTATAGTCGCCCTCCGGGACGCGGTCGCCGCGCCGCCGGAGCCGGTCGAAGAGGGCAGCCGGGCCGATGCGACCCGGTCGCACCTCTGTTTCCAGCACTGCTGCATGCCCGTCGCCGCGGCCTGACGCGAGCAACTCTTCGCGCGGTGATTTTAATCTTATGTCAAGACGCCGCAGTTAACGTTGGTCGGCGAGGAGATCGCGTCGATCGATGCCATGTCGGTCACCGGAACCGTCTCCTTGCACCATCGTCGGCCTGGTTGCAGGCCTCGACGACGACCCGTGGGGCCTCGCAGGCTTCGTCAAACAAGGAAACCGCGCGTGGCAAGACGACCTGGCAAGCCTTCCACTCCCAAGGTGAGCGCCCAACCGGAAGCCGCCGTGCCGAGTGGATTGGCGCTCGCCGAAACACTCGATCTCAACGCCGCCGGACCGCTGGCCAAGGAGCTGCTGGCACTGCGCAATGCCGATGTCGCCATCGACGCTTCCGCGGTCCATCACCTCGGCGCGCAATGCGGTCAGGTGCTGGCATCCGCTTTGAACACCTGGGCGAACGATGGCTTCGCCCTGACATTCGTCTCCCCGTCGGAAGGTTTCGAACAGGGTTCGCGCCTGCTCGGTTTCCAGGCGATCTTCCAAGAGAGGTCCCCCTCATGAGCAAAACGGTTCTGACGGTCGACGACTCCCGGACCATGCGGGATATGCTGAAAGTAGCGCTGCTGTCGGCCGGTTATGCCGTGATCCAGGCCGAGGACGGCGTCCATGGCCTGGAAGTCCTGGCCGGTGCGCAACCCGACGTGATCATCACCGACATCAACATGCCGCGCATGGACGGATTCGGCTTCATCGCCGGCGTCCGGGGCGACACGCGGATGAGGGCCGTGCCGATCCTGGTCCTTTCGACCGAAAGCGATACCGAAAAGAAGCAGCGCGCGCGGGCTGCCGGAGCGACGGGCTGGATCGTCAAGCCTTTCGATCCCGTCAAACTGGTCGATGCCGTCCGCCGCGTCGCCGCCTGACCCGCCGGCCTGAACTGGGGAGTTGCTCGTTTGGACACTTTAGCTGCCATAAAACAGACGTTCTTCCAGGAATGCGAAGAACAGCTGGTGGAGCTCGAAACGGGCCTCCTGGCGATCGAAGCCGGCGATCACGATCTCGAAATCGTGAACGCGGTGTTCCGCGCCGTCCACTCCATCAAGGGGGGTGCGGGCGCCTTCAATCTCGGCGACCTCGTGCAATTCGCCCATGTGTTCGAGAACGCGATGGAGCTGGTGCGCACCGGGCGCCTCGCTCCGACCCCGCCCGTCGTCAAGACGATGCTGCGGGCCGCCGACATCCTGGCCGATCTCGTCCGGGCCGCGCGCGCCGACAAGACCTCCGACCCCGCGCGCTCGGCCGGAAGCGCCGCCGAACTCGCGGCCCTTTCGGCCTCGGCGACCCCGCAGCCCGGCAGCGGTCCCGTGGCCCCGGCCCCCGCGGTCGTTGCCGCCGCCCCGCCGCCCGCCGAAGACGAGTTCGAATTCGTGCCGCTCGCGATCGACCTCTCGGACTTCGACGACCTCGCCGATCTCCCCGCCCTGAACCGGTTCCGCATCGGCTTCCGTCCGCGGCCCGAGCTCTACGCCAAGGGCAACGAGACCGCGGTTCTGATGCGGGAACTGGCCTTTCTCGGCACGATCGAGGTGACCTGCGACACGAGCGACCTGCCGGGGCTGCCCGAACTCGATCCCGAAGGCGCCTATCTCGGCTGGACGATCGAGCTCGAGACCGAGCGGGACGAGGGCGCGATCCGCGATATCTTCGACTTCGTCGAATGGGATTCGACGCTCGTCATCGAGCAACTCGTGGCGCCTGCTGCCATCGGGGCACCGGCGGCGGCCGATGCCGCACCGGGCGCAGCGGCAGAACCCGAAGAGCCTCGCGACTCCAACGTCTCGCCGCTGCCGCTGCCCGCCAACCTGCCGGCGGCCGCCGAAGCTCCTGCCGGCGACGCCGCCGGAACCGAGCACAAGGCGACCGTCCAGGCCTCGCCGACCATCCGGGTCGACCTCGAACGGGTCGACCGCCTGATCGACCTCGTGGGCGAACTCGTGATCAATCAGGCCATGCTGGCCGAGCGGGTCAACGAGGCCGGGCTCGCCCGGATGTCGCAGGTCGCGGTCGGCCTCGACGAACTCGAGCAGCTGACCCGGGAGATCCAGGACAGCGTCATGGCGATCCGCGCCCAGCCGGTCAAATCGGTGTTCCAGCGCATGCCGCGCCTGGTCCGCGAAGTGGCCCTGCAGGTCGGCAAGAACGTCCGCCTCGTCACCGAAGGCGAGGGGACGGAGGTCGACAAGACCGTCATCGAGCGCCTGAGCGACCCGCTGACCCATATGATCCGCAACGCCATCGACCACGGTTTGGAAAAGCCCGAGGTTCGCCGCGCCGTCGGCAAGTCCGAGGAAGGCCAGGTTCGGCTCTCGGCCCTGCACCGCTCGGGTCGTATCGTGATCGAGATCGCGGACGATGGCGCCGGCATCAATCGCCCGCGCGTCCGGGCCATCGCGATCGAGAAGGGGCTGATCCCGCCCGACAGCAAGCTGACCGACGAGGAAACCGACAACCTCATCTTCCTGCCGGGCTTCTCCACGGCCGAGACCATCTCGGACATATCGGGTCGTGGCGTCGGCATGGACGTGGTCAAGCGTTCCATCCAGGCGCTCGGCGGCCGCATCTCCATCACGTCCCGGCCCGGACAGGGTTCGACGTTCACGATGAGCCTTCCGCTGACGCTGGCGGTTCTCGACGGCATGGTGGTGACGGTGGCGGGCCACACGCTCGTGATCCCGTTGACCGCCATCATCGAGATCCTGCTGCCGAAGGCCACGGCCGTGCACAGTTTCGGTGGGAGTTCGAGGGTCATCGGCGTGCGTAACGGCTTCATTCCGCTGGTCGACGTCGGGTTGGTGATGGGGTTCAGAGGCTCGGTCGAGGATGCCCGTGCCGGCGTGGCGCTGCTCGTCGAAACCGAGGGCGGCCACCGCAGCGCGCTGCTGGTCGACGCCATCCAGGGCCAACGTCAGGTCGTGATCAAGAGCCTCGAGACGAATTACGGGCACGTTCCCGGGATCGCCGCCGCCACCATCCTGGGTGACGGGCGGGTGGCTCTGATCCTCGACGTGGATGCCGCGGTCTCCGCCGATGGGGGCGCCGGCTTCGATCAGGCACTCTCTCTCGCACTCGCAGGTTGAACGATGGAAAACTCCAGCAGGACCGAAGGCACCAAGCCGCGCGAACTCATTTCCTTCCTGATCGGAAACCAGGAATTCTGCGTCGACATCATGTCGGTGCGCGAGATCCGAGGCTGGGCGCCCGCGACGCCCCTTCCCCATTCTCCCGGCTATGTCCGCGGCGTCATCAATCTGCGCGGTGCCGTGCTGTCGATCGTGGACCTCGCGAGCCGCCTCGGGCTGCCGCCCACCGAACCATCGGCGCGCGCCGTGATCATCGTGGCCCAGGTCGGGCCGCAGATCGTCGGCCTCCTGGTCGACGCCGTCACCGGAATCCTCACGGTCACGTCGGACGTGATCCAGCCAACTCCTGACGTCGCCTCCGACATGGCGCGCAGCTTCGTTACGGGCGTACTCGCCGTCGACGATCGGATGATCAGTCTCATCACGCTCGATCTGGTGTTGCCCGTGACGGAAAGAGAGGCCGCGTGACCTCTGCGCTGACGTCTCCCTCTCGTCTGGAAGGCAAGCTCGTCGAAGGTGAATTCGTCTTTCGGGCCGAAGACTTCCGTCAGATTGCCGCGATGCTGCATGCCGATGCCGGGATCTACATCCCGGACGCCAAGGCGACCCTGGTCTATTCTCGCCTGGTCAAGCGGCTCCGCGTCCTCGGGATGGAGTCGTTCCGCGATTACTGCGCGTTCCTGGCGGAAGCCGGGGGAGCGGACGAACGCCAGCAGATGATGGCGGCGCTGACCACCAACGTCACACGGTTCTTCCGCGAGCCGCACCACTTCGAACACCTGAAGCAGAAGGTCCTGCCCGCTCTCCTCGACTCCGCACGCCGCGGCGGACGGGTGCGGATCTGGTCGGCGGGATGTTCAAAGGGACACGAGCCCTATTCCATGGCCATGACGCTTCTGTCGGTGATGCCCGACGCCGGCAATCACGACGTCAAGATCCTGGCGACCGACATCGATCCGAACGTCATCGCGGAAGCCCGGGCCGGCATCTACGACAAGCCGACGCTGGACAGCGTGCCGGCGGCCGACCGGTCGCGGTACTTCCGTCCGGTGGACGGCAGCGCGATGCTGAGCGCGAGCGACGACATCCGCCGCCTGATCACCTTCCGCGAGCTGAACCTCATCGGCAGATGGCCGATGGCCGGCCAGTTCAACGTCATCTTCTGCCGCAACGTCGTGATCTATTTCGACGAGGCGACCCAGGGCAAGATCTGGGAGCGCTTCTCCAGCAAGCTCCTGCCGGGCGGAACTCTCTGCATCGGCCATTCCGAGAGGCTGTCGGGCGTCGCACAGCCGCGCTTCAACAACGTCGGCATCACGATCTACAGCCACGCCGGAGGTCGTTCATGAAGAAGAGCCGCGTTCTCGTCGTCGACGACTCGGCCAGCATGAGGCAGCTCATCTCGGCCGTGCTCAACAGCGCTCCGGATATGGAAGTCGTCGGCCATGCGGCCGATCCCCTCGAAGCGCGCCAAGCCATCAAGGATCTCAGCCCCGACGTCGTGACGCTCGACGTCGAGATGCCCAACATGAACGGGATCGACTTCCTCGAAAGGCTGATGCGGCTGCGGCCCATGCCGGTCATCATGGTGTCGAGCCTGACGCTCCGGGGCGGCGAAATCACGACGCGGGCCCTGGAGATCGGCGCCATCGACTGCGTGACGAAACCCTCCATGGGCGATGCGCGCCCCTTCGGGGATCTCGTCGAGAAGGTCCGGATGGCCTCGGGGGTCCGGATGGGGCCGGCTCGTATGCCGGCCGGACGGCAGGGCGCGCAGGTCGCGGCTGCGGCCCCGCAGGCCTACTCGCCGGATGGTCGGGTCGTGGCGATCGGAAGCTCGACCGGCGGCGTCGAAGCCCTGACCGCGGTTCTGGTGGCTCTGCCGGCGAATTGCGCGCCGACCGTCATCACGCAGCACATGCCGCCCATGTTCACCAAGAGCTTCGCCGAGCGGCTCGACCGCCTCTGCATCGCCACGGTGCGGGAAGCGGCCGACGGGGCGCCATTGCAGCCGGGGACGATCTATATCGCGCCCGGCGGAGCCCAGCACATGGAGGTCGTTCGCACCACCGGGCTTCGCTGCCGGCTCAAGGAGGCTCCGACCGTCAACGGCCACTGTCCCTCCGTGGACGTGCTGTTCCGCTCGGTCGTGAAGGCGGTGGGCGGCGAAGCGGTCGGGGTCATTCTGACCGGCATGGGGCGCGATGGCGCGGACGGCCTGCTGGCCCTTCGGCACGCCGGGGCCACCACGCTCGGCCAGGACGCCGCGAGTTCACTGATCTACGGAATGCCGAAGGTGGCTTTCGAAATCGGTGCAGTCGAAAAGCAGTTGCCGCTTCGAAAGATCGGATCCGAAATTGTCGCGCTGACCAACAAACAGAATCGGAAGTAAGACCATGCCGCTCGCCTCAGCACTGAAGGTCATCATTGCGGACGACCAGCAGACCAGCCGCCTTCTGATCCGTTCGGCCCTCACCGACATCGGCATCACGAATGTCACGATGGCCAAAGACGGCGCCGAGGCGCTGGAATGCATGATGAAGAGTCCGGCTCACCTTGTGATCTCGGACTACCACATGCCGAAGCTCAACGGCGTGGAGCTGTTGCGCGCCGTTCGGGCCAATGTGCCGACGCAGAAGAGCGCTTTCTTCCTGCTCACGGGCGTGGAGGACAAGGAGTTCCTGCAGCTCGCCATGAGCCTCAAGGTCAACAACTACCTGAAGAAACCCGTGTCGGTCCCCGAGCTGAAGAAGAAGATCGAAGCGGTGTTCGGGGCGCTTCAGTAATGGCCGGCGGTTCACTGGGCGGCATCGGCCTGCCGAAGCAGCAGAGCGGGCCCCAGATCAACCACCACGTGATTCAGGGCGAGCAGCGCGTCAGCGACAACCCGAACGAGGTCTTGTCCACCTTGCTGGGATCCTGCGTTTCCGCCTGCCTGCACGATCCGGTGGCTGGTATCGGCGGCATGAACCACTTCCTCCTGCCCGGCGACGCCGACGGAGGCCCGTCCGGGGCTGCGGAACGCTTCGGCGTGCATGCCATGGAACTCCTGGTCAACGCCATGCTGGCCCGTGGCGCCGTCAGGTCCCGACTCGAAGCCAAGCTCTTCGGGGGCGCCAGGACCCTCCGTGGGGTGACCGATGTCGGATCCCTCAACGGTGCCTTCGCGGTCAGCTTCCTGAAACGGGAGCGGATCAAGATCGCCTCCGAATGCCTCGGCGGTCCGCAGGGGCGCAGGATCCAGTTCTGGCCCGTGACCGGGCGGGCGCGGCGCAGCTTCATGAGCGTGACGGAGCGGACGACTCCGCCGCCTCCGATCACGCCGTCGAGCGGCGATATGGAGCTCTTCTAGTGGTCCGACCCAAACAGATGATTGATCTGTTTGGACCAGTGGCCATCCGAGCACGTTGCCAGGTTCGAGACACTGCTGCCTCAAAAGAGCCGGCGCGCCTTATCGATTGCGAGCGCCGGCCAACCGTCGCCCCCTCTCCGTCCCGAAGAGGACGGAGAGGGGGCGACTGACGCTTGCCTGCCATCGTTCCGACGGGGAACCCGAGCTCGACCGATGCTCGCCCCGGACCCTCATCGATCCCGCGAGTTTCCCATGCGCAGAGTGCAAGCTGTTTCCGCCTTGGCCCCCCGACACCTCTCGCGAGGCGAAAGCGATGCGGCACTCCTGGTGCAACGCGTCGGTCATGAAATCGCGAGCTTGGCGAAAGCCGTCGGGGGGCTGCAGACGTCGCTCGGTCCGGCGCTCGCGGTGGCGGCGGTCGAGGAACCGGGCCTCATGCTCGAGGCCCAGAAGCTCGACCTGATCGAGCAGACCCTGCACGGGCTGTCGACCTTTCTGGCCGCCGTGGGGCGATGCCGGATCGGATCGGAGCCGATCGACCTTCACGACTATGCCGCAACGCTCTCCCTGGCGGGGCTCGCCGGACGGCTGGCCGGGCGCGACGTCGAAGAGGAGGACGAAGACCTCGAACTGTTCTGAGTCGACGTCTTCCCACCGGACCGATCAGGAAGCGCCTCGCGGCAGCGGCGGGATGTCGTCCCGGCCGGCCGCGCAGCGTCGGACCACTTCGGCGAGGCGGCGCTCCTCGATACCGAGATCGCGCAGGTGGTCGAGTGTGTTGCGGACATAGTCGATGTTCGGTCCGGCGATGCCTCGTCCTTGCGTCACGAGGCGAGCCATTTCCGCGGCGGGCAGGGCGCCCGCATATTGCACGTGCCCGCGGTTCGCCGCAAAGGTCACGGCGGAGAACCGCCGGCCATCGTCGAGGCGCACCGGCGCCGCAATCTCTTCATACACTCCCGTGATCAACTCCCGGCGCCGCACCGCCTCCAGGGTTGCGGCTTGCACGGTGGCTGCGATACGAAAGCACAGGCCGACGCAGGATCCACCGCGATCGAGCCCCAGCACGAGGCCGGGATGCTC
This sequence comes from uncultured Lichenihabitans sp., assembly GCA_964252585.1. GTDB lineage: Bacteria > Pseudomonadota > Alphaproteobacteria > Rhizobiales > Beijerinckiaceae > Lichenihabitans. The sequence continues at coordinate 15,880 of CAXUOD010000007.1, read as the reverse complement.
GGTGGTTCCTCGGTAATGGTGCGAATAGATGCAGAGGGCGCGATGGAGGCCGTACACGCGCGCTCGCTGATGTTCTTCATAGGTGAAGTCCGGGCGCCACATCAAGGACCCATAGGCGAAGATCCAGAGGTCGTCGGCCGATTTCCGAATCGTCGGGGTCACGCGCTGGCTGGCTCCGTTGCGGCGGCAACCGGCCGCCGATCGAGACGACGACGCGCCGGGACGCCCGGCCGTAGCATGCCGGGCCGTGGCGTGGCGAGCGGGGCGCAGCCGTGAGCGAGGTCAGGCTCCGCCGTCCCAGGCGACGCGTCAGCCCCTTCCTGGTTTTGCCGTTCTTCTCGGCGCTCGTCTTGGTCCTGGGTTGGTCGGTTCTATGGGTCCTGGCGCGGCAGCAAAGCCTCGGCGCCATGGACCAGTGGTTGGCCGCCGAGGCGGCGCACGGCCGGCAGTGGACCTGCCCGGACCGCAAGGTCGGCGGCTTCCCGTTCCGCATCACCCTGGCGTGCCGCGAGCCGAGCTTCGCCGGGACGGTCGATGGGGCCAAGGCCGAAGGCCATGTCTCTGGTTTCAAGGCCGTGTCCTGGTTGTACGAGCCGAGTTCCGTCGACGTCGCGGTCCAGGGGCCCTTGGCGTACACGAGCGAGAACGAGAAGGCGGACTTCACCCTGAAATGGGCCGAGCTCCACGTGACGCTACGCGGGCTCATCGGCGGGATGAAGCGGGTCGCGGTCGACGTCGAACAACCCGATCTGGCGCTGTCGGACGGGGACGGCGGCAGCGCCGAACATGCGGAGCTCCACGTCGGACCGGCGAGTGGCAGGCCCGTCGACGATCTGGCCGATGCGGTTGAACTCCTGGTCGCCGGTGCCTCGGTTCCGGCCCTGGATGCCGCGACCGGCGACGCCGTTCCCCTCGATACCGAGATCAAGGGGATCATCACGCACGCGCTCGGCGACCTGCCCGACTTCGGTCCCGCCACGGTGGACCGCTGGCGATTGAGCGGCGGCAAGGTCGAAGTCTCGCGCGCCATGCTGAACAAGGGGGACCTCAAGGCCGAGGCCAGCGGAGCCGTCGGTCTCGACGACCAACACCGTCTCGCGGGCCGGCTTCAGGCAGGCTTGTCGGGCTTCGGTCCGCTGGCCGAGAAACTCGGCATCCCGCTGCGGGCCGTCGAGGTCGGGGGGCTGATGGCCAAGCTCTTGAACGGCTCGCCCCTCGGAGCGCCGGCCGACGCCGGCGACGCCGGAAACGTCGCCCTGCCGATCATTCTCGCGGGCGGAAACTTGTCGATCGGGCCGGTCCGCACGCCGGTTCGCCTGCGGCCCCTGTATTGAAGGGGTTGCCGGCCGTGGTTGCGATCCCTTCACCTGCCGTGACACCGCCGGCACGCCCGAGCCGAACCGCCCTGGTGCTGTTCCCTCTTGCCGCCTTGCTCCTGTGTATCGTCTCCATCGTGGCGTCGGGGCCGCTTGCGGCGCAGGTTCCGACCAAGGCAGCGGGCGACCTCGATGCCGCGAAGGGCACGATCGACATGATCGAGTCGCGCCTGACGCGCTCCGATATGAGCGATGCGGTCCTCCAGCAACTGCGCGGACAGGTCGACCCGGTCGTGGTCCAGATGAACGCGGTCGTGTCCGAGCTCAACCCGCGGATCGATGCCGCCAAGGCGCGCCTGGCGCAGCTCGGGCCGCAACCCGATCCGAAGTCGGGCACCACCGAAGCGCCCGATATCGCCAAGGAACGGGAGGCCCAGCAGTCGCTGTTCAACGACCTCGATGCGACGGCCAAGCGCGCCAAGGTCATGGCGGTCCAGGCCGGACAGATCAGCGACACGATCCTGGCGCGTCGTCGCGCGCTCTTCGCCCACGACCTGTTCGCCCGCTCGGCGAGCCTTCTCGATCCGGCGCTCTGGGCCGCTGTCGGCGCCGAGATCGCGGGCAAGCTGCTGCAGGTCGTGGACGTCGTGCAGGATTGGTTCACGACGTCGCTGCTCCGGCTCTCCCTGCTGCAAAGGTCGACCCTGGGCGGCCTGCTGGGCGCGATCGTTGTGGCCTACTGGCCGGTGTGGCGCGTCGCGGTGAGGGTCCGCAGCCGGAACAGCGAAGCCAATCCGACCCGCCTGCGCAAAGCCGCCGCAGCCCTGCGGGTGGCGGTGTTCACGGCGATCGTCCCGGTCGGGGCCGTGCTGGCGCTCGAGGGCCTCTCGCAGGCCTTCGACCTTCCGATCGGTCTCCAGAGACTGGAGACGGCTTTGGCGGTGGGGGTCTCCGTCGTGGCGGTCGGCACCGGCCTGTCCCGCGGTCTCCTGGCGCCAAAGAGTGCGAACTGGCGGCTGCCGCCGGTCAGCGACGCAACCGCCAAGTCCCTCTATCACGTCACCATTTCGATCACCGCCATTCAAGCCTTCCAGCACGTCGTCGAGGGCTTGAACGACCTCGTCACGGTGAGCGTGCAGACCGCGATCGCGACGAGAGGCCTCGCGGCGCTCGCGGTCGTGGTCGTGATCGGCGCCGCCCTGCGCAAGGCTTGGCTCCGCCGCAACGCCGCCGGAGCTTCCACAAGCCCAGCATCGAGCGACCATTGGGCGGCGCTCCTGCGGTTCACCGGACGCATCGTGGCCCTGGTGCTGCTCGCGGCCGTGCTGGTCGGTTACGTGGCCTTTGCGGCCTTCCTGGTGGAACAGCTGACCGCCATCGCCGGGACCCTCGCCCTTCTCTATCTCCTGCTGGTCCTCACCGAGGAAGGTTTCGCGGCGGCCTTGAAGCCGACCACCCTCCTCGGCAGGGGGCTCACCGAGCTGTTCAGCTTCCGTCCCGACAGCCTGGCACAGATCGCCATCCTGCTGTCCGGCCTCGTGCGCCTGTCGCTCTTCGTCGTGGCCGTCGTCCTGGTTCTCGCGCCGTGGCGGATCGAGTCGGGCGACATGGTGGCGACCGTGCAGGCGGCCTTCTTCGGCTTCTCGGTCGGCGACGTCAGGATCTCGATCTCGGCCATCATGGTGTCGGTGCTGCTCTTCTGGTTCGCCATCGGGGCGACCCGGGCGTTGCAGGGCTGGCTCGAGACCAAGTACCTGCCCCATACGAGGCTGGACACGGGGCTGCAGAACTCGATCAAGACGAGCCTCGGCTATATCGGGGTCATCGTCGCGCTCTCGGTGTCCCTGGCTTACCTCGGGCTCAGCTTCGAGCGGCTGACGCTGATCGCCGGCGGCCTGTCGCTCGGCATCGGCCTCGGCCTGCAAACCGTGACCAATAATTTCGTCTCCGGTCTGATCCTGCTCTGGGAGAGAGCCGTGCGGGTCGGGGACTGGGTGGAGGTCGGGGCTGAACAAGGCTTCGTGCGTCGCATCAACGTCCGCAGCACCGAAATCGAAACCTTCGACCGGGCGCTCGTCATCATGCCCAATGCAAGCCTGGTCGCCGGCGTTGTGAAGAACTGGGTCCGCAACGACCGCGTCGGTCGCGTGAAGCTCCCCTTCGTCCTGCCGCTCTCGGCCGATCCCGAAGAGGTCCGCACGGCGCTGATCGGCACCGCCAAGGCGCACGAGCAGGTGCTGTCCATCCCGACCCCGCAAGTCTTCTTTACCGGGTTGACCGAAGCCAACATGACCTTCGACCTCGTCTGCTTCATCGAGGATGTCGAAGGGCGAACGCGCGTCACCAGCGATCTTCTCTACGATATCCACGCCCGGCTGAAAGCCGCCGGCTACGTGAACCCTCCGGCGGCCCCGACGGTCGGCAGCCCCGCCCTCGACAAGCTCGATGCCTGGCTGACCGCCAGGTTCGCCGAGGAGAAAGCCGTGGGCCGCGTGAGACCGACGGCGCGTGAGGGGTAGGGGAGACTCGCTCTAGCGATCGCGTTGCTGGCGTCGCGTCCCGCTAGTAGTCTGCCGTCGGACAAGCGACGGCGCTCATCGCCAAGATGGTGCGGATCGCAGACAGGAAGCGCCCCGACCATGCAGCAACACCCCATCGCAGCTCTGTCTCGATCGCTTCGGGGCGGCCGGCCCGTCGTCTCGGCCTGGATCGGGACGCCGGCTCCCGCCGTGGTCGAGGCCCTGCTGCAGGGCGGGTTCGACAGCGTCGTGCTCGACATGCAGCATGGGCAGTTCGACGAAACGTCCGCGGCGGCGGGCGTTGCGGCGGCGGCCCTGGTGGGCAAGCCCGCCATCGTCCGTGTCCCGGTCGAAGCCTTCCCGAGCGCCTCCCGGCTCCTCGATGCCGGTGCTGCGGCCGTCATCGCGCCGATGATCAACACGGCCGAAGACGCTCGGCGCTTTGCGGCTTTTTGCAAATATCCGCCCGCCGGCAGCCGCAGTTGGGGCCCGGGCCGGGCCACGACCTTTACGGGCCTGTCGGGCCAGGACTATTTCGCGGCCGCCAACGGCCTGCAACTCTGCATTGCCATGATCGAGACCGGGGCCGCCCTCGACGCTCTCGACGATATCCTGGCCGTTCCAGGGATCGACGGTGTCTTCGTGGGGCCTTCCGATCTCTCCATCGCCTTGAGTGCCGGGGCCGCCATCGATCCCTTCTCGGCCTCGGTCGATGCGGCGTTGGACCGCATCGCGGCCGGCACCGCGGCGGCGGGCAAGGTCGCGGGGCTGTTCTGCTTTTCGGGCACGCAGGCCCACGCCATGGTGGAGCGCGGCTTCGGCCTCGTCACGATCGCGACCGATCTGATGCTGCTGCGGCAGGCCGCCGTCAGCGAAACCGCGGCGGCTCGCGGCTGATGGAACTGGAGGTACAGGCTGGGCATTGATCGGGACATTTCGTGAACACGCAAGGTGATCCCATGAGCCAAGACGATACTCACAATCCCAAGCTCGACGAGAACCCGGGGTCCAACACGGTCAAGGATCCGGACAACTGGACCACCGGCGGCGAGCCGATGACGGGCGCTCAGGCGTCCTATCTCAAGACGCTGTCCGAAGAGAGCCACGAGCCCGACGGCTACGAAGATGGTCTGACCAAGGCCGAAGCCTCGAAGCGCATCGATGCGCTGAAGAAGAAGGCCGGACACTGATCCAGGGCCGGCACTGCACGGTGCCGGTTT
>CAXUOD010000007.1:0-10725 GCA_964252585.1 uncultured Lichenihabitans sp. | reverse complement strand
GCGGTTCCTCCGGCACAATCCTTGCGATGTCCGGGCGCATGGAGAAATGCCCATGACCGACATCGCCCTTCCGGCACCGGCGGTTCGCGCGCCCCTTTACAAATCGCTGTTCGTTCAGGTTGTCGTGGCGTTGCTGCTCGGCATCGTGCTCGGCATGGTGGTTCCGGACTTCGCCATCGGCTTGAAGGTGTTGAGCGATGCTTTCCTGAAGCTGATCTCGATGGTCGTGGCACCCATCGTGTTCTGTGTAGTGGTGCACGGCATCGCGGCCACGGGCGACCTCAAGAAGGTCGGCCGGGTCGGGATCAAGGCGCTGGTCTATTTCGAGGCAATGACGACCGTCGCCTTGGCGCTCGGTATCGTGCTGGCCTACCTCGTCGGACCGGGTCGTGGCATGAACATCGATCCCGCGACGCTCGATGCCAAGGCCCTCGCCTCCTACTCGGAAAATGCTCGTCACCTGCAAGGCGCCGGAATCGGCAGCTTCCTGCTCAACATCATCCCAACGACCTCTTTCGACGCCCTGGCTCGCAACGATGTGTTGCAGGTCCTGTTCTTCGCCATCATCTTCGGGATCAGCCTAGCCCTGGTGGGCGGCGAGCAAGGCAAGCGCGTCGTCGGCCTCATCGAGGCCCTCTCGACGGTCCTGTTCAAGGCCATGGGGCTGATCGTGCGGGTGGCGCCGCTCGGCGTGCTCGGCGCCATCGCGTTCACGGTGGGCAAATACGGGGTCGGCTCGCTCAAGCAGCTGCTGACGCTCGTGTTGCTGTTCTACGCGTCCGTCGCCCTCTTCGTCCTCGGCATTCTGGGTCTCGTGATGCGGACGGCGGGCCTGAGCATCGTCAGGTTCATCTCGTACCTGCGCGAGGAACTCACCATCGTGCTGGCGACGGCGTCCTCGGATGCCGTGCTGCCGCAGATCATGCGCAAGCTCGAGCGGATGGGCATCAAGGACGATGTCGTGGGCCTCGTCGTTCCGACCGGCTATTCGTTCAACCTCGACGCCTTCTCGATCTATCTCACGCTCGCCGTGGTCTTCATCGCCCAGGCCACCAATACGCCGCTGTCCTTGGGCGACCTGCTTCTGGTGCTCGGCGTCTCGCTGGTGACCTCGAAGGGCGCGCACGGCATCCCGGGTTCGGCCATCGTGATCCTGGCCGCAACGCTGTCGGCCGTGCCGTCGATCCCGGTCATCGGTCTCGTCCTCGTGCTGTCGATCGACTGGTTCATCGGCATGGCACGCGCCTGCGGCAATCTCATCGGCAATTGCGTCGCGACGGTCGTGGTCGCGTCCTGGGAGGGCGACATCGACCGCGAGAAGGCCCGTCGCGTTCTCGATGGTCGCGAAGTCGTCGACGTGACGCTGGGCTAATACAACCTGCGTTGACGTGAACTCGTCGCACTGAGCCGCTTTTCCACGATCCTCGTGCTGAGGAGGCCCGCAGGGCCGTCTCGAAGCTTGGGCCGAGGGTGACTCGCCGTCTACGACGGCGGCTCAGGATGAGGGTCCAGATGCAGGAGTCTGCTTCAATGCAGACTGGTATAAGCCGCTTCAGCGGCCGCAGCATCAAGAGGTCAGCCGCGGCGCTCTTCAAGGGCGTGCTGGACCGCCGGCCGGGTGCTTCCCCGATGGAATGCGAGACCGAACCGGGCCTGAGCAGAGTTCCGCAAGTCAGGCACGAGATTCGCGGCGAAAAGCCAAGTCGATCGAGGCTGTGGCCACGCGAGGCTGCCTAGAGCAGTGTCGGATCAGATGGGATCGCTCTTGCGATTCCATCCCGATCAAACTGCTCGACATTCTAAGCTGGAGCGAATTCGCCGAAGGCGAAAGCGCTCTAGTCTTCCACCACCCCGATGAACGGCAATTGCCGGTAGCGATGCGCCGCGTCCATGCCATAGCCTACGACGAACAGGTCGGGACAAAGGAAGCCGACGAAATCGGCATCCAATGCGACCGCCCGCTTACCCGGCTTTTCCAGCATCACCGCGATCATGACGCGGCGGGCGCCACGCTTCGTCAGAAGGTCCTTGGCGAAGGCCAGCGTGCGGCCGGATTCCAGAATGTCGTCGATCAGGACCACGTCGCGGCCTTCGACGCCGGAGTCGAGATCGCGGACCACGGTGACCTGACCGCTCGAGTGGGTGCCGGCGCCATAGCTCGACAGCTGCATGAATTCGACCTGCGGCGAGAGCCCGGCCCCGTGCAGCGCCCTCAAGAGGTCGGCCGCGAACATGAAGGAACCCTTGAGCACCGCGACGGCCAGGAGGTCCTCGGGTCGGGTCGCGGCGATGTCGGCCGCCATGCCGCGCGTCCGTTCGGCGATGCTCTGCTCGTCGAACAGGGGTCTGATGTGCCGCTCGTGCTGCATGGGATCGGGCCCGTTACCTGTCGCCCGCACCAGCCTCCGCGACATGGTTGCGAGCCGGCGCCAAGGCCTCGGCGAAGCTGACCACGAGGTCCTGCCCGTCGCGCGGCGGGGCGGACAACCGGCTGCGGAACAGGACCGTTTCACCCACGTCGAGCCGAGGCTTCGGCGCGGGTACCGTCCAGTAATAGAGCTCGCGCTGGCTGCTGTCGCGTACCGCGATGCGGATCGGCGGCACGGCCGAGCTTTCAGGCCGCATGTTGGTGATATGCCCCTCGAGCGTCAGGGTCGATGCTCCCGCGCCGGTCTCCACGGTGGAACGGATCTCGCCGAGCGCGAGGCCGCGCAGGTTCACGGGGAGGCCCAAAGTCGCGAAGACCGCGGCGCTGGGCGGAAACGCCGCGACGACATGCTCCTTCGCCGCGACCGCCGCCATCCCGCCGCCAACGGCCGCCAGGAGGAGTGTCGCGCTGGAGATCGCCGTTGCGTGTTGCCGAAGCGAACCGGCGATACTCGATCCGGTCATCGACCGCACCAGCACCGATGCAAGGCTGCGGGGCGGCGTGGCAGCGGGCTCCACCCCACCCCGGCCCGAGCGGGCCTCGGTGACGAGATCCTTCCCGTCGGGGCTCGCGAGACGATCCTGCGGCGTCGTGGCCCAAGCGTCCACGAGGCGAGCCGAATGCGCCCAGGCATCTCGGCAGTGGGCGCACCGCAGGATACGCCCTTCCGTCAGAAGGTCCGCATCGAGCTCGTAGCCGCTCGCGCAGGTCGGGCAACGGATCAGCATGGAAGCCGCGCATCTGAATTGGAGGATGGGACCGCGATACCGCTCTCCCTCCGACTATTCAACGTTGTTATGGTTAAGGCGCGGTTAAACGCACTGTGCTAGACAAAGGGGTGTCACGAGGACAGCATGCGGAGTGGGGTTTGGTCCGCTTTGAGAACGTCGGCCTGCGCTATGACATGGGGGCGGAGATCCTCAAGGACCTTTCGTTCACGATCGAGCCTCAGAGCTTCCAGTTCCTGACAGGACCTTCGGGCGCCGGAAAAACGACGCTGCTGCGCCTGATCCTTCTCTCCTTGAAACCCACCCGTGGCCTGATCACGCTGTTCGGCCGCGACGCCGCGACGCTCGACAAGGATACGATCACGCATCTTCGCCGCCGGATCGGCGTGGTGTTCCAGGATTTTCGCTTGCTGGACCACCTGACCACCTATGAAAACGTGGCGTTGCCGCTCCGCGTGCAGGGGCGCGAGGAGGCGACCTATCGGGCCGAGGTCGTGGAACTTCTCCGCTGGGTGGGACTCGGCGAGCGCATGCAGGTCCATCCCCAGGTGCTGTCGGGTGGCGAGAAGCAGCGGGCCGCCATCGCCCGAGCCCTGATCGTCAGGCCGGAACTCCTTCTCGCCGACGAGCCGACCGGAAACGTCGACCCGTCCCTGGCGCGACGGCTGCTGAGGCTCTTCATGGAACTGCACAAATCCGGCACGTCGGTGGTGATCGCGACCCACGACCTCGCCCTGATGGACCAGTTCAGCCAGATGCGGCGCTTGGTTCTCGGCGACCGTCGCCTCTATGTCTATGAATGAGGTCGGGGGGAGTCGCGCCGCCATGAACACCCTCGCGGAACCGGCGCAGGGCGCTCGCGGTCCTGAGGCAGGGACGTTCCCGTCGCGCCGCGACGTGCCGCTCGTCCCGGCCTCTTCCATTGCCGGCCGGGCCCTCGTGACCGTCATCGCCATCATGACGTTCCTGGCTTCGCTCGCGGCCGGCGGTGCCATCCTGGTGGCCGGGACGTCTCGCACGTGGCAGCACGCGGTCGGGCGCGAGATGACGGTCCAGGTGCGGCCGCTGGCGGGCCGTGACATCGAGGCCGATGTCGCCAAGGCGGCCGCGGTCGCCCGTGCCACGAGCGACGTGGAGGGCGTCGAGGTCTTCGGCAAGGACAAGGCCGAGAAGCTCTTGGAGCCGTGGCTCGGGGTCGGTCTCGACCTCAACGATCTGCCGATCCCCCGATTGATCGTCGTGAAGGTGAAGCCCGAAGGCCGCCCCGACCTCGACGGCTTGCGCGCCCAGCTCGGTACCATTCCGGGCGCGAGCCTCGACGACCACCGCGCCTGGCTCGACAGGCTCGCCGCGATGGCCGACACGCTGGTCGCCATGGCGGCCGTGATCTTCGTGCTGGTGCTGACCGCCATGGGACTTGCGGTCGCTTTTGCGACCCGCGGCGTCATGGCAGGCAACCGGGAGATCATCGGGATCCTGCACTTCGTCGGTGCCGAGGACCGCTTCATCGCACGCGAGTTCCAGCGCCATTTTCTGAGGCTCGGCTTGAAGGGCGGCCTGATCGGCGGCTGCGGAGCCTGTCTCGCCTTTCTGGCGGCGGCGTTCTTCACGACGACCTTGGCCGATTCGGCCGGTGCCGATCAGGTCGAAGCCCTGTTCGGCACCTTTGCGCTGGGCTTCCGGGGTTACCTCGCGATCGCGGCCATCGCGCTCGGAACGGCCCTCGCCACCGGATCCATGTCGCGGGCCATCGTGTTCAAACATCTGCGCGCACTGGCATGAGGGCGCGAGCAGCGTAGCGTCTCGACGGCGCATTCTGTCTTCCGTGTTAAGCTTTTGGTCATCATGAGGCGGCACAGATCGGCGATGGACAGCGGCAGGGGAAAACGTTCGAGCAGGCTGCTCACCGTGGCGACGCTGGCGTTCAGCCTTTGCCTGGTCGGTGGTCTCGCGCTGGCATGGAGCTTCGCTTCGTTCCTCGACCGGATCGCCGCGTCCGAGACACCGTTGAACCGCCATGCCGAGGGCGCCGTGGCCCTGACCGGGGGTGCCGACCGGATCTCGGACGCCGTGGAACTCTTGGCCGCGGGGCGCGCCGACCGGTTGCTGATCACGGGCGTCAATCCGTTGACGACACGGGGCGAGATCGTCAGGCAGACCCCGGCCGCGAGAGAGCTCATCGACTGCTGCATCGCGCTCGGCTACGAGGCCGCCAATACGGTCGGCAATGCGGCCGAGACGGAGCGTTGGGTCCGAGCCAACCATATCCGGTCGCTGATCGTCGTGACCTCGAACTATCACATGCCCCGCGCCCTCGCCGAGATCGGGTCGGCTTTGCCCGACGTCGAACTTCTGGCCTATCCGGTGGTCTCCGAACGGGGTCGCGCCCGCGCATGGTGGGCCGACGGGCCAAGCGCCCGGCTGATCGGCTGGGAATACGTGAAGTACCTCGCCGCGACCTTGCGTATCGGCATCTCGCCCTCCTACGCGGCGGACACCGGATCCTCCGCCGCGACCTCGCCCGCAGGCACGGCTGACCCGAGCTGATCCGAGGGTTCGGAGCAGGAGACTTCGGTACGCCTCCCGCACGATCCGGCTGCTGATCGACGTCATTTGTGAGCGCGGCGTATCAACCCGGCCCATCCTGGATGACACGCTGGGTTGCTCCGCGGCCTTGCTCCTCGCATCGACGATATCGAAAGCTGAAGCTCCAACGCCGATCTCGAACTCTCGACAGGACCTGATCGGGTCGACGGGCGTCGCCTTCGGCCGGCGCGCATGCCTCCACGCAGATGCGTCTCGGTTTGCCTCCCGGCACCGGCTTTGGCACAAGGGGCGCCATGCTGGCCGTGCGTTCCGCCCTGTTCAACGTCCTGTTCTATCTCGTGCTGATCGTCCTCATGCTGGCCGGCCTGCCCACGATGCTGTTCGGCCGACATGCGGTGCTGCGTATGGCGAACCTCTGGGGCAAGGCCTCCCTGCTGCTGCTGCGCTGGATCTGCGGCACGCGGGTCGAGTTCCGCGGGCTCGAGAACGTCCCGTCCCAGGCTTGCATCATCGCGTCCAAGCACCAGTCCTTCATCGAGATCATTGCGTTCGCGAGCCTGTACTCCGACTTCACCTTCGTGCTGAAGCGGGAGCTGACCCGGATCCCGCTGTTCGGCTGGTACCTGGCCCAGAGCGACCAGATCGCCATCGATCGTGCGAGTGGCCGCTCGGCGCTGACGCAGGTGAGCCGGAAGGCCAAGATCGTGCTCGCCGAGGGGCGGCAGGTCTTCATCTTTCCCGAAGGCACGCGACGTCCTCCGGGTGCCGCCCCGGATTACAAGTTCGGCGTCGCCTATCTCTACAACGAAACCGGCGCCACCTGTGTGCCGGTGGCGTTGAATTCGGGCCTCTTCTGGCCGCGCCGCTCCTTTATCCGGCGGCCCGGCACGATCGTGCTGCAGTTCCTCGAACCCATCGGGCCCGGTCTCGACAGAGCCGTGTTCCACAATCGGCTTCGCGACGTCATCGAATCGAACAGCGATGCTCTCATGGCAGAAGCCATGGCGATCGATCCTTCGCTGAAGTCGCAACACGACATGGTGCCGGGTGGACCCGTAGCGCCGGTCGTCGCGAGACGGCCCTGACCGTTTTTTTGGCGGGAAAACGCCGCGATCGGGATTGACGCTCGCCACCGAGAGTTCTACGTTTGTTCTCGTCGTCGGGGAACAGACATGAAACAGAATGTTGCCATCCCGCGCGTCGAGACCGCGGGTTCCCGGGTGTCGGATCGCCGTCCGGCGTTGAACCAGCCGCTCGTCGGACTGGTCGGAAGCGATCTTTCGCGTCGGTTTCTACACTGGCGTGGCGCAAGCGGGCGCCGCTACCTGTTCTCGATCTTCCCCTTGCACCGCGCGACATCGATCGACGACGCGTCGCGGTTTCACGATGCGGTCGTGCTGGCCGTGGTGCGGGATGCCGTCGGGGAACGTCGCATCTTGGTGGCCGACGAGACGGGAGCACTCCCCGACCTGTTCTACACGAGCGACCGATTGCGCGACGCTGTTTCGGACGGAGCGAACGAGATCCACGTTCACCTGCTGGCGGAGGGCGCGTCGGCGCGGGCGGCCCTGCTTCGAGATCTCGAAGACGTGCGATGATGGTCTCGAATCGACGGTCTTCCGACGCATCGAAGATTTCGCCGGAGACGGCCTGACGTGCTTCAGACCGATCGTTTGTCTCGCGTGAGGGACGCGATGACCAGATCGGTCAGTGGACCTCCGCGATAGAGCATGCCGGTCAGCCCAGCGGACTGCGCCGCCTCCAGATCGCTCTCCTTGTCACCGATCATGACGCTGCGTGCCCGCTCGACCGGCCAGTGCCGCATGATGTCGAGGAGCATGCCGGGTTTGGGCTTCCGGCATGGGCAAGCGAGCCTATAGGCGGCCACGATCCCATCGGGAAGGTGGGGGCAGACGCGGACGTCGTCGAAGTGAGCGCCGTGTCGACGCATCTCTTGCGCCATGTGATGATGGAGCCGAGCGACGTCCTGCTCCGTATAGTACCCGCGCGCGACACCGGATTGGTTCGTGACGAGAAACGCCAGAGCGCCGCGATCGTTGGCGATCTTCACGCCGGCGATGGCATCCGGAAGAAACACGAACCGGGAGACGTCGCCGACATAACCGTGATCGGCGTTGATGACGCCATCCCGATCGAAGAAGACGGCCTGCCTTGGTTCGTCGGGCACGGGCTCCGTACCGTGGTAGTGCACGATCACGCTATCGGGGCTCTCGGCCAGCCCCGCCAGCGGATCCACCGGTCGCAGCGCCCCGACGGCTGTGCGTTTGACAAGGGCCGCGACGGCTGTGTCCGGCTCGTCGGCCAGGAGCGCGACGGCCGCTCTCGACTGAGGTCGTGAAGCGAGCCGAAGCACGAGATCGAGCCAGTTGAAGCCCGCGAGGCGACGCTCTGCGTCGATCAGCATGACGGTGTCGTCGGGCTCACTCAAACGATGCAGCAGTTCGGCGCACAGCCGAACCGACGGCACGGCTCGGACCTCCAGCCCGGGCCAACTGAGGTCGCACTCCGCGGCGTCGATCAGGATAGCGAGGGAGAACCCGTAACGCCGGACGTCGTCGAGCACGCCTGCCCGGGACGGATCGGCGCTCTTCAAGATCACGCAGATCGTCGGCGCCATCACGTCGGATGCCACCTCATCTGGGCCGACGCACCGTAGAAGCTGGGGATCAAGCGCGGAGATCGTCAGGCACCTTGCCGCCGTTGGCCGCGAGCTTCTTCATCACCTCGCCGTGCAACCACATGTTCATCTTGGCGGAGTCGCTCATGTCGCCGGTGTAGTGCAACTCCTTGGCGAGCTCCTGTCGCGACGAGAGGCTGCTGTCGAGATCGAGCAGTTTCATCATGTCGACAATGGAATGGCGCCAATCGAGCTTCTGGCTGTTCTTGGCCGCGAGTCCTTCGAGCACGGCCGCGACATCGACTGTCGGCTGAGGGCTGGAAGGCACGGCGGCCGGCGCCGCACTGGCGGCCGGCGCCGCACTGGCGGCCGAAGTCGCAGCGGTGGCCGGAGCCGCGGGAGCGACCGGAGCCGCCGGGGCGGAGGAAGTCGGTGCAGCCGGCACCGCACCGGGATCGACGGTGGGAGCGGGTGCCGGCGTGGCCGAAGCCGTCTGTTGCTCGGGGGGCGTAGCGCCCGCGTGATGGAAGATTTTGGAGAGAATGGAGCCGAAGACGCTCATGACGATATCCTGTTTGATGTCAGCCGCGGTTCAACGCTGCCCTTGCCGAAAGGTGGCATCGCGGGCCCGAAGTTGCAGGACGACGCGACACGCCGTAGTGGATCGCCTCGACTCAGCGGTTCCGCAGTCCGACAAGCGGGCCCGCCACATGACTGGAGCGTCTTACCGTCCTGGCACGCCCCGTGCCTACGATGGCGCAAGATCGATCCGTCGAACAGAGAGCAGACACCATGACGAGTCGCGTCATCCCCGTCGATCCCTTCACGCTCGTCGTCTTCGGAGCCACCGGCGACCTTGCGCGTCGCAAGCTGCTGCCCGCCATGCTGCATCGGGACCTTGCCGGCCAGATCCCGCCGCGGGCCCGCATCATCGGCGTGGCGCGCCGGCCCCTGACCCGATCCGAGTACCAGGAGATGGCGCGGGAGTCCGTGGCCCATTTGGCGGCCGAAGCCAACGGTTCGCTGGAGGCCTTCATCGACCGTATCAGCTATGTTTCGGCGGATGCCTCGCGTCCGGAGGGCTGGGACGAACTGAAGGAACTCGTCGAGGCGTGCCCGGACGACACGGTAGTCTATTACCTCGCCACGGCGCCCGAACTCTTCGTTCCGATCGCGGAGACGATCGGCAAGCATGGGCTCAACGCTGCCCGCACCCGCATCGTCCTCGAAAAGCCGATCGGCAAGGCTGCCGCGTCGGCTTTGACGGTGAACGAGGGCATCGGCCGCGTTTTCCCGGAAGCATCGATCTACCGGATCGATCATTACCTCGGCAAGGAGACGGTTCAGAACCTCATGGCGCTGCGCTTCGCCAATGCGCTTTTCGAGCCGCTCTGGAGCGCCGCCCACATCGACCATGTGCAGATCACGGTGGCCGAGGAACTCGGCGTCGAGGGGCGGGCCGGCTATTACGACAAGGCCGGCGCCATGCGCGACATGGTGCAGAACCACATCCTGCAACTGCTCTGCCTCGTCGCCATGGAGCCGCCGCCCTCCATGCGGGCCGATGCGGTTCGTGACGAGAAGCTGAAAGTCCTGAAGACCTTGAAGCGGATCGACGCGAGCAATGCTGCGCATGTCACGGTGCGCGGACAGTATAGGGCGGGCGCCTCGGCCGGGGGGGCGGTCAACGGCTATCTCGACGAACTCGGAGAAGACAGCGACACCGAGACCTTCGTCGCCATCAAGGCGGAGATCGGCAACTGGCGCTGGGCAGGGGTGCCGTTCTATCTCCGCACCGGGAAGCGGCTCCCCTCGCGCGTCTCCGAGATCGTGGTCAGTTTTCGGCAGGTGCCGCATTCGGTCTTCGATGGCGAGACGCCACGGCCCAACCGGCTCCTGATCCGCCTGCAACCCGACGAGGGCATAAGGCTGTTCCTCATGATCAAGGACCCGGGACCGGGCGGCATGCGGCTCCAGCACGTCTCGCTCGACATGAGCTTCGCCGAGGCTTTCGCGGTGCGCAATCCCGATGCCTACGAGCGATTGATCCTCGATACGGTGCGGGGCAACCAGACCCTGTTCATGCGCCGCGACGAGGTCGAGGCTGCCTGGGCCTGGGTGGATCCCATCATCGAAGCATGGTCCGCCTCCAACGACAGCCCCAGGGCCTACACGGCCGGCACCTGGGGCCCTTCGGCCGCCATCGCGCTCATCGAGCGTGACGGACGGAGTTGGGCCGAACAGGAATAGGACCGGAGCGCCGATCGCTCCGTCCGCGGCAGGTCATGATTGACAGAGCCGTCCCTGCCGATCTACACAGCGGCACGTTTTGGGGCTGTAGCTCAGATGGGAGAGCGCTGCAATCGCACTGCAGAGGCCAGCGG
>CAXUOD010000006.1:0-54887 GCA_964252585.1 uncultured Lichenihabitans sp. | reverse complement strand
CACCACATCGAGCCATCCGGACTTTGGCATTGTTGTACGAAGTCGAACCGACTAGTAATCTGTATCATCACCTCTTGCCTACCGCAAGCTGTGACAAGCATAGAGCGATCGATCAAGAGCGCCGCTGGAAGAAATACTGAAATGAAAAGGCGGAAGCGTTTCAGGATGACGCATCGGCCGAAACGCTGTTGAGTTCCATATTCAAGGATGATCTCCCCGGCTGAGATCGACAAAGCGGTTGGCAACAGGCGTCCTTCGCCCACCTCCCCGTCCCGTTTCGATATCTCGAACAACAAGTAAGCCGATAGTCGATGCGGGTGCGTCGAGATTTACATGTAGCTGAGACCGGAATGGTAACAAGAACAACAAGGCTCTGTTTCGCAGATCTTGGCGCTCACGACGGACCTTACGAGCGATGGAAATGACCTTACTTTGGCCGACTGTCGCGTCTTACATTGCCCGATCCCGCTTTTTAAACCGAAGCGGTCGCGTGTTGCCGGACGGATCGCTCCCGTTATCCCGTCGACGACTGACGTGGTCGACGAACCCGCGAGTGAGAAGGGCAACGCCAAAACCGAGTTGTCCGAAGAAAAGCAGAACGAGAGCTGACCACACGATCTGAAAAGAAGCACCGTAGCGGAAGCCGACCAATGTCGAGCCGACCACGACCGTAGCGAACATGACACAAGCGAAAGCCATGAACGGCATGACCAGGGCGGCAAGAGACCCGCCGAGAAAAGCGCCCATCAGTAGTGTCACGATCACTCCTGCCGGTTTGCCGAACCCACGGCACCAAACGAAACGCACCGCGGATCGCTAAGCTGTGTCGGTCGGGACGGCGCTTACGCCTACTCGCTGCCGAATCATCTCGTACGAAGCTCTCGACACACGATGGATCAGGTCGATGAACGGATCATTAAGCCTGTCGGTCACAAGCGCAGAGATGATCGATCCGTGTCGCCGGTCACCTGATGATCTTCCGTCACCTTTGCATGACTATCGCTGGATGCATTCTTCGCGACCCGGCGAGGCGATCGCGACAAGACTTGACAGGGGCGTTGCATACGACTTTCGCATCTGGCATTCATTGGATGCGCACAGTACAAGCTGCGGTCTGCCATTTGCTGGAATTATTAATTTCGATCCAGAGCCGCTGTAGTTTATCTGAATTCGGCGGATGCAGGTTGCAGGGACGTCTCGACCGATGGCACATGCTAATATGCCGGCCCGTGCGCGTGCGGCGTTTTCGGCCCTTGTCCTGGCGATGTCGACCGCTTGTAGCGGTCCAGCCTGGGCCAGT
This sequence comes from uncultured Lichenihabitans sp., assembly GCA_964252585.1. Taxonomy (GTDB): domain Bacteria; phylum Pseudomonadota; class Alphaproteobacteria; order Rhizobiales; family Beijerinckiaceae; genus Lichenihabitans. Next base: position 53,587 of record CAXUOD010000006.1, on the reverse strand, counting down.
CCTGCCGATTACGTGCTTGGCCCACAAGACAAGCTACGGATCAAGGTCTACGACTGGCGCAATAACACCGGCGAAGCGCACGAGTGGACCGCCTTGACGGGCGAGTTCTCGGTCGGGGCTTCCGGCAAGATCGACCTGCCGCTCGCAGGCGAGATCGTGGCGGCTGGAAGAACCACCTCGGCTGTCGCGCGGGATCTTGGTGAGCGGCTGCAACAAAAGGTTGGCCTTGCGCAACAGCCGGACGCTTCGATCGAGGTCGTGGAGTACAGGCCTTTTTACATCGTGGGAGCCGTCGAGAAGGCAGGTGCCTATCCGTATCGACCCGACCTGACCGTGCTGCAAGCCGTCGGCATCGCCGGGGGCGTGGCCAGGACGCAAAACACAAGCGAACTCGGATACGAACGCCAGGCCATGTCGGATCGCGGTCAATTGCGCATGCTGACTGCCGAGCGCGTGGCGTTGCTCGGTCGGCAGGCGCGCCTCGATGCGGAAATCAACAATGCCAACGAGATCGTCTTTTCCGGCGAAATCGCTTCGCATCAGACGAACCCGCAAATGGTTCGGCTGGTTCGCGAGGAACAGCTGTTGTTCACCAATGGCCGTAACAATCTGGCGATGCAGATCGACAATCTGAACAAGACGCGTGACATCCTGCAAAACGAGATCACGGCTCTGGCCGCGAAGGATGTTTCTGTCGCCCATCAGCTCGAGCTGACCCGGAAGGAATTCGACACCATCTCGTCCCTGGTGACTAAGGGATTGACGGTCCTGCCGCGGCAACTCGCCGTCGAACAGGACATTTCGCAGTACGAAAGCAGCCGTCTGGATCTTCAGTTAGCCCAGCTCAGGGCCAAGCAGGACATTTCGAGGATCGACCGCGATATCCTAGATCTGAAGGACAAGCGCCGTGCGTCGGCCCTCGCCGAATCACGCGAAACGCAGGCGAAGCTGATGACGCTCGACGAGCAGATCAAGACTGCGCAGAGTCTTGCGGAAGACACCGAAAACCACGCCCCCGAAATTGCCGCAGAAGCCGACCAAGACAGGCCGTCTGCTCCCATTTACATGGTGACGCGGGTAGTCGACGGCACAGCGAGAACCGACGAGGTCAAGGAAACGGATGCGGTCCTGCCGGGCGACACATTGCGCGTGTCGGGACATCGGGATCAGCTTCTGCTCAGCCAGCAGCCTTGACGGCAGGCTCCACGCGAGACCTTGCGAGGGCCGGTTCGGGGCTTACCCAAGTTGCACCACCTCTGAGCTGGTGGTCCGACGTTGTCGCGGCGGGCTGGCGAGGGTACAGGTCGACCGCCTCTCCCAATGACAGATCTGTTTCACCCGCCTCGCTCAAGCCATCGAGGCGAATCGAGATGCCACGACGCAAAGATGCGTCCCGCGATGACCGCCTGCCAAATGGCCGCAGGCCGCCCAGTCTCTTTGTCGCTTCGCCGACAAAACACTGGTGTACAACCATCTTCTACACCGACCCTTATCTAGTGTTGATTGAATTGCCGGGCCTTTAAAAGGGCATGTAAAACATGACTTGCTTAATAAGCCATTTGCTGTAACTTTTTGAAACGTCATGTGAAGGTTCAGTTGTGTCCGGCGAGCGATTGTCTCGCCGGTTCGCTGACGTGATCGTACATTCTTTAAAAAAGATCGTTGTCGATCGGCGTGGGGTGCGAGGGGAATCTGCTGACCACTCTCACACGATGAGCGTCAGCAACAGACATCAACGAAACACTACCCACGGCACGTGTTTCTGTGACACGGGCGCTGGGCGCGTCAGCGAGTGCGTCGAAATAATGTCTAGTGGAATAGCGTGGCTTCTTTAACGGTTGCAGTAGAAATTTAGCAAATTAGTCCATATTGCGTTGCAACATGAAGATTCCTATTGCACTTGTGCGTCGCGGTGTGGAATGTAAATTCGTGTGGAATTTGAAAGGCTTTTGGCTCAGTTCGACAGCTCCGTTTCTTGTTGCGATCGGACGAGTTAGAGCGAATGAGCTTGGAAGATCTTCATTGGGAACAATCGCCAGCTTAATCATTCACCCTCCAATCCCAAGTCCGACAGTGTTGATGATGCGTGTCGCGGGTTTGAACAGGGCTGATTTCGAGGAAGCCGTGGCAAACGCAAAAGGGTAGACCGATGGTTGAGGTCATTCTCAAACGACAGGAATTGGCTCAGGAAAAACGTGCTCAGGGCCGTCCTGCACGGGGCGACAATGAGGTAGGGTCACAAAAGATCGTAGAGGGCATGCAGGTTGCGTTGCGCACTCTGCAGACCACGAACGTGACCAGAAAGGAGATTGCCTGGTATGCGGGCGTCACCCCCGCCCTGGTCACCTATTATTTTCCGGAAAGAAATGCTTTGATCGAGGCTGCGACTTTGCCGGTCGTCGAAGCATTGGTCGACAAAGTGTCGGCTTGCCTGGAGCAGACATCATCCCCGCAAGCGGCTCTTCCTCACGCTGTTAATGTCCTCCTTGAGTACTACGCGCGCGATGCTGCGATCATCGATTTATTCAGCGAGTACAAGGCATCTACGACCAACACTGAACTGCCGGATCTGCTGAAGGATCTGGACCGTACGGTGATGCTGTTCTTCAAACGCTGGCTTGGTGAAAACAAGGCCTGTGTCTATGATGCAGAGTTCCTGGAAAAAGCGATGCTTGGCATGTGCCGCGCCGTGGCTCGTCCGAAGGCGGAGGCTCCTGTCCGGGGTGCTTCGCAGGACCAGGGCATCGAACATGCGGATATGGTCTGCTACATGTTGATCGGAGCCATGAACCACGGCGAGAGGTCGGACGCCCTTCCGTCCCTGCCGGAGGGTCTGCAGGTCTTCGACCTCGGCGGCCTGTCACATTAAGCTCTGTCGATCGGGGTGGGTTGAGAAAGGTCGTTTTGAGGGGCGATCCTGCCTTTTGGAACCGTCCGCGCCAATACCTCCAAGGGGAGCACGCGGCACCTGGCCGTCCCGGTCGACGTTAGCGAGGGCGGCGGGGCAGGCATGGCGTCCCAGTGCCTTCGCGTCAAACACTTCAGGCGTAGCCGCGCCCGGGGCAAAGGGCGCCGTGGCCGCGGCGGCCTAATGATCCGGCGAGCGCCCGGCTGACGATGCGACGGGGCCGCGTCCGACCCACGGCCGATCGGGTGGGTGCGCCGGGATCTTCGGAGCGAGCCGTGTCCGATGCTGTGCATCAGACATGTTGCCGGAGCCTTCCGGCAATGGCCACGATCGGCCGCCACCGACCGCGTCGGCACTGCCGGTCGACAGCGACGCCGAGAACGGCGGCGATGGCGGAGCACGGTTGTAAATCGTAGCGATGCAACCTGTTCTTAGCCGCTCATATCGTCAGACTCTCGAGCGTTCTGCTGAGATGCTCCTCGAGGCATGAAGATGAGTTCGATCATCGAGGGCCTTCAAGCGCTCATTCGCGCCTTGAACCGCTGAAGTTCGGCGGCCTGCAGGCTGCCGGGCAAGTAGTCTCCAACGGGCTTGCCGCTGAGGACGCGCCTGTGTTGCTGCAGGCGCTCCGCGACGAAACTTCGGAACCTGCTTTCGAAGACTCGGGTGTCGAAGTCCTTGGCTCGCGCGACGGCTGCGGCCGGATCGAGGCTCATGGTCTCGAATCGATCGAGGGCCTCGATGAGGCTGTCCGCCGATTGCTGGTGGAAGAAGGTCCCTGTAATCCCCTCGACGACGGTTTCGGTCGCTCCGCCGCGCCCGAACGCGATAACAGGCCTGCCGCTCGCCATGGCTTCGACCGGGACCATGCCGAAGTCTTCTTCGCCCGGAAAGATCAGTCCGCGGCAACGAGAGTATAAATGCTGGAGTCGATGAAAAGGCTGCGACCCCAGTATCGTCACAGTGGGACCGGCAAGTCCTCGGAGTTCCGCGAGCATTTCACCGCCACCGAGGACGACGAGCTTCCGCCCGGTTCTGTTGCAAGCCTCGACGGCGAGTTCGGGCCGCTTGTAGCGGACGAGCTCGCCCGCCATCAGATAGAAGTCCTCTAGTTCCGCTGTTGGGAGACGCTGGAAGCTGTCCGTATCGACCGGCGGATTGATGACGTCGGCATCACGCCTGTAATAGGTGTGCAGACGGTGAGCGACGGTGTGCGAATTGGCGACGAAATCATGCACGCGCGTCGCCGAGATGGCGTCCCACGTCCGCAAATAATGCGAGAGTGGCGTCATCATCATGCGCGTGACCGGGCCGGTTCGCTCCCGATAGTCGTGGAACATGTTCCAGATATAGCGCATCGGTGAATGACAGTAGCAGATGTGCAAGGCCCCGGAAGGCGGGATGATGCCTTTGCTCGGGCCTGATTCGCTGCTGATGACGAGGTCGTAACCCCGTAGATCCAAGTGCTCCAGTGCCATAGGCATCAGAGGTAGGTAACGTTTGTAAGCTTTCGTGGCCCGCGGCAGCCGAGCGATGAAGGATGTCTGTACGTTGTGACTTGAGATGGTACTGGATACTGCCCGAGGATCATAGACGTGGGTGAAGATATCGGCCTCCGGGTACATCCTGCAGAGCGCCTCTACGACTTTCTCTCCGCCTCTCATCCCGACAAGCCAATAATGTACGATCGCAATGCGCATCGAGCCATCCAATCAACAAAACTGATCGAAGTTGCGGATGAACTGGTGATGAACGCCCAGCTTCTGTCCACGACAAGAATTCGTGTAAGTAACATGCCAGTCTATCGCCTTCGTGGCATTATTTTTCCCAAAAATAAAAATCGATAGCTAGATTTAATTTCAGTTTCTTGAGGTTATTTACGATAGATTAAGCGTTCGCTCTCGAACCTAGGAAGCTGCCGTGTCGGACACACAGCACCGTTTCCCCGTGAGTATCCTGCACGCATGGCTGTTTTCGCCATCGCGCGGTGCGGGGCGGGGTGGGTCTGACCTGTACCATGAGAAGGTGAAGCGGCCGCTCGACGTGACTCTCGTGCTGTGCTTCGCGCTTGTGTTCTTGCCGTTCCTCCTCCTGATCGCCTTGGCGTTGTTGATTGCTCAAGGCCGGCCGATCTTGGTGTCGCACCAGCGCATCGGCAGAAACGGCGTTGGATTCGGGTGTCTCAAGTTCCGCAGCATGGTTCGGGATGCAGACGAGGTGCTTCGCGGTCATCTTGCCGGGAACGCGGCCGCCCGCGCCGAGTGGGCCCAGACCAGGAAATTGAAGGCGGATCCGAGGGTGACGCCGCTTGGGCGCATTCTGCGCCAATCGAGCGTCGACGAGTTGCCGCAACTTCTCAACGTTCTGCGCGGCGACATGAGCCTCGTCGGCCCTCGCCCGATCGTCGAACAGGAGGTGCAGTATTACGGCACCGCCATCAATCACTATCATCGCGTCAGGCCAGGTCTAACGGGCCATTGGCAGGTCAGCGGCCGCAGTGACGTCTCCTATCCCTCCCGGATCCAGATGGATGTCGACTACGTCGACCGGATCCGGTTTGGTCGAGATCTTCTCATCATGCTGAAAACGGTGCCGGTCGTGGTGACGTGGCGCGGATCCTATTGAAAAGTGCGATCCGCCAGCCCACGCCGGCAGGCGTCAGGGTCCGGCCGTCCGGCCTCCTGGACCCGAGAGAGATCTCCATGATCGGCGCCGAACGGCATGTTTCGCGGCTAGGCGGCGCGAGCGCTGCGAACGACTGGTGCCGCGTGGTCGCGGTCGACAGTTTCCTGCAGTGTTCGGCAGACGAGCTTTTCAGGGTGTATCCGCGCCTGATGCCCAGCAATGGCGTCGTACCGGACACCTTGAAGAGCCATCTTTCCCGATGCGTTGCCGTTCGCGCGCTCCGTCTGTCGCGTCATGCGGACGGGGTTGCATGCGATGCTTCTGCCGGACTGCCAACCCTGGCGTCGATGGATAGTGCGGAAACGCTCGCCCTCGCTCGTCGATCGCCGGATGATTGGTTCAAGACCGAGATCGCCGGTCCCGAGGAGGAGCGCGCTGCCGACGCGGCCGCGTTGGCTCTCATCGATGCCGTGTTGAGCGAGGGGGATGACGACGCGCTCCGCGCTTTCGATCCCGACAACGCAGGGGGCTTTGCCCACACGACCGGGATCCATCCAGCCTATCTTTGGCCGGAGGCCCTCGTTTCGCACGAACTCTTCACGACGCTTGGCTGGCTTGGTCACTATCAGCGTCGGAGGCCCGTTACCATGCCGGTCGATGTCGCAGATTACCTCGCCGACACGATCCAGCGCGGACCCGAAGGCGTCGCCACGGTGCGAGAGCCTCTTCTTGCCCTATACTTGCCGACCCAGGTCTCGGTGGAAGACGTGTGGCAGGCGCTCCAGAGGCGCCGCGCCGTTCTCGAAGGCGAACCCCGGTGTCTCGCGTCGGCGCAGCCAGGCCTGCGCCACCCTACGCCGGGCCGTCTGCGTCCCTTCACCATCAATGGCCGGTTTCTCACGCAACCCATGACAGGGGTCCAGCGATACGCCCGCGAAATCGTGACCGCCATGGATGGGCTCCTCGAGAGCGAGAGCGGCATCGTCCGCCTGACAACCCCGCCGGGCGTCTCGTCCCCGTTGAGATTGAAAGCCATAGCGGTCGCTAGTAGAGGCAGCATCGGGGGTCATCTGTGGGAGCAGACGGTCCTGCCTGCCTCGACCCGCGACCCGTTGCTCCATCTGTGCAACACGGCTCCCGCCATCAGCCAGGGGCATGTGGTCTGCCTGCATGATGCCAACGTGTTCATCGAGCCCGAAAGCTACGGCCGCGCCTTCCGCAACTACTACAGGATGTTGCAGCCCTGGATCGCGAGGCGGGCCTTGAAAGTCGTGACGGTGTCGCGCGACGCGGCCTTGCAACTCGCTCGTCACATCGACATCAAGGCCCGCGACATCGCGGTTCTGCCCAACGGCCACGAACACGCCCTGATGTGGAACCCCTCACGGTCGCGTCTGTCGGAACGATGGTCTCCGAGGCGCCCCTTCGTTCTTCTGCTGGCCAGTCAGGCTCGTCACAAGAACGTTTCCCGCGTGGTCGGGCTCGCCGAGGCCATCGATGCGATGGGGCTCGACCTCGTGGTCGTGGGCCGGCAGGCGCCGATCTTCGCGGAGGCCGCCACCGGATCCGCGCCAAACCTCGTCACGCTCGGAGCCGTCGAGGACGACGATCTCGCCGTCCTCCTGTCGCAGGCGCTGTGCCTCGCATTTCCGTCATTGACCGAGGGCTTCGGCTTGCCACTGGTGGAGGCCATGGCGTGGCGTTGCCCGGTCGTGTCGAGCGATCGGGCAAGCTTGCCCGAAGTCTGCGGCGACGCCGCCTTGATGGCTAATCCGCAGGATGACCGGCTTTGGCTCCAGCACTTCGGCGCTTTGGCGAGTTCCCGCGATCTCGCCGATGATCTCAGGAGCCGGGGGAGCGAGCAGATGAAGAAGTTTTCATGGACGGCTTCGGCGCGTGGGTACCTCGACCTTTTCGAGTCTTGAAGGTCTTGCCCATGTCCCGCCGGTTGGGAGGCTCCATGGCAGGCGGAAGCGGGCGTCGCAACGCATTTGCGTTCGCGACGTGTCCGGCCGTCGGTTCTTCGATCGCTCAGTCGAAGAGCGAGGCGTTTGCCCATCATGACGCAAAGCCGCAGACCTCGTCGAGGGGCCCTTCGGTTGCACCCGCGTCGCGCGTCGACCGAGTCGTCGACGTCCGGCTCGGCATCGAGGTGGTGTTCGCCACGCGAGGGCGCGCGCCCATGGTCACGGAGGTGGTGACGGCCCTCGAGCGGCAGGTCCTCGGGCCGGACGCGATCACGCTGTCCTGCCACGCACGCGCGGATGCCGGCGACCTCGCGGACCGATCGGACATCCGCCTGCTCGTCGGCGGCAACGGTTTGGCCCAACAGCGCAATCGAGCCCTGCGGAACCCCGCGCCCGGAACCGACATCGTTGTCTTCTTCGACGACGATTTCCTTCCCCATGAGGGCTGGATCGAGGCGGTGGAACGTCGCTTCAGGACCGATGCGGATGTCGTCGCGATCACCGGAAACGTCGTGGCGGACGGCATCAAGGGGCCGGGCCTGTCGTTCGCCCAGGCTGCCGCGGTGCTGACCGCTCGCGAGGGCCGCCGATCGGATCCGGATCGGGCACCGTATAGCCCCTATGGCTGCAACATGGCGTTCCGGCGCGCCGCCATCGCGGGTTTGGCGTTCGACGAGCGCCTCGTTCTCTATGGCTGGCTCGAGGACCGGGATTTCGGCGCCGCGCTCTCCAAACGGGGCGGGCGCTCGATCAGGCTTGGAGAAGCCCTTGGTGTTCATCTGGGCGTCAAGGCCGGCCGACTCTCCGGTCGCAGGCTCGGTTACTCGCAGGTAGTCAATCCCGTCTACCTGCGCAGGAAAGGCACGGTCACCACATCGAGCCTCATCTGGCACGTGTTCAAGAACATCATGAGCAACGCGGCGCTCTCGTTCTGTCCGGAGCCCTATGTCGATCGGTTCGGAAGGCTACGCGGGAATGTCAGAGGCGCCGCCGAGCTTGTCCTGGGTCGCGCAAGCCCCGAGCGGGCTCTCCTGTTATGACGTTCTATGGGTAGTGACATGAACCGCGCCACGTTTCCGTCCGACTTCGGTCTCGACATGCGGCAGCAGGGCCTGCGGCGAGGGCTGCACGCTTCGCGTGACATCGCGAGCCTGCTTTCTGCGATTCGACGGCACGCCGGCAAACTCGCGCTTTGGCTGGCGGTCATCCTGGCCGTGGCGACACTCTATATCGTCAACACAGCGCCACAGTATGACGCCTCGACTCTGGTCCTTTTCGAGTTGCAGCAGGCCGCATCCGGCGCTGCCGCCGACACCAACATACTCGATGCGGCCCAGGCCGACAGTCGAATGCAAATCATACGATCGGAGCGTCTCCTGCGTTTCGTCTTCGATACTTTGAATCTAGGTGCGACGGCCGAATTCCCGGTCGCGGAGTCCAAGTGGCGTCAGGGTTTGCTGGAGCGTATGTTCCCGAAGAAACCGCCAACGCCGGAACGCGCCGCCGCCGAGGCGTTCCGATCCTTCATGAATCGGGTCAGCGTGCGACGCGTCGGTCAATCCTACGTGATCGAAGTCTCGTACCGGGCTTACGATCCGGTCGTGGCCACGCAGACGGTGAACTCGATCACCTCGGCTTTCCTTTGGGATCGCATCGTTTCGTCCCAGCGCGGCAGCGAATACCTGCAAAACCGCATCGCCAGCATCAAGGCAGAGGAAGAGGCGGCGCTGGCTGGATTACGCGACGGCATCATACCGAATACCCGCTTCCCCGATGCAGACGCGCGCGTGATCAGCGCCGCCATCGAGCCCACGGGGAAATCGTCCCCCCAGAGCGGTCTCATTATCCTTTTTGCCTGTGCCTTTGGTCTGACGACCGGCCTTGGGGCCGTCGTCCTCGTCAATGCCTTTGATCACCGTATCCGAACCCGTCGTGACCTCGAGCGAAATTTCGAGGTCGTCTGTCTCACGGTGCTGCCGGCTCTGTCCGGGCGGCAGAGGCGATACGCGCGACATGGCCAGGGGCTCGCGAAAATCGACCCATCTTACGCCGATGCTCTGCGCTCCCTCCGCGCCATCATGATCCCATCCAACCTCGACGTGAACCACCGATCTGTCGGCGTCGTGTCGTGGCGCAAAGGGGAGGGGAAGACGACCGTTGCGAGCTGCCTGTCCCGGGTGATAGCGGCGGCCTCCGAACCGATCGTTCTCATGGATGCCGACCTGCGTCACCCGGATCTCACGCAGGGCCTCGCGCCGCATGAACGCAGGGGGCTGACCGAAAGTCTGCTCGCCCGTGATCCGTTGGCGAAACTCACCCGACGACAATTGTCCGATCACCTTTGCTTCGTCCCGGCGGTCGGCGAAGAGACCGGGATGAATCTCGATGCGTTTCTGGGCCTGCCCGAGATGCGCCAGATCGTCGCCGACCTGCAGCAGCATGCCAGCGTCATCGTCGACCTGCCGGCCCTCAATCGCTCGTCTGATGCGCAGGCCGTGGGTCAGATGCTTGATGGCGTCATCGTCGTGGTCGAGGCCGGTCGGACAACGGTCGATGAAGTGGCCGATTGCCTGGCCACGCTGCGAAGCGCCCATACGGTCGTCCTGGGCGTCGTTCTGAACGGGGCCGGAAGGAGCTGAACCCGCGGGTAGAGTGCTTCCGCCTGCTGGAACCCATCGTCCCGCATCGTCGAGCGCGAGACGGCCGGGGTCAGACGTAGGCTTCGGCCTCCAAGCGCATGATGCGCTCCCGGATTCGCGGAGTCCGCCATGCCGGGCTCTCGAGATAGTTTTTAGCCGCTGCTGCACGCTGTATTTGACCGCCTTGCCACGCCCCTGGCCTGGAGACAATGCGTTCGAAAAGAGTGCCGACCTGATGCGGCTCGGCGATCGCGTCATCGCGGTCAGCGAGGCCGTTCGCGTCGGAATGGCGCAACGGGGCGTCCCCGAGCGGCGATTGCGGGTCGTGCTCAACGCAACCATCGGGTCCGCCCGCTTGCCCCAGCCCGGTCCCCCGCCGTGGATCTCACGGGGTCAGCATGCTTTACGTCGGAGGTCTGCATCCGCGCAAAGGCGTGGCCGATCTCCTGATCGCTTTCGACACGGTTCATCGGACCGTTGCCGCTGCACGCCTCTACCTCGTGGGCGAGGGCCCTTGTGAGGCGGAGTATCGCTCTCTCGCGGCTAGCCTGGAGAGCAGTGCCGCCATCACGTTCTACGGATCCGCGGCGGACCCACGCGCCTATTTGCGGGGTGCCGACATCTTCGTGCTGCCGTCCCTCGCCGATCCGGCTCCGTTCGTCCTGTCGGAAGCCCGCGAGGCCGGCTGCGCCATCGTGGGCACGGAGGTGGACGGCATTCCCGAACTGCTCGAAGGTGGCCGATGCGGCTTGCTCGTGCCGCCGCGCATGCCGGGCGCACTTGCCGACACGCTTGCCATGCTGGCCGGAAACCCTGCGACGCTGGCCGCTTGGCGTCGCCGACGCCAGATCAACATCGACCACCTTTCGGTCGCGCGCGTGGCGCGAGACAGGGTGGCGATCTATCGCGAATGCGTGCAGGCTGCGGGATAGCCTCGGTGGTCCTGTGCCCTTCCGGCGCGGAAGCGGCCAGACCGAGTCGAGATCGGGGCGTACGCGACACCGGCATGGTATTGCCGACGGAATGTCGGCCGGCTATCGACACGACACACCGAAGCTCGGGGAAAGCCCTGGCGCCGATCCCGGTAGAAGGCCTCAACCCGCCTCGCGAGACTTGTGAAAATGCGCTTTTCATCGCTCGTGGATCGTCTCGATGCTCCCGGAGGGAGCGCCTGGGATATCCACACCGCGGCCCGACAAGCCGAGGCCCGCGGCGAAGACGTGATCCTGCTGAGTGTCGGCGACCCGGACTTCGCAACCCCGGAACCGATCGTCGAGCGGGCCGTCGCGGCGCTCCGGGGCGGCGACACGCACTACACCGCCATTCCGGGGAAAGCCGCCCTGAGGACCGCGATCGCGCATCTCCTGCAGCGGCGCACGGGCGTCGCGACGCAGAACGAAAACGTCATGGTGGTGGCGGGTGCCCAAAACGGGCTGTTCGCCACGGCCCTGACGCTGTGCGAGACGGGGGACGAGGTCGTCGTGATCGAGCCCATGTACCTGACCTACGAGGCCACGATCGCGGCCTCGGGCGCGACGCTCGTCCGGATCCCAGCGTCGGCCGAGGACGGGTTCAGGCCCCGGGCCGCCGATCTCGAAGCTGCCGTGACGGCGCGCACCCGGGCCATCTTCATGGCCAATCCGAACAATCCCACGGGGACCGTCATGACGGAAGCGGAACTGCGACAGGTGGCCGTCGTGGCCCGGCGGCACGACCTCTGGGTGGTGGTCGACGAGGTCTACGACAGCCTCGTCTTCGACGGTGTCCATCTCGGGTTTCGGGCGCTGCCCGGCATGGCCGAGCGTACCGTCGCGATCGGCAGCCTTTCGAAATCTCATGCGATGACGGGCTGGCGTGTCGGCTGGCTCGTCGGGCCGAGGGCACTGGTCGACCATGTCGAACGGCTCGCCCTCAACATGCTCTACGGCCTGCCTGGTTTCATCCAGGAGGCCGCCCTGACGGCCTTGGAGGACTACGACTCGACCACCGAGACCATGCGCACCATCTATGGACGAAGGTACGCCCTTGTGGCGTCTCGTTTGGCCGAGGCTCCGGGTCTCAACGTGCTTCGCCCTGAAGCCGGCATGTTCTGCCTCGTCGACGTGCGCGGTACAGGCCTTTCGTCATACGATTTCGCCTGGGGCCTGTTCCGCCAGACGGGCGTCTCGCTCCTCGATGCCGCGGCATTCGGCCCGGCCACACAGGGCTTCGTCAGGCTTGCCTTCGCGGCCAGCGAGGATCGCCTCGCGGAAGCTTGCGACCGGATGATCGGATACGCGAGAGGCTTGTCGTGAGCGGCGGCTCCACGCACCACGGGTACGGTTTCGTACAGAAACCGGGGATTTGTTTGGACGTAACTCCGTCGTCGGTCAAATCCTCCACGCAGTGAAGCACGATCGCTCGCTTCGATGTGTCGGCCCTGGCGCGATATGTCGAAAAGCGAAAGCGCTTGCGCCGGCAAAGGCCTGACGTCGGACGCGCTTGCATCGCCCTGCAGCGCCAGGGACCGCAAGCGCAGCGGCCCTACTACGTCATTTGACGTATGAAAGACGTCTACAGCGCGTGCTAGCATCATAGGCCGAGGTTACAATGCTCGATCTGATCGACCCACCATTCACGGTCATCATATGCTCGTCTTCGTCTTGCCGACCCGTTACTATTGTTAGCGGTTCGGTATCATGAGTAGTCTCGCCTTGTCGGCCCTGCTCGAGCTCGTGGATCGCGACGGCAGCATCGCCGATGCCGAACTGACGAAACGTGTCCAAGGTCGGCCTGCCCGGGGTGAGAACGAGGTTGGCGTCCAGAGGATCGTCGAGGGCATGCGGGCTGCGCTACGCGCAGCGCAGAACACGACCGTTTCACGCAAGGATGTCGCCGGCCATGCCGGCGTCACACCTGCCCTCGTCACGTATTACTTTCCGGAACGGACCGATCTGATCGAAGCCGCGACCTTGCCGGTCGTTAGCGCTTTGGTCGATCGCACGAGATCCTGTTTCGAGCACGAAGGGTCGGCGCGGCAGCGTCTGTGCCAAGTTATCGAAGCCTTGCTCGACGCCTACACGCGCGACGCTGCCGTGATCGCGTTGTACAGCCATCACCGGGCATCGACACCGGACACGTCGCTTCCGGATCTGTTGAAAGATTTCCACACCTTGGTGGAGGCGTTCTTCGAAGCGTGGCTGATCGAGCATCCGGGCAGTGTCTATGACGCCGCCTTCCTGCGAAAGGCCATGGTGGGTGCATGCCGAAACCTGGCGCCGCGACGGATCGAACCGCCGGATGTGTGCAATCCCAACGATCTTGGCTGCCGGGGCACTGCCGAGATGATATGCTCCATGCTGCTGGGGCCGACCGCCCGCGAAACTGCCGGAACTCCAGCCTTGGTCGGCGTCGGGAGTTCCGGCTAGACGGATCGCCGATCCATGCGGCTGAGCTGAAACTCCTGACGGCGGATCACGAAGCCTGAGCTGTCGTGATCCGTTCATAGAATGCCGTGTCAGGCCGAAGCCACGAGACTGTCGATCCGCAACGGCAGCGAGCGGATGCGTTGCCCCGTTGCATGGAACACCGCGTTGCTCAAAGCCGCGGCCGTGCCCACGATGCCGATCTCGCCGATGCCTTTCACCCCAATCGGGTTGACCAGCTTGTCCTCCTCCGGGATCATGATGACGTCGACCTGCCCGATATCGGCGTTCACCGGCACGAGGTAATCGGCGAGGTTGGCATTGACGTAGCGCGCAGCCCGGCGATCGATCTCGGTCTCCTCGTGCAGGGCCGAGCCGATGCCCCAGATCATGCCGCCCATCAGTTGGCTGTGCGCCGTGCGGGTATTGAGAATGCGGCCGGCCGCGAAGGCTCCGGTGAGCCGCGGGACCCTGATCTCCTTGGTTCGGGCATGGATGCGGACTTCGACGAACTGGGCCCCGAAGGCGAACTGGATTCGATCCTCGAGCTTCGCGCCGCCGGTCGGCATGGCATGGCCGGCGTAAAGAGCCTGCAAGGCGCCCGGCTTCGCGCCGTGCGGGATCCACTCGGCATATTCCTCGACCGCGCCGGGCCCCTTCTTGCGGAGCAGTTCGACGAGGTCGCCGGTCTCGCCCTGGCTCGTCAGCCTGGCCCGAATGGCGTCGCAGGCCTGGGCGACGACGGAGCAGACGCTGGCCGTCGTGATCGAACCGCCGGAGACCGGAGCCGGGGGCCATGTCGTGTCGCCCAGCATCACCGAGACTTTCTCGACCGGAACGCCGAGATGCTCGGCCGCGGTCTGGGCCGCAACGGTCGTGATGCCGTTGCCGATCTCATGCGTGGCGGTCTCGACCCGCACGGTTCCATCCGGCAGGAGGCGCACCCGGGCACTGGCGGGCCCCATCTGGGTCGGATAACACGCCATGGCGCAGCCGTAGCCGACGAGCCAATCCCCGTCCCGCATGGAGCCGGGCTTCGGGTTGCGCTTCGACCAGCCGAAACTCGCGGCGGCCTGATCGAAGCAGGGCATCATGGCGCGACTCGTGTAGGGAAGGCCCTTGATCGGCTCCTTTTGCGTATCGTTGACGCGGCGGAGCTCGATCGGGTCCATGTCGAGCGCCACCGCGAGTTCGTCCATGGCGCATTCGAGCGCGTAGATGTAGGGCGTCTCGGCCGGCGCCCGCATGAAGCCCGGCGTCGCGCGATCGGCTCGCACGATGGTGACGGCGCTCTTGATATTGGCGCAGGCGTACATGCGGGTCGATGCGTCGGTGCCCGCTACCGCATAGGCGTCGGGCCGCGACGTGACCTCGAATCCTTCATGCGACAGGGCCTGCAGTTGGCCGTCGTGCGACGCCGCGAGTCTGACGCGATGTTCCGTCTCGGCCCGGTAAGTCGCGATGGTGAAACCCTGGGCTCGCGTGGGGACGAGCTTGACCGGCCGGTTCAGGCGGCGCGCCGCCACCGCGACCAGCGCGGTCCGCTGGGTCAGTCCACCCTTCGAGCCGAATGCGCCGCCCACGAGGGGGCTCACGACCCTCACCTGAGAGGCGTCGATTCCGAGTTGCTGGGCGATCCCGTTCTTGATGCCGAAGACGTTCTGGCTCGGCTCGTACACCGTCAACTGCGGGCCCGACCAGACGCAGGTGGTCGTGAAGAGTTCGATCGGATTGTGGTGCTGGGTCGGCGTCGCGTAATGCGCGTCCACCTTAACATCCGCGGCTTCATAAGCCGCATCGAAGTGGCCGATCTCCGGGTCCTCATGCTTCTTGTTGACCTCCGCCAGGGCTTGCGAAGAAGCACCCGCGGATCGGAAACTCGCCGCGGGCTCCGCCTCCTGGTAGGCCACATCGATCAGGTAGGCGCCTTCGCGCGCGGCCTCGAAGCTGTTGGCCAGCACCACCGCAATGATTTGGCCGCCATAGAAGATTTCGGCCGACCCGAGCGGCAGGACGGAGTTCGACTGCACGCCGCCGTTGCCGAAGAACGCGGTGTCCTTGAGGACGCCCTGCATAGTGTCATGGGTCAGAATCTCGATCACGCCCCGGACGGCCTTCGCACGCTCGACATCCATCTTGGCGATGTGCCCGCGTGCGATGGCACTGGTGAGCAGGAAGGCATAAGCGGTGTCGGGCAGGGCGAAGTCGGACGCGTAGAGAGCGCTGCCGGTCACCTTGGCGCGGCCTTCGATGCGGACCACGGGTGCGCCTTGGTTGCCCTTGGGTTCGGGTGCTGCGGCGCTCATGGTCGGATCTCCATCGAGGCGGTCTGCAACAGGGCTCGAACCAGCGTTTCCTGGCCGAGGGCTACTTTATAGGCGTTGTGTTCACGTGTCCGGGCGCCTGCGAAAGCGGCTTTGGCGGCTGCTGTCGCGATGGCTTCGTCGAACGGCTTGCCCTTGAGGATGGCTTCGGCTTCCGCGGCCCGCCAGGGCGTCGTCGCGACGCCGCCGAGTGCGATGCGAGCGTCCCGGACCGTACCATCCGCCATGTCGAGTGCGACGGCAGCCGAGGCCAGCGCGAACTCGTAAGACTGCCGGTCCCTGATCTTGAGATAGAGCGAGCGTTGCGTCCACGGACCAGCCGGCACCGTGAATGCCGTGATGAGATCGCCGGCCGCGAGCGATGTCTCGACGTTGGGGGTCGTGCCCGGCGGCCGGTGGAGAGCCGCGAACGGGATGCGGCGTTGTCCCGAGGTGCCGAGGATCTCGACCGTGGCATCGAGCGCCAGCATGGCCTGGGCCCAATCGCCGGGATAGGTCGCGATACAGTCGTCGCTCGTGCCCAGCACCGCGTGGAGGCGGTTCACCCCGTCGAGTGCCGCGCAGCCCGAGCCTGGGTTGCGTTTGTTGCACGCCGCCCAACTCACGTCGCGAAAGTAGGTGCAGCGGGTTCGCTGCAGCACATTGCCGCCGAGCGTCGCCATGTTGCGCAGTTGCGCACTCGCGGCAAGCAACAGGGATTGCGACAGCACCGGATAGGATTTGACGACGGCCGGGTGGCGTGCGGCTTCGGCCATCGACGCGAAGGCACCGAGCCGCAAACCGTCCGGCGTGGCCGAAATGCCGGCATCGTCGCGGCGCAGCGGTCCCACATCGACGACATGGGCCGGCGCCATGGCCTCGAGCTTCATGAGATCGAGCAGGGTGGTACCACCGGCGAGGAACTCCGCCGGCGGGCGGCCCTGCACGGCGCTGCCGGTCGCGGATGCCGCCAGCGCCCGGGACGCAATGGCCGGCGTCGTGGCTCGTTCGAGAGTGAAAGGCAGCACGGCTAGCCTCCCATCGCGACTTTGGCCTGCTCGACCGCCGCGACGACATTCGGGTAGGCCGCGCAACGGCACAGGTTGCCGCTCATCGATTCCCGGATGTCGTCCCCAGTGGTCGCATGGCCCTCGTTCACGCAGCCGATTGCCGACATGATCTGGCCCGGCGTGCAATACCCGCATTGGAAGGCATCGTGATCGAGGAAGGCCTGCTGCATCGGGTGAAGGTCGCCCTCGGGCTTCGACAGACCCTCGATCGTGGTCACCGGACGATCCCCGACGGTCGCGGCCAGCGTGAGGCAGGAAAGGACCCGAAGGCCGTCGAGATGGACCGTGCAGGCGCCGCACTGGCCGTGGTCGCAACCCTTCTTCGACCCCGTGAGGCCGACGTGTTCGCGCAAGGCGTCGAGGAGGCTCGTGCGGACGTCGAGCGCGACACGGTAGCGCGTGCCGTTGACGAGGAGCGTCGTGTCGACGGGCTCACGAGGATCGCTGCTCGTGGCCACTTCCGCCTGCGCCGGCCCCGAAACCGCTTCACCGACAAAGGGCAAGGCCGCGGTCGAGGCGGTCACCCCGAGGAACTTGCGCCGGCTCAGCGCAGATCTCGGATGATCTTGTTCTGCCATGGATCTCTCCCGGTGCGCGGCGGCCCCACGGCTCCCGCGTATTTGGGTCACGTCCGGGCGGCATCTCCGCCGGGCGCTTCGAAGACGAGAACCCGTGGGGTGGGCCACGGTTCCTTCTGCGACGTCGTGAGTCGCCGGCCTTGTCCCCATATCCGAAACGGTCTCAAGCCGGGTTTTCAACAGGCCTTAACGATTTCTGTTAAAACTTTTCGGGATAATTCGCATCGCGCAACGGATGCTCCGTTGAATCAAAGCCTTAAAACCCAAAGGGCGATTCCGGGCCGCGACCCGGCCCATTGACCTGCGAGAATCGGCCTGGACCGACCCGTTCCGGAGCCGCTGGGGATGACCGTGGCGTGTCAACGGCAGGGTTGGTTAACGCAAGGGATTCAAAGCCGTTAAGGCTCATGGGCGGGCTCCTGCGACATCAGATGCGTGTCCATCCAACCCGATTCTGACTCTTTCGTGACGCGACTCGGTTGCCTGTCCACGGCCCTGTGTGTAGCTTGCACTTCTCGCTTCGGCGCCCTTGACGTGCCGGTGAGGCCAGTTTCCAGGATCGTGAGTAAGCATTTCAAGTCTATGGTTGTGGCCATAGCTGTGTTTCATTTCGTTTGTAGGCGTTACCCGGCGTTGGAGGTAGTAAAGCAGCATTCATCAGACGTGTTTTTAAAAACCATACTAGATCTCACCTGCGTTCGAGGCCGGACGATTACAGGGTGAGCGAAAGCGGGGATGATCGTGACCATAAGCGACATGACGGAGCCTGACCGTTCGACGCCGATCCGGCGCTTTTCGAGACGGGCGGAAGAACGCCACCGCGGCGCATCCAGCGTGCCCCTCGCCTGGCCGTCATTCCACAGTGGGGCACGCGACCTCCTTGGGCGTCGTTTCCCGTCGACCTGATCGTAGCGTCGAGGCTCGTTGCGGCTCCGGAAGGCCACCCGAAACCAGCAACGCTCGGACGTGACTTCGCGACGAGTGCCTCGGCCACGATGGTCGCCGAGTCAGCACATTCTTATCCGGTCTGAGATGCGGCACACATCATCCCATACCAGAAAGAACCCGAACGATCATGATAGCGCGAAACGATGCTCCATGCTTCGTGGACGAGACGGCCCACATCCATGAATCCGTGCCGTCGTCCAGTCAGGCCGAAGATGCGACACCGCCGGACGTCCGAGGCGAGCAGTGGTCGAACGCCTGTCGCCGGCTCAGGGCCGAACTCGGCGAGGCCGTGTTCGGCGCGTGGTTCGCTCGTCTGGAACTCGATCGCGTCGTCGACGATACGGCCTACTTGTCGGTGCCGACCAATTTCCTGAAGACGTGGATCCAGTCGCACTACGTCGACAAGCTCTGCGCTACCTTGGCCGCCGAGGCACCCGACGTGAAGCGTTGCGTCATCGGGCTCAGGACCTCGTCCCGCCTGGCACCGAAGGCGGTTCAGCCGGAAGCAGGGGCAGGGTCGTCGGAGCCGACCCCCGCGTCACAGCCGCAACGGACGGCATCGGTGGCGCGGATCGACGGTCAGGTCAAAGCCACGGCGATCCCGACCGATGCTCTGGCGAGTTCACCGCTCGACCGGCGTCTGACGTTCGCGAGCTTCGTCGTGGGGAAGTCGAACCAACTGGCGTGTCTCGCGGCACAGCGCGTCGCCGAGGCGGCTCCCGGAGACCCGCCGCTCTACAGTCCGCTTTACATCCATGCCGCCGTAGGCCTCGGGAAGACACACCTGTTGCAGGCCACGGCCCATGCCGTCACCGAGGCTGGACGGCGTGTCATCTATCTCACGGCCGAGCGCTTCATGTACGGCTTCGTGGCGGCCCTGAAGGCGCAGACCTCGATCGCGTTCAAGGAGAAGCTGCGCGCCATCGACGTTCTGATCATCGACGACGTGCAGTTCCTCCAGGGAAAGTCGATCCAGACGGAGTTCTGTCATACGCTCAATGCGCTGATCGACGACGGCCGGCAGGTCATCGTGGCGGCGGACCGCCCGCCCTCCGACCTCGAGTCGCTCGAGGAGCGCGTCCGCTCGCGGCTCGCCGGTGGTCTCTGCGTCGAGATGGAGGCGCTCGACGAGGCGCTCCGGGGCAAGATCCTGGAGCACCGGGTGGTTGCGGCCCGCGCGCTGCATCCGGGGTTCACGCTGTCGCCCGCGGTGCTCGCCTATGTGGCCCGGACCATCTGCACCAACGGGCGTGATCTCGACGGTGCGGTCAACCGACTGATGGCGCACGCGACCCTTTCGGGAACGTCGCACACGGTGGAGACGGCGGAAGCCGCGATCCGCGATCTCGTGCGCCTGCGTGAACCGAAGCGCGTGAAGATCGAGGACATCCAAAAGCTCGTCGCCAACCACTACAACGTGAGCCGGGCCGACATCCTCTCGTCGCGACGAACCGCAACCGTCGTACGGCCGAGGCAGATCGCGATGTATCTGTCCAAAGCCCTGACGTTGCGGTCGCTGCCCGAGATCGGTCGGCGCTTCGGCGGCCGCGACCACACGACCGTCCTCCATGCGGTTCGCAAGATCGAAGCGTTGAGCGGGAAGGAAGCCGCCTTGGCCGAAGAGCTCGAACTGCTGAAGCGCCTGTTGCAGGACTGACGCCAAACCGATTCGTTTGCGAAAATGCACGCCGCATCCGCCGATCGAACGTGCAAATCCGTTCGAAGTTGTATAGCGAACCCGTCAAGACCGAGCCGACGCGATCGGTTCGGCCCTGATATCGGCACCAAGACGCGAGACCGGCCCTTCGGCATGGGCCGGATCGGTCCAGGCGAGAGGTTCCATGCGTTCCCAATCATCGATCGTGCTGGCCGCGACCGTGGCGGCTTTCCTGGCGTTGGCTCCCAGCGCTTCTGCAGCGACATGCTCCTCCGACGGCGCGGGCTTTCCGGCCTGGCTCGACGCCTTCAAGCAAGAGGCGGCCGGGCAAGGGATCTCGCAACGCACGATTGACGAGTCGCTCGATGGCGTGACCTACGACCGCAACACGGTCCAGCACGACCGTGGTCAGGGCGTGTTCCGCCAGAGCTTTGAACAATTCTCCGGCCGCATGGTGCCGCCGCGCGTGAAGAGAGGCGCCGACAAGGTCCGGCAATATGCGGGGTTGCTGCAGCGGATCGAAAGCCAGTACGGCGTTCAAGGTCCGGTGCTGGTGGCGATCTGGGGCCTCGAAACCGACTTCGGCGCGTTCATCGGCAATTTCGCGACGATCCGGTCGCTGGCGACACTGGCCTACGACTGCCGCCGCTCGGATCAGTTCCGCGCCGAACTGCTCGATGCCCTTCGCATCGTGCAGCGCGGCGACCTCGACCCAGCCACGATGCACGGCGCGTGGGCGGGCGAGATCGGCCAGACCCAGTTCATGCCGTCGTCCTATATGAAATTCGCGGTCGACTTCGACGGCAAGGGGCGGCGCGATCTTCTGCACAGCGTTCCGGACGTCCTGGCGTCCACGGCGAAATTCCTGCAAAGCTATGGGTGGCAAGCCGGACAGGGCTGGTCGCCTGGCGAGCCCAACTGGCCCGTTCTGCTGCAATGGAACAAGAGCCAGATCTACTCGAAGACGATCGCGCTGCTCGCGACCCGCATCGACGAGGCGAGCCGGTAACCGCCACGATCCAGCCTCCGCACCGCCGTCACACCCGGTGGTAGGGGTGATGGCTGAGGATCGTGCAGGCCCGGTAGATCTGCTCGGCCAGCACGACCCGCAAGAGCTGATGCGGCAGAGTCGCAGAGCCGAAACTCAGGACCTGGGTGGCTTTGTCTCGGTAATCGGCATCGAAACCGTCGGGGCCTCCGATGGCGTAGACGACGGAGGGAACGCCGCCCTCGATCATCTTGCCGATCTGCTCGGCGAAGGCGGGGCTCGACAGCGACTTGCCTCGTTCGTCGAGGACGATCACGGGGGAACCCGGAGCGATGCGAGACGCCAGACCCGTGGCCTCCTCTCGCCTGCGCTCGTCGGAGGACCTCGACCGCCCCTCTTCGAGTTCGAGAATGTCGACGGCCGTGATCCCGATGCTGCGCGCCATGGCGCGCGAGCGGGCCACGTAACGGTCGAGCAACTCACGCTCGGGACCTGCCTTCATGCGACCGATGCTTGCGATGACCAGCCGCACGGAGCCGTTCAGCCGGCGTGTTGCTGGTGCTCGTCGGGGCGCAGACCTCCCCACATCTTCTCCAGATTGTAGAATTGCCGCACTTCGGGGCGGAAGATGTGGATGATGGCATCGCCAGCATCGACCAGGACCCAATCGCAATTGCTCAGGCCCTCGACACGCGTCGAGGTGCCGGCCGACTTGCACTGCCGCAGCAGACGATCCGCAATGGCACCTACATGCGTGCTGGAGCGTCCGGTCGCCACCACCATCGTGTCGGCTAGGGAAGTCTTGCCCCTCAGATCGATCGCGACGACATCCTCGGCTTTGGCATCGTCGAGACTGTCGAGTATCGTCCGGACCAGAAGGTCGGTCTCGGGCGCGATGCCGTCGACCGGGCGAGGCGGCTTGGCCGCAGTCGCGATGATGGAAGGGTTCAGTGGCTCTGTCCTTTGATACGTTGTGGCGCACGGCTGTGCACCGTTGAAGATGCGATAGGGTGGCGTGCGTTTCAATCCGTGCCCGGCACTGATGATGAATCTTTCGGCCGTCTGCTCGGTCGATGGCCGCGGTTCCGATCTCAGATCCGCGGTCCCCTCATGAAGCGATGGCTCCTGCGGGTGTTGCTCGTCCTGACACTCGTCTCGCTCGCGGCGCTGCTCGCCCAGAGCCTCATGCGTCCCGTCTCGACCGTCATGCTGGCCCGCTGGGTAACGGGACAATCCGTGGACCGCCGCTGGATCCCGCTATCGGCCGTGTCGCCGCGGCTCGTCGCCGCCGTGATCCTGTCCGAGGACGGGCAGTTCTGCCGTCATCACGGGGTCGACGTCTCGGCGCTACGCGAGGTGATCGAGAAGCGCGGGGCACCGTCCCGGGGTGCCTCCACGCTCACCATGCAGGTGGCCAAGAACCTGTTTCTGTGGCCGGGACGCTCGTATCTTCGAAAAGCCCTGGAGATCCCCATCGCCATCGTGCTCGACATCGTGTGGGGCAAGAAGCGGGTGCTCGAAACCTATCTGAACATCGCCGAATGGGGGCAGGGCATCTTCGGCGCGGAAGCGGCAGCCGAACACGATTTCGGGAAAGATGCAGCTTCGCTGACCCCCTTCGAGGCTGCGCTGATGGCGTCGGCCTTGCCGAACCCCATCCTGCGCAACGTCACGCGTCCCTCCCGCCGTCACCGCTTCCTCGCCTTGCGCCTGGTCGGCCTGCAGGACCTCGCCGCGCCCCATGTCGCCTGCGTCGCATCCGCAGTCTCGCATCGTGACGCGATCCCCGACGAATGAGGACGAACCCCGCGTGGTCCGCGTTGCGCCCGCCGGGCCGCGCCTGTAGCCTTTGCGCATGACTGAACCTCGCCCCTACTTCTTCTGCGGCATCGGCGGCAGCGGCATGAGTCCGCTCGCCGCCATCGTGAAAGCGCGGGGCGCGACGGTCGCAGGATCGGATCGGTCGAACGACCAGGGCCGGACTCCCGAGAAGTTCGAGGCCCTCCGATCTCGTGGCTTCACGCTTTTTCCTCAGGACGGCAGCGGCCTGACGTCGGCTGACCAGATCCTGGTGGTCTCGGCCGCGATCGAGGACGTCGTTCCGGACGTGCGGGCGGCGAAGCGCCTCGGCGCGACCGTCGTGACCCGCCCGACGCTCCTGTCCGAACTCTTCAATGCCGCTGGTCTCCGCATCGGCGTTGCCGGCACGAGCGGCAAATCCACCACGACGGGGATGATCGGCTGGATCCTGCATCGGGCAGGCCTCGACCCCACGGTGATGAACGGCGCCGATATGAAGAACTTCTCCGGCGCAGGCGCCCTGCCGGCGAGTGCCGTTGTCGGCGCCGGCGACGCCTTCGTCAGCGAGGTCGACGAGAGCGACGGCTCCATCCGGCTCTACAGCCCGAGCATCGCGGTGGTGAACAACCTGTCGCTCGACCATAAGCCGCTCGACGAATTGAGGCCGCTGTTCCGCGACTTCACGGCCCGGGCCGACATGGCGGTGCTCAATCTCGACAACGACGAGACCGCGGCGCTCGCCGTCGAGGCCGGGCCGGAGCGGGTCGTGACCTACTCTCTTCGCGATCCCGCTGCAGCGCTTCTGGCGGGACCACCGCGCCTGGCACCGACCGGGGTTCGTTTCGCGGTGATGGCCAGGTCACGGATCGGACAACCGGCTGAGACCGTCGAGGTGGACCTCAAGGTTCCGGGGTTGCACAACATCGCCAATGCGCTCGCGGCCCTGGCCACGGCGCGCGCCTGCGGTGTGCCGCTCGTCGACGCCGCCGCGGCTTTGGCCAGTTTCGAGGGCATCCGTCGGCGACTAGAGGTTGTGGGCACGGCGGCCGGTGTCACGGTCATCGACGATTTCGCCCACAATCCGGACAAGATAACAGCCACGCTTTCGACCCTGCATGCCTTCCCGGGCCGCCTTCTCGTGATGTTTCAGCCCCACGGCTACGGCCCGCTTCGGCTGATGGGGGACGAGCTGGCGCGATGTTTCGCCGAAGACCTCTCGGCCGAGGACGTGCTCGTCATGCCCGAGCCCGTCTATTTCGGGGGAACGGTCGATCGCAGCCGCGGAAGCCGCGAGATCGCGACCGCGATCGCGGCACGGGGACGCCGTGCCTCGGCCCTGCCGGATCGAACGAGCTGTGGCGATCACCTCGTCTCGCTCGCCAAACCCGGCGATCGCCTCGTGATCATGGGTGCGCGAGACGACTCGTTGTCGGTCTTCGCGCGTGACCTCCTGGGTCGGCTCCGACCGTAAGCCGAAGGTCGTCGGGCGGACGCTCGCGTCGCTTCATCCCGCCCGCTGGCGCTCCGAAGCCTCGATCGAGAGCACGACATCGTCCTGCCGCCGTGGCGGAAGCGACACGTGCCCCATGACGGCCGCGATCGCCTGTTCGTCGAGCGGGCGACTGAAGTAGTAGCCCTGCATGGTCCGGCATCCGAGACCGCGCAGGATGAGGACGTGTTCGGCCGTTTCCACCCCTTCGACGATGCAGACGAGGTTCAGGTTGCGGCAGAGATCGACGATCGTCTTGACGATGTCGCGGCTGGCCTTTTCCGTCGTCAAGCCCGCCATGAAGCTGCGATCGATCTTGATCTTGTCGATCGGCAGGCGGTGGACGTAACCGAGGCTGGAGTAACCGGTGCCGAAGTCGTCGAGCGAAATCTGTAGACCCGTTGCCTTCAGGGCCAACAAGGCGCTGCGTGCCATGTCGAAATCCCGCATCAGAGCGGTTTCCGTGATCTCGAGCGAGATCCGGGCTGGATCGATGCCGCTCTCCCCGATGATGTCGCCGATGCGAAGGATCGCCGCCTGAGACGCGATGTCGTGGACCGAAAGGTTGAACGACAGGCCGATGTCGTCGGGCCAGTCCTGCATGGCGGTGCAGGCCTTCTTGAGCAGCGTTTCCGTTATCGCCGTGATGAGTCCGATCCGCTCCGCCGCGACGATGAATTCCGCAGGCGGAACGCGGCCGAGCCGAGGATGCGTCCAGCGGGCCAGAGCCTCGAAGGCCACGACCCGGTCGAGGCCAACGTCGTAGAGCGGCTGGTACTGGAGAGACAGTTGGGCGTCGAGATCGGCTTGCCGGAGTTCCTGCTCGATGGAGCTGCGAGCCCGGATCGCATCTTCGTGCCGCTCGGTGAAGACGACGGCCGAGCCGCGATGGTGGTCCTTCGCGAAATACAAAGCGTAATCGGCCCGTTCGATCAGTTGCTCCAAGGTATCGCCCATGGCGGGGAAGGCCGCGAAGCCGATCGATGCCGCGATCCGGGCCCGGCCTGTCGCGAACTGGATCGGTCTCTGCAGAACCGCGCTGATCGCCTGGCCGGTGGCGCGAAGGCCGCCCTCATCGGCTCGTCCCGGCAGGATGAAGCCATACTCGTCGCCGCCGAGGCGGGCGAGCTTCGTCGAAGGGCCGAGCACCGTGACGAGGCGTCTGGCGACCTCTTTCAAGACGAGGTCACCCGCCGAATGCCCGTAGACGTCGTTGATCGGCTTGAACCCGTCTAGATCGAAGAGGCCTAACGTAAAGCAGCGATCCTGCTCCTTCGCGCCACGGATGATCTCCTCCAGGTCCCGGAAGAAGCTGCGCCGGTTGGCCAACCCGGTCAGGCTGTCGAGATTGGCATTGCGGAAATTCTCGTCGCTCAGGGTTGCGAGGTTGGCCCGCGACGAGATGAGATCCCTGAACTCCTTGAAGTAATTCGCAAGCAGAACATTCATGACGACGGCGACGAGCCCGAAGTTGAGCGCGATGGCCATCAGGACCACGTTCCCCGAGAGGAGGAACCTGAGCAGGAACGGCAGGGTGACGGTCAGGGTCAGCAGCAGCGCCGACGGTTGCAGCTGCATCAGGCAGGCGATGCACCCGATCACCGTGACCGACATGAAGAAGGCCACATGGGACTGCAGGAAGGCGTCGCCGTAGGGGGCGAGCAACAAAGACCAGGTCGTAAAACACAAGCCCAGGAAGCCGGTCGTCGCGACGGCGCTCTTCAAGCGACGGCGCAACGCCTCGTCGCTCATGGCATCCACCT
The DNA here is from genome assembly GCA_964252585.1 of uncultured Lichenihabitans sp. Taxonomy (GTDB): domain Bacteria; phylum Pseudomonadota; class Alphaproteobacteria; order Rhizobiales; family Beijerinckiaceae; genus Lichenihabitans. The sequence continues at coordinate 27,448 of CAXUOD010000006.1, read as the reverse complement.
CCAACCGTGACCAGACGAACGTGCGATGCACGCAGATCGGCAGTAGCAAGCCTGGGGCGAGGCAACTCAGGAGGTCGGGCGCGACGCGGTAATGCGTGAACGCAAGCGTCAGCACGTTGCTGCCGAGCAGCAGATAGCAAAGCGGCAGTTGCCGCTTCAACGCCGATATCTGCGCCCGCATCAAGACCGGATCTTCCGTGAAGCTCCAGATCTCTGAAAGGAAACCGACAATCGCTGTCATGACCTGGTTCTCGCCCCAGGTCAGCCTTACCGTTAAGTTCTAATTTTTCGAGAAGAGCGGGCTGATCGAACCTGCCGGGCCGACGTGTACGGCACGGCGAGCAAGTGCAATGCCCGGGCAGCGGGAAGAGCTTCCGCGAAGCGGCGCCGCGTCGACCTCTTATGAAGACGGCACAGGCGGTGGCTAGCTCATGACGGCGGAGCGGTGCCGTCCTCGATGGCCTTGACCGGCATTCCCGGCCCGATCTTCTGGACGTTGCCGGTGATCACGCGCGTACCCTCGCTCACCCCATCCGAGACGACGACGAGCGAGCCTTCAACCGGTCCGAGCGTCACCATCTTCTGCTCGACCTTGTCGCTTGCGTCGTCGACGTAGACGTATTTTCCGAGTTGGCTCGAGCCGATGGCGGCCTGGGGCACCAGCAGCGCGTCCGGCTGCTCGCGTAGGTGCACGCTTACCCTGACGTATTGCCCGGGCAGCAGGCTCAGGTCAGCATTGGCGATCGTCGCCCTCGCGGTCACGGTTCCGGTCGACCGGTCGACGCTGTTGTCGATGAAGGTCAGTTCGCCTTTGTGGGCCTGTACGTCCTGTCCGGGCACCGTGACGTCGACCGCGACCGTGCCGGCCGCCCGTGCCTTCTCCAGGGCCACGAGATCCGTCTCGCCGGGATTGAAGGATACGTAGACAGGGTCGAGCTGGACCAGGGTGTTGAGCACCGAACTCCCGGCACCGACCAGCGTACCGACCGAAGCCTGGTTGCGGCCGAGGCGGCCCGGGAAGGGCGCCCGGATTTCGGTATAGTCGAGACTGAGCTGGGCGGCGCGGACCGCCGCCCTGTCGGCGACGAGAGCCGCTTCGGCCTGATGTAGCGAACTCGCGCGCTGGTCGAAGTTGTCCTTGGCGAGGTAACCGCTTTTCGAGAGCGCGTCGCCACGGTCGTAGCTGGAGCGTTGGTAATCGAGTGATGCCTGGTCTCTCTCGACCGACGCATTGGCCTGGTCGAGCGCAACCTGGAAATCCCGTCGGTCGAGTTGGTAGAGGAGGTCGCCCTCCTTCACGTCCGTTCCGTCGGGCACCACCTGCTTCAGCACGAAGGCCGAGACCTTGGCCTGCAGCGCAATGGCGCGGATCGACTCCGTGCGGGCCGAATAATCGAGGACGATCGGGATCGACCGTTTGACGACCCGCGTCACCGGCACGGGCATCACGAACGCAGCAGGGGCTGGCGCCGCCGCCGCCGCGCTGGGAGCCGGTACCTTGGCGGGCAGCAGGCGTTCCACGAACGAGGGGTCGCGGCTGTAAACGACACCGGCTGCGATCAACACCACGACGGCACCGATCGGCAAATTACGAAAACGCATCGAGCGGAACTCCGTTATTCGGCGGCTTCGGCGTGGCGCTGCGGCTCGTGCAGGACCGGTGCCGCTTCACCGTGGCCGGTCGTCGCGACGTCACGGTCGGGCTCGCGCTCGCGCAGCCGTTCGATGACGGCATAGAAGACCGGCACGAAGATGAGGGTGAGAAGCGTGGCCGCCAGCATGCCGCCGAACACGGTGGTGCCGAGCGAGCGGCGGCTCGCGGCGCCCGCTCCGGTCGCCACCACCAGCGGCAGCACGCCGAGGATGAAGGCGAACGCCGTCATCAGGATCGGGCGCAAGCGCAGACGCCCCGCCTCCATGGCGGCCTCGGCGATGCTGAGGCCCTCCTCGCGTCGACGCCTCGCGAATTCGACGATGAGGATCGCGTTCTTGGCCGCAAGGCCGATCAGCATGACGAAGCCGATCTGCGAGTAGACGTCGATCTGCATGCCGCGGACGAACAGCGCCAGCAAGGCGCCGAAGAGGGCCAGCGGCACCGCGAGCAGCACCATGAAGGGCATGGCGAAGCTCTCGTACTGCGCCGCCAGGATCAGGAACACGAACAGGATCGCGAGGCCGAAGATCAGGCTCGCGGCCGAACCCGCCTTCAATTCCTGGAAGGTGATGCCGGTCCACTCGTAGGTATAATCGCGCGGCAGCACCTTGGCGGCGACGCGCTGCATGGCCTCGACAGCCTGGCCGGAACTGAAGCCCGGCGCCGGCGCGCCGTTGATCTTGGAGGCCTCGTAGTTGTTGTAGTGCGGCACCGTCTCGGGTCCGATGACCGGCTTCAGCGTACCGAGCGTCGCGAGGGGCACCATCCCGCCGGTCGCGTTGCGGACATAGAGACGCGACAGGTCGGCAGCCGTGGCCCGATTGCTCTTGTCGGCCTGGATCGTGACGCGGAACGTGTGGCCGAACAGATTGAAATCGTTGACGTAAAGTGAGCCGAGATAGATCTGCAGCGTGTTGAACACGTCGGGTAGCGACAGGCCGAGGAGCTTCGCCTTGTTGCGATCGAGATCATAGACGAACTGCGGCGTCGAGGTGCTGAACGAGGAGAACATCTGCCGGGGGTCGAGCTCCGGTTGCTTGCGTGCCTCGGCCAGGATCGCCTGGGTCACGTCGTTCAGCGCCGCGCTGCCGTGGCCCGCCAGGTCCTCGACTTCGAACTCGAAGCCGCCGGTCGTGCCGAGGCCCGGGATCGACGGCGGATCGAACGACAGGGCAAAGGCGCCCGTCAAGCCCATCAGTTTCGGGCGGACGGCGGCCACGATGTTCGAGGCCTGCTGGGACGCCGGCCGTTCGTCCCAGGGCTTCAGGATCGCGAATTCGACGGCGGAGTTCGACTGCGCCGCGTTGGTGAGGAAGTTCAGTCCCGAGATCGAGCCGACGATCTCGACGCCGGGCTCGTCGCGCAGGACCTCCCGCACCTGCGCCGCCACCGCATCCGTGCGCTCGAGCGAAGCACCGTCCGGCCCCTGGATGACGACGAAGAAGTAGCCCTGGTCCTCCACCGGCAGGAAGGTCGACGGCAGCCGCTCCCACAACGACCAGGTGCCGAACAGCATCACGGCGAAGCCCGCGAGGAGACCCCAGCGAAGCCGGATGAAGAGGCCGACCATGCGCGAATAGCCGTGCGACAGCGTGTCGAACCCCTTGTTGAACCAACGGAACAGGAAGAACGGCTGGTGCGGCCGGTGTCGCAGGAAGGCTGCCGCCAAGGCCGGGCTCAGGGTCAGCGAGTTGAAGGCCGAGATGCCGACCGAGATGGCCACCGTGAGGGCGAACTGGTTGTACATCCGGCCGGCGACGCCGGGGATGAAGGCGACAGGCACGAAGACGGCCATCAGCACCGCTGTCGTCGCAATGATCGGCCCCGTGACCTCCGACATGGCCTTGCGGGTGGCCGCCAGCGGCGGCAACCCCGCCTCGAGTTGGCGCTCGACGTTTTCCACCACCACGATCGCGTCGTCGACGACGAGGCCGATCGCCAGCACCATGCCGAGCAGGCTCAGCATGTTCAGCGAGAAGCCGCAGACCTCCATCACGGCGAGCGTCGCGACCAAGGACACGGGGATCGCGATCGTCGGGATGATCGTCGTGCGCCAGCTCTGCAGGAAGACGTAGACGACCAGGATCACGAGGATCAGCGCTTCGGCGAGCGTGATCACCACGTCGTGCATCGAGGCCGACACGAACTTCGTCGTGTCGTAGTGCATGCCGTAATCGATGCCCGCGGGGAAGCGCGCCTTGAGCTTCTCCATGGTGGCGGTGACGTCGGCCTGGAGCTTCAGCGCATTGGAACCCGGCTGCTGGAAGACGCCGAGCACCACAGCGGGCGTTTTCCCGAAAAATCCCGTGGAAGCATATTGCAGCGCGCCGAGCTCGATTCGCGCGACATCGCGCAGGCGGACGACCGATCCGCTCGCCGGATCGGCCCGCACCACGATGTTGCCGAACTCCTCCGGACTCGAAAGCCGTCCCACGGCATTGACCTGCATCTCGAAGGCCGTACCGGCCGGCGCGGGCGACTGGCCGATCTTGCCCGCCGCAACCTGGACGTTCTGCTCGGCGATCGCACCTTGCACGTCGGTCGCGGTAATGCCGAGCTTGGCCAGGCGATCGGGGTCGAGCCAGACGCGCATCGAATAGCGCCGCTCGCCGAAGATCTGCACGTCGCCGACACCGGGTAGGCGCTTCAGCGGGTCGACGATCTGCAGATAGGCGTAGTTCGACAGCGCGATGGGGTCGACCGAACCGTCGGGGGAGGTCAGTTCGACGATCAGGACGAAGTTCGGATTCTGCTTCTTGATCGTCACGCCGGATTGGTTGACGATCGCCGGCAGCGACGAAGCGGCCTGCGAGACACGGTTCTGGACGTCGACGGCGCCGATCGCCAGCGGATATCCCACGTTGAACGTGATCGTGATGTTGGACGAGCCATCGTTCGAACTCGTCGAGGACATGTAGGTCATGCCTTCGACGCCGTTGATCTGCTGCTCGAGAGGCGTGGTCACCGTATCGGCCACGACCTGGGCGCTCGCGCCAGGATAGGTGGCACTCACCACGACCTGGGGCGGGGTGATGTCGGGGAATTGCGAGACCGGTAGCAGGACGTAGCAGATCGCTCCCGCCATCACCATGATCACGGCGACGGCCGAAGCGAAGATTGGGCGTTGGGTGAAGAAACCTACCACGACGGCCTCGTAAGCGCGGACGAACACCGCGATCGGCTGACGATCGAGGCGCAAAGATGAGCGACGTGGCGGCTTTCGTCGAGTCGTCGCGCGGTCGATCGGAGCAAGGTCTCGAAACCCCGGGGATCGACGTGGTCTGCCCGCATCGCGGCTCCGATCACAGGGTCGGATAAGACCTCAGCGATCGTAAGGTCAAGGTTTTGATGGCGCATGGTGCCTCCTTGCCGGAACGCCGGACGCTCCGGAAACCATGATTCACGAGGGGTTGAACACGGCGCCGAACTGGCGTTGACCCGGCCTCGCCGTTCTGTTACCGCTCAGTAACAAGCCGGACGTTACCGGTTGGTAACATCAGCGTCAAGGGTCATGGGCGAGAAAACGTCGGCAGTTCGATACAGGGCGGAGGCGGCGTGCTGCGCAGGATCGCAGGCGAAGCCTCGCGACCGGATCATCGCCACGGCACGCGACCTCTTTCATCACCACGGTATCAGGAACGTCGGCGTCGAGGCGATCGCCGAGGCGGCCGGCACCAACAAGATGACGTTGTATCGTCACTTCGGCTCGAAGGACGAGTTGATCGTCGAATGTCTGCGGGCGTTCGCGGACGAAGCCGAGGCCTCCTGGCAGGCCCTCGAGGCCCGTCATCCGGGCGACCCCATGGCGCAACTGCGGGGCTGGGTGCGGCAGGGCGCAGATTGCGTGCTGGTCGACGGGCGGGGGTGCGCGCTGGCCAATGCGGCGGTCGAACTGACCGAGAGCGACCATCCCGCGAGGCGGCTGATCGAACATTGCAAGATCGCCTACCGCGAGCGCCTCGTGCACCTCTGCAGGGCCGCCGGAATCGTCCAGGCGGAACTGCTGGCCGATGCTTTGTCGCTGCTGCTCGAAGGGGCCCGGGTCAGCCGGCAGAGCGTCGGGGCCGAGGGCCCGAGCGCCCGCTTCGTTCGCATGAGCGAGGCCGTGATCACCGCCTTCGGCAACGGTTGAGGGTAGCCGACGGACCCACGATGGCGCTCGCCGCAACGGGGCGCCGAGGCCGGGGGACCGTCTAGGGTTGCTGGCGCCGCCCCGGTCTCGATCTCTCGACGGTTTTGACCGTACCGGTCGGCATCGCGTCGATCGCCGCCGCGGCGATCGCCTTCCGCCGGCTGTCGGCGCCCGGTGCGTTGCCGTGCTTCGGCAGTGCAAGCCCGCAGATCGTCAGACTCGTGACGGTGAAGATGGTGATCCATTCGCTTCGCACGCGCATCGGCAGTCCTGCGTCCTAGCCCCGGTTCCTCGGCTCTCGTCGGAAACGTAGAGATCAAGCCCTTCGCCGAGCTTAAGCGGATCGCGTCATCGCCGACGCTCCCGCTCTTTTTCGGCTTGCAGGCTGTACGGCACGATCCTTTCAGGGCCGCATTTCGCTTTGCGTTGTCCTTCGGGGAAAGTAGCGTGCCAGGCTCCAGCAAGGGAGGTTTCATGCGCGTTCCTATCGCCGCTCTGTGTCTCGTCAGTGTCGTTGCCGTGGCAGGTTGTTCGAAGGGGGACAACGGAGAGCAAGGCCCGGCCGGGCCGGCGGGCCCGGTCGGAGCTCAAGGCCCTGTGGGGCCGGCGGGTGCGGCCGGTCAAATCGGACCGGCAGGCCCTGCCGGTCCGCAAGGGCCGCAGGGTGCGCCAGGAGCCAAGGGAGAAGTCGGTGCTTTGGGTCCGGCCGGCGCTGCCGGGGCCGACGGCCCCAAGGGCGAGCCGGGCATCCCGGGCATTCCGGGTCCCAAGGGCGATGTCGGGCCTGCCGGCGCCGTCGGGCCTGCCGGGCCGGTGGGTCCGGTCGGTGCTGCCGGTCCTGTCGGCCCTGCGGGTCCGATCGGTCCTGCGGGTGCGGTCGGTCCTGCGGGTGCGGTCGGCCCTGCAGGTGCGGTCGGCCCTGCGGGTGCGGTCGGTCCAGCGGGATTGGCTGGAGCGGCAGGTACGGCAGCGGAAGCAGCACCCAGGATGACCTTCACCTTGCGCAGCATCCCGTCCGATGCCGGAAAGCCGGCCAGCGGAACCTGCAGCACGGGCGAGCAAATGATCGCGGCAACCTGTTCGACCGGTGCCATGATCGGCGACGATGGGTCGGCATCCTGCCCCGCGCCGGCGGATGCGTCCAGCGCCGCGCATCTGACGGTGACCTGCGCCAAATAGGACAATGTCACCGCCGTAACGCCCCCCTTTCTCGCGCTTACTTTCGCCTAACAAGCGCGCGGAAGAGGATAGGGCAGGCCGCCGATGAAAGGCGGCCTTTCCGAGGCGGAATGGCTGGAGGGTTCGGATTCGTTTTCCGATGAGCCAGAGGCTCATCGATCGTCTCCGATCCGAAGCCCACACTCATGCCGACAAATTCAGCGCCACGGCCTCGCGGGGCTTTAGGGGAGCAGTCGTGCGAGGCCGTGGAACGAACCCTATGAGGGATCGTCGACGAAGCTACGAGACGCCCCGGCATAGGTTTCAGGACGGCCGCGATAATCGTGGTTCGCTTTGTCCTTGCGTCGGATCGACAAGGATAGCGCCCGATGGCTCGGACGCCGTCTCGTCTCGCTGATCGCCAGAATCAGCCGGGGCAGGTGCAGTTGGCGGGGTGACACGCGGGGTGGCGGTGCATCGCGCTTTTCGCTCCCGTTGAACGCGCCGGTCCCGGCGCTTATGCCGCCGACGCGCGTCTCCGATCAATGGCTCAAGACGCGTTCGACGCCGGCGCGGGGCAGCCCTCGCGTGGGATGGGCCTGCTGTTTGACCAGCAGGGCCACCGCGGCGACCAACCCCGGGATCGCGACGATCGTGAAGATCGAGGTGAAATCCAGATGTCGTCGAGACAGTTCGCCGACGAGGAACGAGCCCGCGATCCCGCCGAACCGGCCGATGCCCAGCATCCAGGCGATCCCGGTAGCGCGGCCTCGGGTCGGGTAGAATGCGGCCGCGAGGGACGGGAGCGACGTCTGGGCGGTATTCATCAAGGTACCGCCGAGCAGCAAGACGGCCATCAGCAGACCCAGGTTGCCGATGCTTTGGCCCACGGCATAGATGGCGGCGGCGGTCAGCGCGAAACAGGCCGCGACCACGAGATTGGCGTTGAACCGGTCCATGAGCCAGCCTGACAGGACAGCGCCGAGCCCTCCCAGGGGAAACAGGGCCGAAACCAGGGCCGCCGTACTCTGCGCCAGGCCGGCATCCTTCAACAAGGTCGGCATCCAGTTGATCAAGGCATAGAAGATCATCAAACCCATGAAATAGGCGATCCAGAGCATCGATGTTCCGATCCGGTACGGTGCCGAGACGATGGTTGCGATGCCGCTGCTGCCTTGTGGCGACGACGGCTCCTGGAGGTCGAACGACGTTGCGTGGACGGCCTCGACCGACACCCGCCGGAGCACCGCGCGGATGCGATCGGGAGTGAAGCGTTGGGCTACCATGAAACGGACGGATTCGGGCAGGAAGGCCAGGAGCAGCACCGTCAGGACGAGCGGCATGGCACCCCCGAGGACCAGGACGCTCCGCCAGCCGAAATGCGGGATCATCCAGGCGGCGAGAAATCCGCCGAACGCGGCTCCCAAAGGGAACCCGCAGAACATGGCATTGGTGATGGTCGCACGGCGCCGGTCCGGGCAGAACTCGCTGACGAGCGTGATGGCGTTGGGCATGGCGGCCCCGAGTCCGAGCCCCGTCACGAAACGCAGCACCACCAGTTCGGTGAGACCCCTCGAAAAGCCGGAAGCCGAACAGGCGAGGCCGAAGATCGCGACGGCGCCGATCAGGACCTTCCGCCGCCCGAAGCGATCCGCCAGGGGTCCCGCCGTCAAGGCGCCGAGCGCGAGGCCGAACAAGGCCGCGCTCAAGACGGGCGCCAGCGCGGCCCGTTCGACACCCCACTCGGCCACCAGCGATGGTGCGATGTAGCCGATGGCGGCGGTGTCGAAACCGTCCATGAGCACGACGCAGAAGCACAAAGCGAAAACCAACCATTGAAAGGGTGAGAACGGATGCTCGTTCAAGAAACTCTGAACGTCGACGTTGCGCGCTATGGGCATGGTTTTCCCCCTTTGTTGTCTTGCTTGGTCGATCGCGTGGGCGCTAGAAACGCTCCACTGTGTCGCGGCGAGTTTTGTTCGTTTGCCGAGCCGATGCAACCGGGGCGGTGGTGGCGCAGGCAACGGGACCGCAGGTGACAGCGCCCGCGAGGCGTCGCGCCGCAACCGCCGCCGAACGGTGCCGAGTGTGACGCACCTCGAAGCCGCGAGGGCAGCGACCCGGTTCTCACAGTCGAGGAGGAGCGGCCATGGATCTTCCGGCCAATCGTTTCAAGCGCGCCCTGCTGGAGGGCCGACAGCAACTGGGGCTCTGGTGTTCTCTGCCGGGAGGGCTCGTGGCCGAACTCCTGGCGGGTGCCGGATACGACTGGATCCTGTTCGACACGGAACATTCGCCCGGCGACCCGATCACGGTGCTCGAGCAACTGCAGGCCGCCGCAGCCTACCCGGTTTCCGCCATCGTGCGCCCGGCCACGAACGACACCGTCCTGATCAAACGTTTTCTGGACATTGGGGCTCAGACTCTGCTGATCCCCTATGTCCAGAATGCCGACGAGGCCCGCGCCGCCGTGACCGCGATGCGCTATCCTCCGGCGGGGCTGCGCGGCGTGGCGGCCACGGTTCGGGCCAACCGTTTCGGTCGCGTCCCGGATTATGCCAAGCGCGCCAGCGAGGAGCTCTGCCTCCTGGTCCAGGTCGAGACGGGTGAAGCCTTGCGCGAGATCGAGGCCATCGCGGCGGTGGAGGGCATCGACGGGATCTTCATCGGCCCGGCCGATCTCGCGGCGAGCCTCGGGCATCCTGGCGCGCCGGGCCACCCGGATGTCGTGGCGGCTGTCGAGGATGCCATCCGCCGGGTGCGCGCCTCCGGCAAGCCGGCCGGGATCCTGACGGCCGACACCGGTTTCGCGGCGCGCTGCATCGGCCTCGGCACGACCTTCACGGCAGTCGGCAGCGATGCGGGCCTGTTGGCCCGCGGTGCCGAGGGATTGCTGGCGCAGTTCCGGGTCGGTTGAGCGGCGTCGCGAGAAGCCGACGCGCGTCGCAAATCGGCGCCCTAGAGCGCTTTCGCCTTTTGGCGAATACGCTCCAGCTTAGAATGCTCTAGGCCTCCAGGATGGCCTTGATCACCCCGGCTTCGGGCCGCATCCAGTCGCCGAAGAGGTGCGGCGCGTCCGCGAGCGGACCGCGATGGGTGTTCAAGGCCCCGGTCGGAACCTTGCCGGCCGCCATCTGGCGCACGACCTCGGCGAAATCATCCGGCTGCGCGTTGCGGCTCGCGAACAGCGTCGTCTCGCGCTTGTGGAACTCCGGGTCCGAGAAGGTGACGTCGCCGCGGACCACGCTCACGAGCACGTAGCGCCCGCCGTGCCCCACGAAGCCGAAGCCGCGCTGCATCGCGCCGACGTTGCCGGTCGCGTCGATCACCACATCGAACCCGTCGCCTCCGGTGAGGGCCTGCACCTTCTGCTCAGCCGAGGCGTCGGCGAGAAGCGTGCGATCGGCACCCAGTCGCTCGACCGTGAAGGCCAGGCGGTCTTCGCGCGTGTCCATCGCGATGACATCGGCGCCGCGCGCCTTGGCGAAGATGATGGCCGACATGCCGATGGGACCCGAGCCCACGACCAGCACCCGGTCGCCCGCCGCGACGCTGCCGCGCTTCACGCCATGCGCCCCGATGGCCAGGAACTCGATCATGGCCGCATCGTCGAGCGACGTGTCGTCGACCGGGACGGCATTGCGTTCCGGAACGCAGATCACTTCGGCCATGCCGCCGTCGCAATGAACGCCCAGCACGCGGATCGACTGGCAGGCATTGGTGACGCCCTTGCGGCAGGCCGCGCAACGGCCGCAGCTCAGGTAGGGCACGATATAGACGTTCTGGCCCGGTGAGAGCGCGCTTCCTCGGGGCGCGGTCTCGACCGTACCCGAGAGTTCGTGACCCATTACGCGCGGGTACTCGAGGAAGGGATGCTGGCCGCCGAAGATGTGAAAATCGGTGCCGCAGATTCCGATGCGCCGGATGCGCACCGACACTTCGCCGGGTTTCGGCTCGGGCCGGGGCCGCTCGATCAAAGCCAACCGGCCCGGCGCTTCGCAGATCACCGCTTTCATCTTCGATCCTTCATGACATCCGCAGCCGACGACTCAAAGCGCCCGATCCTGGGAGGACGCGCAATCCTTCTCCCGCTCGCGGGAGGAGGTGGCGTCACGCAGTGACGGCGGATGAGGGCCGCCTCGGCCGTGGAGCTTTCCCCTCATCCGCCCTGGTCCCGGCTATGCCGCGACCAGGGCACCTTCTCCCGCGAGCGGGAGAAGGGCACCACGTCCTCACCTATCGTCCAAGATCGCGACCGCCCTCGTCCAGCCTGCCGAAGCCCGTTCGATCTTGACCGGAAAGCAGCTCACGGCGAACCCGGTCGAGGGCAGGCCTTCGAGGTTGTGCAGCTTTTCGATGTGGCAATAGCCGGTGTGGCGGCCGGCCTTGTGGCCTTCCCAGATCAGGGAGGCGTCGCGGGTCTCGGCAAATTTCTTGGCCGTATGAACGAAGGGCGCGTCCCAGCTCCATCCATCCGTGCCGGTGACGCGGATGCCGCGGTCGAGGAGATACATGGTGGCCTCGTAACCCATGCCGCAGCCGCTCGCGACATAGTCCGGCTCGCCGAAGCGCGAACCGGCCGCGGTATTGACCACGACGATCTCGAGCGGGCTCAAGCGGTGGCCGATGCGGTCGAGTTCGGCCGCGACATCGGCGGCTGTCGCGACGTAGCCGGCCGGGAAATGCCGGAAGTCGAGCTTCACGCCCGGCTGGTAGCACCACTCGAGCGGCACCTCGTCGATCGTCATGGCGCGCTCGCCGCGGTTCATGGTCGGGTGGTAGTGCCAGGGCGCGTCGAGATGGGTGCCGTTGTGGGTCGAGATCGTCACCTTCTCGACCGCCCAGCCGCGCCCGTCCGGCAGATCCTCCGCCTTGAGCCCGGGGAAGAAGCCGAGGAGGTCCGGCAACGACTGTTCGTGGTCGATGTAGGTGATCGACGGGATCTGGATCGGCGGATCTGCCGGGATGTCGTTGGCGAGCGGGACCGAGAGATCGACGATGCGGCGTGCCATGGGATGCCTCCTGTTGCGGTGCTCGGACCGTGCGCTCAGCCCTGGCGCTCGACCGTGTTGCGCAATACGCCGATGCGCTCGACCTCGAGCTCGACCGTATCGCCGTGCCGCAGGTAGCGGCCATGTTCGAGGCCACAGCCGTTGCCGACCGTGCCCGAGCCGATGAACTCGCCCGCGAAGACCGTCTCGTCCTGCGACATGTGGGCGAGCATCTCCTCGAAGCTGAACAGCATGCCGGCCGACGTGCCGCGCGACCAGACCTCGCCATTGACCCGCGCCTCCATGCGCAAAGCATAGGGATCGCCGATCTCGTCGGGCGTGACGATCCAGGGGCCGATCACGTTGGCGCCGTCGAAGCTCTTGCCCTTGGCGGGGCCGAGCCAGCCGGGCATCTCCTTCATCTGCTGGTCGCGGGCCGAGAAGTCGTTGAAGATCGTATAGCCGAAGATGGCGTCGCGCGCCTCCGCGGGCGACAGATTGGACCCGGTCCGCCCGACGAAGATCCCGAATTCGAGCTCGTAGTCCATGACCTCGCTGTAGCGCGGCCAGCGCACGATGCTGTTCGGCCCTCGCACGATCATCCGGTTCGTGATGTAGTAGATCGGCAGATTGGCATAGACCTCCGCGAGCGGCGCCAGGGGCTCGGCCTCGATGGCCGCGAGCGCCGCCGCGTCTCCCCGCGCCGCGAGCTTGCGCATGCCGCGCGGCGACTGGCGGATGTGGGTCGGAAAGCTCATGCCGTCGCGCATCTGCCGCGGCTCCGGCACGGGAGCCAGAAGCTCGACGTCTTGGTGCCCGACCGACAGGTCCTGCGACCCCGCGTGGTCCTCGAAGAGGCGTCGCGCGAGGTCGAGCCCGCGCGGCCCGGCGTCCATCAGCTCGATCATGGACGCGAAGGGGTGTCGGCTCGCTCCGGCTCGCTCGGCCGCTGCAGCAAGGTCGAAGAGGCTTGCGTCGTCGCCGTGGACGATTCCCACGCGCGGTCTCGCGTCAGCACCGCGATAGGTCGCGAACTTCGTCATCGTCGCCTCCCTTGCAAATCTATAGATTTCTGCGTTTTATGTATCGCAACAAACGGCTCGTGAGAAGAGCCCTCGACGGGAGGATCGCATGGCGACGTGGAGGCTGATCGGCTTGGCCGTTGGCGTGATCGCGGGGCTCGGTTCGGGCGCCGTTTACGCCGAACCTGCGATCCAGATCGGCTGTACCGGAACGACGGATTGCGCGTCCGCAGCTGTTGCGGTCGAGGACGGGATCTTCAAGAAGAACGGTCTCGATGCGTCGCTGACCTTGATCGGGCTCAATTCCAACATTCCCGCGGCCCTCATGTCGGGCTCCTTGCAGATCGGCGGTCCGACGCCATCGGTGTTCCTGCAGGCCGTGGATGGCGGGCTCGATCTCGTGGCCGTCTCGGGGGCGTCGTCGACCGCCAAGGAAACGGCCGACACCGTGGCGGTGGTGGCCAAAGCCGGCGAGCCCGTCAAGACGGCCCAGGATTTCGTCGGCAAGAAGGTCGGTGTGCCCGGCATTGGGGCCTTCCTCGACGTGCTGTTCCGCAAATGGTTGATCCAGAGCGGCGTCGACCCCAAGGGCGTTTCCTTCGTCGAAGTGACGTTCCCGACGATGAACGACGTCCTGAAGTCCGGCGCGGTGGACGCCGTCGTGACGGCCGAGCCCGTGCTGTCACGGATCGTCAGGGCCGGGACCGGCACGGTCGTGGCCAACTACCTGGCCGAGTTGCCGCCGCACGAGCCGCAGATCCTGTACGCCGCGACCCGCAGTTGGGAGGAGGCGAATCCCAAGGCCGTCGAAGCCTTCCGGGCCTCGATCCGGGAAGCGGCCGAGATCGTGAACCGCGATCCGGACAAGGGACGTGCCGCGATCTCCCGCTTCACCAAGATCCCGCTCGATGTCTTGAAGACCATGAAGCTGTCGATCTCCGACCCGGTCATTACGCCGGCGCAGATCGATTGGTGGGTCGGCGTCATGAAGCAGCAGGATATGCTGCAGACCTCGCCCGACGCGAAGGCCATCATCGCGCCATGACGGCCGAGACCGCGGTCTCCGAGAGCGGCGCCTTTCCCGACCCCGTCCGGGACGACACCCTCGGCGAGCGCGCCGCGACTCTGATCGAACGCGACATCCTGTCGGGAGCCTTGGCGCCGGGAACCCGACTCGCTGTCCAGAGCCTCTCGCGGCACTACGGCATCGGCACGACGCCCTTGCGGGAAGGCTTGTCGCGGCTCGTGACGCGGGGCCTGATCACGGCCGTGGGTCAGCGCGGCTTCTGGGTGGCCCATGTCAGCCGGGGCGACCTCGACGACATCACGCGCGTGCGCGTGCTCGTCGAGACCGAGGCGTTGCAGGCCTCGATGGCGCGGGGCGGCGACGCCTGGGAGGTCGGCATCGTGGCGGCGCTGCACCATTTGCGCCTGAGCCTGGAGCGGACCCCGGGCTCGATGGGGGAGGGGACGGCGGCGTTCGACAAACTCCACAAAGCCTTCCATCGCTCGCTGATCGCTGGCTGCGGGTCCGAGCGGCTGCTCGCCTTGCACGACGACCTCTACATGCAGGCCTACCGCTACCGCCGCGTCATGCTGCGGCGCCTGCCGACGCCGTATTGGTTCCTGCGCGAGCACGAAGCGCTCGCCGAGGTCGTGATCGCGCGGCAACACGAGGCCGCGACGGCGCGGCTGTCCCACCATCTCCACCATACCGTTTCGACGGTCTTCGGCGACGGTCCGGATCAGGACCGTCCGTGACCCGAAACGCCGAAGCTCCCGCCACGATCCTGTTCGAAGGCGTCGGGCTGACGCTCGGCGGCCGTCCGGTCATCGCCGGGCTCGACCTCGCGATCGGGCCGGGCGAGTTCGTCTGCGTGATCGGCCCGTCCGGCTGCGGCAAGACCACGGCGCTCCGCCTCGCGGCGGGCCTCGTCCGGCCGACCCAAGGAACCGTTACGTTCGACGGCCGTCCCATGACGGGGCCGCGCCGCGACGTCGCGGTGGTGTTCCAGGATTACGGAAAGGCGCTGCTGCCCTGGCGCACGGCGGCAGGCAACGTGTCCCTGGCCCTCGAAGCCGCGGACGTGCCCAAGGCCGAACGAGCCGACCGGATCGCCGGGCTGCTGCGCCGCGTCGGCCTGCCCCGGCACGCCGGTCGTTACCCGTCGGAGATGTCGGGCGGCATGCAGCAGCGGCTGCAGATCGCGCGCTGCCTCGCCCAGGACCCGAAGGTGTTGCTGATGGACGAGCCCTTCGGGGCCCTCGACGCCATGACGCGCCAGACGCTCCAGGACGAGGTCCTGTCGATCGTCGCCGACACCGGCGCCACGGTGCTGTTCGTCACGCACGACCTCGAGGAAGCTCTCTACCTCGGCGACCGCGTCATCGGCCTGCTGCCGCATCCAGGCCGCGTCGGCACGACCATCACGGTCCCGCTTCGGCGTCCCCGCGACCAGCTGTCGACGCGGGAGACGCCCGAGTTCCTGCATCTGCGGCGCGACCTCTTCGACTTCATCCGAAAGGCCGAGGCGTGACGAGCCTGTTGCGGGGCGCCCTGATCCCGCTGGCGCTTCTGGTCGCGGCCGAGATCGCCTTCCGGATCTCGGGTTTCAGGAGCGACGCCGTCGCGGCACCGAGCGCGGTCCTCAAGGCGCTGGCGAGCGCCCTGGCCGACGGATCGATGCTGCTCGCGACCGCGCAGACGCTGTTCGCGGCCTTCGCCGGGCTGCTGCTCGGCGGGAGCGTCGGGCTCGGGCTCGGGCTGCTCTTCGGGCTGCTCCGCCCGGTCGACCGGCTGATGGAGGTCACGGTCGAGGCTGTCCGGCCGATCCCCTCCGTCGCCCTGATCCCGATCGCCCTCCTGGCGCTCGGTTTCGGGGCCCGCATGGAGATCGCCATCGTGGCGTTCTCCTGCATCTGGCCGGTTCTGATCCTGACGCGCGCGGCGGTAGCCGGCATCGAGCCGCAACTCGCCGAAGTCGCGCGGGTCTTGCGCCTGTCGCCCGGCCGGCGCGTCGCCTCCATCGTGCTGCCGGCGGCACTCCCCCGCCTCGTCGTGGCGTTCCGGCTGGCGCTCGGCATCGCGCTCGTCGTGGCCGTGACGGTCGAGATCGCGGCCGATCCGCAGGGGCTCGGCAACGCCATCATGGTGTCGCAGCAGGCACTTCAGCCGGCCCTGATGCTGGCCACGCTGGTCTGGATCGGCCTCGTCGGCGTGGCCTTGAACAGCCTCACGTCTGTGGCCCAGCGCCGCATTCTCGGACGCGCCGCGGCCCTGGAGGTGCCCCGATGATGCGCTGGACGCCTTGGGCGTGGCGCTTCGGCAGCCTCGCGGTCGCGGCCGCCTTCGTCCGCGTCTGGCAAGCCGTCACGGACCATCGCCTCGTGTCGCCGGTCTTCCTCCCAGGTCCCGGCCGGGCCTGGGACGCCCTGCTGCGCGGCTTCACGCGAGGCGTCTTGACGGCGAACCTGCTCGCCACGGTCGAGCGGATGATCCTCGGCTGGCTCATCGCCTCGGTGGTCGGTATCCTGCTCGGGGCGCTGATCGGCACGGCGCCGCGCCTGCGGCCCTATCTCGTCCCGTCGCTGGAGTTCCTGCGCCCGTTGCCGGCCTCGGCCATCATCCCGGTCGCCATCGCGGTGCTGGGGCTTTCGGACGGCATGGTGCTGGCCGTGGTGGCGTTCGGTGCGCTCTGGCCCGTTCTCCTGGCGACGGTGCACGGTTTCGCGGTCGTCGAGCCTCGCTTGTACGAGGTCGCGCGGGCGCTTGGTCTTTCGCGAGCCGGGACGATCGCCAAGATCGCGCTGCCTTCGGCGGCCCCGGACATCCTGGCCGGCATGCGGCTCGGGCTGACGGTGGCGCTGATCCTGTCGGTGGTCTGCGAGATGCTGGCGGCCCGCCAAGGCCTCGGCAACTGGATCCTGCTGGCGGCCCGCTCGTTCCGGGCGCCCGACCTCTACGCCGGCGTGATCGTCCTGGGTGGCCTCGGTTACCTCAGCGCCACCGTGATCGCCGTCGTCGAACGGCGGACGCTACGGCGGGCGGGCGGGACGTTCGAGCCCGGGGATCAAGCCAAGTAGCGTTGGCTCCTCGTATGGGATGAAGCGCATCCTGCCAGCCGAAAAACCCTGGCGGGATGGTTTGGCCCTTCTGGTTGGGAAGCGCGGCTCTCGCGCGCGATCTCGTCAACTTGAAACGGCTTAGCGACGGCGCGGGAGCGTGCAGGCGTCGCGGAGTTCGATGGTTTGCCCCATACAGGGTTCGCATCCCCGGGATGTCGACGTGCGGCAAACGGGTGCGAGGCGTCGGCTCGAACCAAGCCAATCGAGGTTCCTGGGGGCTGTGTCGGCGTCGAAGGCCGACCTTCGGCGTGGCTTCGGTCAGAAGCAAGGACGGTCAGAGGCATCAGGCGGCATTGATGATGCGGACGTGAGACGCATCGATGGCGAGCTTCGCCGCGAACCCGTCGCGCCGCGCGGTCGCGCAGTCTCTGGCCAAGGCGTCGAGGTCGGTGCCGGGCGATGCCGCGTCGATGGCATCGACCTCGGCCGCGCTCGCCGCGACGAGCGTCAGGATGCGCCCCAACCGGTCGGGCGCATTGAGCGACGCGGTCTCGTCGCAGGCCATCGCGGCCCGCCATCCTAGACCCGACAGACGCGGAGTGGCGCCCGCGATCGTCCCGAGCGCCAGGACGCCACGAGCCGTGTCGCCCGCGAGGGCGATGATGTGCGTCGCGCCGTCCGGGAACCCGCATTCGGCTTCGTGGACCGCGAGTTTGGCCGCAAGGTGCTGGATGTCGGCTCCGCCCACGACCTCGGGCAGCAGGATGGCATCTGGCGCAGCCGCAATGGCCAGATCGAGATCCGCATCGATCGATCCCGACAGGGGACCTACTTTGACGACGAACCGTGGGCGCGAGCCGCAACCCCGGATCCGGTCCAGGACCGTGCGAGCAGCGCGCGACGCTTCCGGCGACAGCGCCGCGTCCGCGATATCGACCACCAAGGTATCGGCACCCGATTCGAGCGCTGCCTCGTAGCGATCCAGGCTGTCGCCCCGCACGATGAGCAGCGACTTCATGGCTCAGGCCGCTCGCGGTCCATAGGCCCTGAGGAACATATCGACCGCTCGTCCGACATGGTCCTCGAGCGCAGCTCTCGACGGCGGGGGTGCCACTTCCAGGGCCGCTTCGAGGTAATGGCGGGCCTTGCAGAGCCCCAGGAACTGCGAGGCCGCATATTCGGTATCGTCGATCGCCAGGCGGCCGGCCGCGACCTGCCGATCGAGGTAGCGGCCGAGCCGTCGCTGTCCGACCAAGGGGCCGGATTCGTAGAAGGCGCGACCGATGTTCGGGAACTTGACGGCGACCGCCATGACGGTCCGGAAATGGGCGATCGAGTCCGGTCGCATCATCAGTTCGAGGAGCCGGACCCCGAACCCCTGCAGGGTCGCGCCGACATCGCCGTCGTCGGTATCGAAGCGGCAAAGTTGCTCGGCCTGAGCTTGCTTCTCGTCCCGGATGAGAGCGGCGAAGAGATCTTCCTTGTTGGTGAAATAGACGTAGAGCGTACCCTTCGAAACCCCCGAAGCGCGTGCGACTTCGTTCATGCTGGCGCCGTCGAAGCCGTCGGCCAGGAAGACGCGACGAGCCCCATCGAGGATCTGTCGCCACTTGGCGCTTTCCTCACGGGCCGAGGAGCCGACCGCGTCCGGCCGAGCGTCACGGATCAATGCGGCTGATTCCGACATCGCTGATTTCCTCAACCTTTGACTGAACCGTTCGGTCACCTCTTGATCTAAGAGGACCGATGCTCTAAGTCAAACGCATTGACCGAACGGTTCAGTCATCTTCTTCGCCGACGGTGGTGTGACCCTCCCGGGTGAGTTCGGTGCCGTTGAAAAGTGGAGCATGCGATGCCCGATGAGGCTTTGATGGAACCCGCGCAGGCGACCGCCGTTCCGGCATCCGCGCGTTCCGGCGACGTTCCGGCGCTGCAGTCATCCGCAGCACCCGTCGGTGCCTTGCATACGGGCCAGATCCTTCCCCCGAAGCGCCGCAGGAAACGCGTCCTGCTGCCCCTGATCGTTCTGGCGGCATTGGGCGGTGGTGGTTACGAGGGCTACCGCTGGTTCGTCGAGGGTCGTTTCATCGTCTCGACTGACGATGCCTACGTGAAAGCCGACACGTCCACGATCGCGGCCAAGATCGCAGGATACGTGACGCTGGTTCCCGTGGCCGACAATGCGGTCGTGACGAAGGGGCAGGTGCTGGCTCGCATCGACGAAGGCGATTACCAGAACGCCGTCGACAGCGCCGCGGCTCGGATCGAGACCCAGGATGCGACGATCGCCAGGATCGGCCGGCAGGTTGCGGCCGGGGCTGCGGCCGTCGATCAGTCGAAAGCGATGCTGCTTTCCGCCAAAGCCGATGCGACGCGCGATGCTGCCGAATTCGACCGCGCCGACAGCCTCATGCGGTCGACCTTCGGAACGCAGCAGAAACTGGATCAGGCCCGCGCCGACCGTGACCGGGCAGCGGCCTCCGTGGCCAATGCCACGGCGAGCGTGACGGCGGCGGAGGCCGCGATGGACGTTTCGCAAGCCCAGAAGATCGAAGCCGAGAAGGTTCGCGGCGAATTGCAGACGGCGCTAGCCAAGGCGCAGCGCGACCTTTCGTTCACGACCGTCAAGGCTCCGTTCGATGGGGTCGTGGGCAACAAGTCCGTTCAGCCCGGGCAGTATGTCCAACCCGGCAGCCGCCTCCTGGCCCTTGTGCCGCTCGACAGCGCTTACGTGGAGGCCAACTTCAAGGAAACCCAGATCAGCCGCCTGCAGCCGGGCCAGAAGGTGACGATCAAGACAGACGCCTACGGCGAACGCGACGTGACCGGCACGGTCGAGAGCATCGCGCCCGCGTCGGGTGCGGAGTTTTCGATGCTGCCTCCGGAGAATGCCACCGGCAACTTCACCAAGATCGTGCAGCGGCTCCCGGTCCGGATCGCGGTTCCGGCCGAGGTGGCGCGCGAGGGCATCCTGCGGCCCGGCCTTTCGGTGGTGGTGGACGTCCACACACGCGACGAGCGCCAGCCGGCTCCCTCGCTGGTCGGCGCCCTCGGGCTCGAGACCCTCGTGTCCCGCGTCAGCCAGACGATCCACGACGTGACCGATCGAGGCCATGCGTCCGGACACGGCGAGGCCGAGACCGCGGCCCCGCAGACGACCGCCTCGCGCTGATCGGGAGCCCGGACCATGGCGGCAGCCCGCATAGCACTCGCGCCGACCGCCATTGCGGCGGGTGCGGCGCCCGTCTCGGCCGGCAAGCCGGGCATCGATACCCGCAGGCTGATCACCTTCGTCGCCATGGTGTTCGGCATGTTCATGGCGATCCTCGACATCCAGATCGTGTCGGCGTCGCTGAGCGAGATCCAGGCCGGGCTGTCGGCGAGTTCCGAGGAGGTGGCCTGGGTCCAGACGAGCTATCTCATCGCCGAGGTCATCATGATCCCGCTCTCCGGGATCCTGTCGCGCGCCTTCTCGACCCGCTACCTCTTCGCGTTCAGCTGTGCCGGCTTCACGCTGATGAGCTTCATGTGTTCGACCGCGACCGACATCGACCAGATGATCGTCTACCGGGCCCTGCAGGGCTTCATCGGCGGCGCCATGATCCCGACGGTCTTCGCGGCCTCCTACATCATCTTCCCGCGTGACAAGCAGCCCATCGTGGCGCCGCTGATCGGCCTCGTCGCGACACTGGCCCCGACCATCGGACCCACGGTCGGCGGTTATCTCACCGACATCTTCTCCTGGCACTGGCTTTTTCTGGTCAATGTCGTGCCGGGCATCGTCGTGTCACTGATGGCCTGGTTCCTGATAGACTTCGACAAGCCCGACTTCTCCCTCCTCGAGCGGTTCGACTGGTTCGGCCTGCTCGGCATGGGGTGTTTCCTCGGCGCCATGGAATACGTGCTGGAGGAGGGGCCGCAGTACAATTGGTTCGACGACCAACTCGTCACGGTCTGTTTCATCGTCTCCGTGCTCGGCGGCATCCTGTTCTTCTGGCGCGCCTTCACGGCGCCGCAGCCCATCGTCGACCTCAGCGCCTTCAGAAACAAGAACTTCGCCTTCGGCTCGCTGTTCTCCTTCGTCATGGGGGTCGGGCTCTACGGCCTGACCTACATCTACCCGGTCTACCTGTCGCGGGTGCGCGGCTATTCCTCGCTGCAGATCGGCGAGACCATGTTCGTCTCGGGGCTTTGCATGTTCATAGCGGCCCCCATCGTGGGCCGCCTCATGGGCAAGGTCGACCCACGGGTCCTCATTGCCATCGGCTTCACGGGCTTCGCGATCGGCACCTGGCAGGCCTCGGCCATCACCAAGGATTGGGACTTCTGGGAACTCCTCGTCCCGCAGATGCTGCGCGGGTTCTCGCTCATGACCGCCATGGTGCCGATCAACAACGTGGCGCTCGGCACACTCCCACCGGCCCGGCTGAAGAATGCTTCGGGCCTCTACAACCTCACCCGCAACCTCGGGGGCGCGGTCGGCCTCGCCTGCATCAATACCCTCATCAACGACCGATGGGACCTGCACCTCGCGCGCCTGCACGAGAGCGTCGCCTGGGGCCACGAGAAGGCCGAGAACACCTTGTCGGCGCTGACCGGCGTATATTCTGCCTTTGGATCGGATGCCGCGCTGGCGGCCACGAAGAAACTGGCACTCCTGGTCCGCGGACAGGCCCTCGTCATGTCGCTCGGCGACGTGTTCCTGGCCCTGACCGGCCTGTTCCTCGTCCTCGTCGCCGTGACGCCGCTGATGAGCCGGCCCGGCAAGCCACCGGGCGCATCCGCCGACGCGCATTGAAGCGGGCTGGCATCGGCGGTGTAACGGCTCGCAAAACAGAGCCTCTCGGCTCGGCCTTTCGAGCGCCCAGGAACCTGACGTCCTCCTTGCGACCATGACGCCTCTGCCCGTAGGCTTGCGCGAACCGCCACGGCTCGCACCGGCACGACCGGCAAAGAACCTCGGACGCGACATGTGGTCTGAAAGCAACCCCGCTGATCGTGCATGATGTGTAATGCGACACTAGGCATGTGGGCCACTTTGGCGATCGACGATGATGTTCTCGTTGCTGCCAGGGCTATGGCGAACAGCAGAACCGAAGCCTCGGTCAGATCATTTCCGACCTAACGAACAAGTCGCTGCGTAGACGCGAACGGACGTCCGAACGAAACGGCGTCCTGCTCCTGGACGTTGGGCTTCACCTTGCACCACCGGTCACGCTCGAAATCGTCAACGAACTTCGCGATGAATTGCTGTGACGTGGCGACCCTGGACCGGCGCCTGTCGGTTGCGGCTGTACAGGGGGGAAAGCGGCGCTTCACTTGATCGGGAGCGGCTGACCGTCCGACCGGGAACGCGAGATCGCATGGATGCCGCTTTCGCTCAGGCGATGTCCGGCGTTGGCACAGTTCGTGCCTCTCTGCTCATGCATCGTTCGAGGGACCTGCCATGACCGTCGATATGTTGGCTGCCACATTTTTCTGGCCGGAAGGAACATTGCTGCATGTCCGCGAGGACATTGCACCAGACGGCGAGAGTGGATCGCGGTTGACGGAGCAGGCCGCCGATCCGTCGACCGAACCGCCGGGTGAGACCTTCTGGGCTGCCGTGCTGCGCCAGATCGGATGGCCGCTTCCGAAGCCCGTGACACAGTCCTGAGCGAAAGCGCGCCTCGCGGTTCGGAATTCCTGGATCAGTGACGCTTCCCACGCGAGTAGCGCTTCCTGTATAGGCAAGCGCTGAAGCGGCTTCACTCTGTCCGACGACGTTCGGTCGTCGGACAGAGCGCCGATGAGCGGACGCCGCAGTCGGGATGCTGACCAACAAGGGCAAATACGGTCTCAAGGCCCTGGTCCACCTCGCGTCCTTGAGCGAGGGGCAGACCGCGCAGTCTTTCGAGATCGCCAAGGCCAACAATATCCCCAAGAAGTTTCTCGACGCCATTCTGGGCGAATTGCGCGTTGCCGGAATGATCAAGACCCGCAAGGGGAAGAACGGCGGCTATATGCTGGCCCGTCCCGCGGCCGACATCATGGCCGGCGGTGCGATCCGAACCCTCGACGGGCCGCTGGCGCCGATCGCCTGCGCGAGCCGCACGACCTACCGACCTTGCGCCGATTGCACCAGCATCGAGAGCTGCTCCGTAAGGCTGTTGATGACGCAGGTCCGCGACCTGTCGGCCAAGCTGCTCGACAGCACCTCCATCGAGGAGATGCGCTGCCGCGCCTCCGAGCCGGCACACAGCTTTCCTTACGACATTTGAGCTGCACGCCGGCCCTTTGAAAGGCCGCAGCAAGCCCCACCTTACCCTCGCGGCGTCGCCGAGAGGGGAATGCGATATGGTTTCGGTTTCGGCCGCGACGACACGAGCGGATCAACTGGCCCTCGACCCGAACGGTGGTTATCCGGCTCTTTGGGATTGGCGTCGCCGGATCGGATCTCTTTACTCGGAGGTTCGATCTGAACCCGACCCGGCAACGGCCTGGACGCATTGGCGCGAGGTCCGGGACGGAATGTTCCGCGGTCACTCGCAGTCGCCGTTGGAGGCCGGCACTCGGGAACGCTTCCGCACCCTCCCGTTCTTCGCCTACGATCCGGCACTGCGATTCCACGTCGACATCGTGCCGGTGGATGCACCGGCCCTGTCGCTCGATGCCGGGCATGATGGCGCTCTTCTGATGCGACCGTTCGCCCGGACGGCCGGGCTCGGCACGACTCTGGGGCGGGAACTGACGCTCTATTGGCTCACGGGCTACTGCGGCGGCGTGTTCCTGCCGTTCGCCGATGCGACGTCCGGAGCCGAGACCTACGGGGGCGGCCGCTACCTGCTCGATACGATCAAGAGCGCCGACCTTGGCAGCGACGCGCACGGACGGGTCATCCTCGATTTCAACTTCGCCTACAATCCGTCCTGCAGCTACTCGTCCGCCTATGTTTGCCCGCTGTCACCACCCGCGAACCGGCTTCCCGCCCCCGTAAGGGCCGGCGAACGAGCGCCTGAAACGATCTGACGGAGGGGCATCGGCCACTCGCTACCGCACCCTGGTCAATGGGCGATCGCCGGTTCGAGACGTGCTGCGGTCGCCGCATCGGCGCGCTCACGCACCAGCTTCGCGACCGCCGGATGATCGAGCTTGCCCGACCCGAGCAGCGGCACGTGGTCGACGACGAGAACCTCGCCCGGCACCGCGAGATCGGCCAGTCCCTTGGACTTCGCGAAGCTCTGAAAGGCGGCACGCGTCGCGTCCGCCCGTTCCGTCACGAGCACCAGCCTCTCGCCCCGCCGGGCATCGGGCAGGGACGTGACGGCGGAGGCCGACTCCGGCCAGAGCTCGGCCGCCACCGCTTCGATCGCAGCCAAGGACACCATCTCGCCCGCGATCTTGGCGAAACGCTTCGCCCGGCCCTTGATCGTGATGTAGCCCTCGGCGTCGATCGAAACGATGTCGCCCGTGTCGTGCCACCCCTCGGGCGGCGGATCGATGACGCCCGGATGGTCGGCCCGCACATAGCCCAGCATGACGTTGGGGCCGCGAACCACGAGGCGGCCCGCATCCTCGACCCCCGGCACGGGTTCGAGCCGCGACTCCATGCCGGGGAGCAGGCGCCCGACCGTGCCGAAGCGGTTGAACATCGGCGTATTGAGCGCCAGCACGGGACCGGTCTCGGTGATCCCGTAGCCTTCGAGGATGCGCAGCCCGAACTTCTCCATATAGATCCGACGCGTCGCGTCCTTCACGGGTTCGGCGCCCGCCACCACATAGCGCAGGGATCGGAAGTCGTAGGCGTTGCTGGAGCGGGCATAGCCGGCCAGGAAGGTGTCGGTGCCGAAGATCGCCGTCGCATTGGTGCCGTAGACCAGTTCCGGCACGATCCGGTAGTGCAGCGGCGACGGATAGAGGAAGACCGGCACACCCGAAACGAGCGGCAGGACCAGCGCGGCCGTGAGCCCGAAAGCGTGGAAGACCGGCAGGACGTTGAACACTTTGTCGGTGCGGCCGAAGTCGATCCGCGCCGCGACCTGGGCCACGTTGGCCAACATGTTGCGATGCGACAGGACGACTCCCTTCGGAGCGCCCTCGCTGCCCGATGTGAAGAGGATCGCGGCCGGGTCGTTCGGCGCTCGACGCACCAGAGGTTGGCGCGGGCGGACAAGCGCCCGGATCTTGTCGCCGCGGCTGATCGTGGCGCGGATGTCCTCGAGGTAGAGGATCGTCACCTCGGTGCCGACAGCCGCCACGAGGGCATCGAGCTTGCCCTTCGTGACGAAGGCCTGGGATGTCAGGATCGTGTCGACCTGAGCGGCCCGGCAGGCCGCCAAGATGTTGGCGGCGCCGCTGGTGAAGTTGATCATGGCGGGGACCCGCCCGGCCGACATCAGGGCCAGGATGGTCACGGCCGCGCCATTGGCGTTGGGCAGCATCACGCCGACCGCCTTGCCTTCGGGGGCGAGCGGCATCAGCTTCGCGCCGAGCACCGTGGCCGCCAATACGAGGCGGCCGTAGGTCAGCTTCCCGGCCACGGGGTCCTCCACCGCGACGCGTTTCCAGCCGTGGTCCTGTCCCGCCGCCAGGACGGCTTCGAACACGGTGCGATCGATGGCAGACGTCCTGAACGCCGCGTCCGACATGACGTCGTAGAGGGCGGCGCCCGCGGCCTGCCGCCTGCGCTTGCCGAACAGCTCCGGATCGACGTGGAGGGAGACGGGTTCGAGGATCTTGACGTCGATCCTGGGCAGGACCTTGGGTCGGGTCTGCATCTCGGTCAGGTAGGAGAAGGGGGTCCGCTCGGGGCCGGCGATCCGCACCGGCACGACCGGGACCCCCGATTTGTCGGCGATCAGCCCTGCGCCGTCGTAGACCTTCATCAGATTGCCGGTCACGGTCAGCCGACCCTCTGGGAAGATCACCAGCGTTTCCCCGTCCCGCACCGCATTGATGAGAGAGCGCGTCGCCATGGGCTTGGCGGGGTCGATCGGCAGGGCGCGTGTCATTCGGAGGAACGGCTTCACCCACCAGCGGGTCGCGATGGTGGAATCGATGGCGAAGACCGGATCCTTGTCGAGCAGCGACAAGGCGATGCCCGCGTCGAGGAAGCTCACGTGGTTCAGCGCCACGATCGGATTGGGGCCGGCCTTGGCGATGTTATCGAAACCGGCGATCTCGATCCTGTAGAAGCTTCGCAGGATGATCGACAGCAGGTCGCGAAATGCGCTGGTCGGCAGATTGCGGAAGATCCACCAGGCCGCCAGAAGGTTGGCGAGGCCGATGAGGCCGAACAGCATCGGCGTCGACAGCCCGAGCGCCTGCAGGATTGCGACGATGACGGCGCCGCCCACCATGAAGGCCGCCGAAAGGACGTTGACGGCGCCGATGTTGCGGGCCCGCTCGGACGGCTCGCTCCAGACCTGGACCGCCGTGAAGACCGGCACGATGAAGAGACCGCCCGAGATCGCGATGCCGAACAGATCGATGGCGGCATGGAGCCCGCCCCCGTGCAGGAAGAGATCTGCGGCGCCCAGGGTCGCGAGCGGCGCGAAACGTGCGGCGTCGGCCGCGAGATCGAGCGAGAAAAGCCCGAGCAGAACGCCCGCGAGCGCCGTCGGCAGCAGGATGACCCGGCCTGCCGCAAGCCAGGACGCGAGGCCCGATCCGACCGCGATCCCGATCGAAAAGACCGCCAGCGCCGTCGTCATGGCGCCCTCGCTGCCCTGCAGCGTGTTCTTGACGAGGGTTGGCAAGAGCGTCAGCACCACGGCGCCGACGAGCCAGAACCAGCTGACGAAGAGACCGCAGTGCCAGAGCCTGGTATCGGCCCTGAGATGGCGCAGCAGGCCGGCCGTCGAGCGAAGGATGTTGGGATCGATCCGCAGCGTCCGGTCGGCCTCGGCTCCTCGTGGGATCAGCAGGCTCGCGCCCCAGCACAGGGCCGCGAAACCCGTCACGGCCACACCGTAGGCGACCGCATGGTCGTCGGCCGCGGCCCAGCCTCCGGCGATGGTCCCGAACAGGATGGCTAGAAAGGTGCCGCCCTCGACGAGCGCGTTGCCGGTCGGCAGTTCCTCAACCGGAAGGTGATCCGGTAGAAGGCCGTATTTCACCGGGCTGAACAAAGCCGCGATGACGCTGAACAGGACGAGGGCGATGAACAGCAGCGGCAGCGAGCCGAGCAGGAAGCCGACGACGGAGAAGAGGGCCGCGGCGATCTCGAAGAGCTTCAAGCGTTGAGCGACGAAAGCCTTGTCGTAGCGGTCGGCCCACTGCCCACCGAGCCCGGACAGCAGCAGGGGAGGGGCCACGAACAGGGCACCCGCGACCGTGACCAGGATATCGCCCGAGCCGCCGCCGACCTTGAACAGGATGAGGAAGACGAGCGCGTTCTTGAGGACGTTGTCGTTGAAGGCCGAGAAGAACTGGCACCAGAACAGCG
>CAXUOD010000005.1:54337-57711 GCA_964252585.1 uncultured Lichenihabitans sp. | reverse complement strand
GATTGTGAGGTCGTCGGCACGCTGACCCGCTCGGTGGCCGATGCAAAGCTCCTCGATGCCGTGCTGGGAGGGCCGGACGCCCGCGATCCGCGCTCGGCGCTCGTCTCCGTTCCGCTGGCGCCCGATGTCACGCGGCTGCGCATTCTCTACGTGCCGCGCTTCGACGACGCGTCGCTCGATCTGGAGATCGAGGCGGCGACCGATGCGGCTGCGACGACTCTCGACGGCATGGGCCATTCCGTCGAAACCGCCGGCGTGTTCTTCGACCGGCCGACCATCGACGACGCGTGGCGGATCATCGGCCGGGCGGGTGTGGCCCGCGCCTTCCGGGTGGCCGGTGAGCGGCTGCGCCGGGACGGAGGTCCTTCGATCCAGGCCATGGCACGAGAGGGCGAGGGTCTTTCGGCGGCCGATTATGTCGAGGCGTTCGCGACCGTCATGGCGTTCCGTCGCCGGATCGCAAGCCTGTTCGGGACCCACGACCTCGTCTTCACGCCGAGTGCCGCGGCATTGCCGTGGCCGGCCGCGGAAGCCTTTCCGCCGGTGATCGGCGGCAAGCCCGTGGGCCCGCGCGGCCATGCCATCTACACCGGCTGGGTGAACGTGGCCGGCACTCCGGGCCTTGCGCTGCCGCTTGGGTTTTCGGCATCCGGCCTGCCGATCGGCGGTCAGTTCATCGGCCGCTTTGGCAGCGACGCGGGCCTGCTGGGCTTCGGTGCGTCCTTCGAGGCGGCCCACGGCCCGACATGGAGGTTCCCGCTCCTTGCGGGCCGGTGATGACGCGTCTTCAAGCCGGCGCCAGCACGTACATGGTGTGGACGTAGCCCAGCGCCAACGCCAGGTACCAGGCCAGCACGGCGACCAGCATGATCGTACAGACCGTGATGCCGGCCCAGGTCATCTGCGGCGCTTCCACGAAGGTCCGCTGCGGGAAGGCTCCGAAGGCGCGCGACTCCATCGACATGACCATCATCGAGGCCTTCCGCAGGCTGCCCACCAGGAGCGGCATGGCATAGCGCTTCATCTCGCGGATGCGGCCCGCGATCCCGCCCAGGCGCGCCACACCGCGCACCGATTGCGCGGCCCGGATCGTCTTGATCTCGTCCTCGATGGTGGGGATGATCCTGAGCGCGATGAAGAACGCGTAGGCGATCCGGTAGGGCATCTTCATCTGCGTCACGAGCGCGATGGCGAGTTCGCGCGGATCGGTCGTCCGAACGAACACGAGGGATGAAAGGATGATCGTGTAGATGCGCAGCGCGGACGCGAGCGCGTAGTCGAAGCTTTCGGCGTAGATGGGATGCCCGGCGATCCTGAAGGCGACATGCGTTCCCGGCAGGGTGAGGGTCTGGATGACCAGGAAGCTCGTGCAGGCGAGGACGAAGAGCCACGTGCCGCGCCAGATTTCCACGGGCGACAGCCGCGCCAGCGCAAGAGCCGTGAACAGGACCACCGCCGTGATCACGATCTGCACCCAAGCGATATAGGCGCCGAACGCCAGAAGCGAGATGCCGACCAGCCAGGCGAGCTTCGTCATCGGATCGAGGCGGTGGAAGAACGATCGTCCGGACCTGAACTGGAAGACGGCCGAGCGCCTCATGCCGGAACCCTCTGCGACTGCGCGATAGCTTCCACGAGGGCCGGGACCGACAGGGTAGGCCGCACCGGCCCGGCCGGATACGCGGCCGCGATCCCGCGGCTGATCTCGTAGACGGGCGGCGTCAGCAGACCGCCCTCCTTGAGCAGTGCGTCATCGGCGAACATCGCATCCGGCGTGCCGTCGAACAGAAGGCGCCCGCGGCTCAACACCAGGGCGCGATCGGCCCACTCGGCCACGAGACGAACGTCGTGGGTGATCATCAGAACGGTCGTGTTGTAGCGCTCGCGCAGCCGCACCATGAGTCCCATGAGGAGCTGCGCGCGCTCGTGATCCTGGCCTATCGTCGGCTCGTCGAGGATGAGCAGGTGTGGTTCGAGCACCAGCATGGTGGCGACGCTGAGCCGCCGGCGTTCGCCGAGACTCAGGCTGAACGGCGAGCGATCTGCATAGCGGGCGAGGTCCACGACGCCGAGCACCTCGTCGACCCGCTCGCGGATCGCCGCCTCCGCCATGCCGCGCACCGTCAGACCATACGCCACCTCGTCCCAGACGCGATCGGTGACGAACTGGTGGTCGGGATTCTGAAACACGTAGCCGACCTCGGCGGAGATCTCCTTCGGGCCCAGCGCGCTAAGGTCTTTGCCGTTGAGCAGGATCGACTGCTTCGGTGCGTCGTTGATCCCCATGATGAGCCGCGCCAGCGTGGTCTTGCCCGAGCCGTTGCGTCCGCACAGCGCCACGAGACGACCTCGTTCGAGATCGAGCGATACGTCGTCGAGGATCGCCGCGTTCCGGCCATAGCCGAAGGACAGGTGCCGCATGCTAAGCAGCGGGGTCGCGCCCCGCGTTTCGGCCACAGGCGTGGGGGCGGGCGCCCTGACCGGCGCGCTGCCCATGAAGCGACGCCCCAGCGCCACCGCGTCGGCGACATCGAGCGGCATCTCTTCGGGCGCGAGAGCGACCCCGCAGGCGGCGCTCAGCGCCAGGGCAAATTCCGAAGCTTGCGGGAACCAGGCGCTCACCGGGAGGGGCTGCCCCTCTTCGGAGAGCGCCGCGCGAGGACGCGAGAAGGCGGCGCGCGGCGAGCCGTCGAAGATGATCCTGCCACGATCCATCATGACCACACGCGAGACCCGGTCGGCCAATTCGTCGACCCTGTGTTCGACCATGACGATGGTAGTGCCGGCCTTGGACAGGGCGTGCAGCAGCACGAAGACTTCTGCCATGCCGGCCGGGTCGAGGTTCGCGGTCGGCTCGTCGAGCACGAGAAGCCGCGGCCGCACCGCCAGCACCGCCGCGATGCTGACCCGCTGCTTCTGGCCGCCCGACAGGTCGAAGACGGAGTGGTCGCCGAAGCCGTCGAGGCCGACCACATGCAGCGCCTCGGACTGTCGCTGCAGGATCTCGGCCGCGGGTCGGCAGAGGTTTTCCAGACCGAAGCAGACCTCGTCGCGCACCCGCGTGCAGATGATCTGCGCGTCGGGGTCCTGGAACACCATGCCGACGTCGGTCGCGAAGGACGCCACCTTGGTCGACGCGACAGGACGGCCGCAGATCGAGGCCTCCCCGGTCAGCGTGCCCTTTAAGGTGTGAGGGATCGTGCCGTTGAGGAGCTGAAGCAAGGTGCTCTTGCCGCAGCCGCTGGGGCCCAGGATCAGCACGAACTCGCCGTCCTGAACTGCAAGCGTGATGCCGTTCAGCACGGGCTCGGCCTCACCCTCGTAGGCGTAGGTGATCGAGCGGAGGTTGACGGCGACCGCCCCCGCGGGGCGCT
>CAXUOD010000005.1:15440-54327 GCA_964252585.1 uncultured Lichenihabitans sp. | reverse complement strand
GGCCAGGGTCACAGGCTCAGGCGAGCTTCTGCTGGGTGGTGGCAAGCGGTCGCTCGTCGGCGGCGATCTGGGTGCCGCGCAGCACGCCGGCCTTCAGCAGCGCGAGGGCGATCGGCTTGACCAGGATGATGGCGTAGAGCGCGCCGCTGCCCATGCGGATGATCAGCGCCAGGAGATTATAGCTGATCCCCATGTCGCCGACTCCGAAGAAATAGACTTCCGGGATCTGCTGCAGAAGCGGAGCGAGGGCGCCCGACAGCGCCAAGACGGAGAGTGTCCAGCGGCGATAGCCGTAGAACGCGAAGCCGAGATCCGACATGAAGCCCTGGAGAAAGCCCGCGCCCAGAACCATGATGCCGTTCGGGTTGCCCGACAGTACCTGGGCGACGCCGTTCATGGTTTCCGCGAGCGTCGCTGCGCCGGGCTTCCGGATGATATAGCCGCACAGCGGGCCGGAGATATAGAAGCCGCCGCAGATCGCCGCGAAAGCCAGGAACCCGTAAGCGCCGGAGAAGGTCATGAACAGCCGTCCCAGCATGGCGTTGGGCGTGCCGAGTACGCCGTTGATCACGCCGATCACGGCCATGATCACGATCTCCATCAGCGTGAAACTCACGAAGAACTTGCCATTCCCGCGATTGATGGCGTAGGCGATCGCCGCCAGCGTCACGCCGATGATTGCGACGATCAAGTAAAGTGTTCCTATGTTCACGACACCACTCCACTGAGTTGAGCATTCGTCAGCGATTGTCGGATGAAGCCAAGACGAGGCTGCGATGCGGTGCGGGCCGCTCATCGCACCGGACGCGCTTCGGCAAACCGGTTCTGACGATCGCTACGACTTGGCTCGACCGCTCACAATGTTGCGATCCGCCGGCAAGCTGCGCGATCATGGAATTTCCTTCAAGCCTGAAATTTCCGCACGACAGCGCGTCTTTTACTCAACTGCCTTCCGGGCGAGACATCGATCACTCCACCAAGGTACGTTTAGGGATCGATCAGTAGGCGCATCGACTTGGACGAATACTCGCTGGGAGCAGCTGCGTCAGATGAAAGTTTCAGCAACTCGTGGGAATGACGTGGTTTCGCGATGCGCGCCCCACTTGCCGCCCGCTGTGTTTCATGGTTGTCTGACGTCTTACGACTTGGCCTTGGCCAGACAAGCCGGTGCGCGGTTGTCGGACCTCTCTTGAAGGCAGTGCGTCGGCTTCGATGGCAAGACTGATCGCATTGGTCTTGGCGACCGAAACGATCGCGAGCTGATCTGTTCGCCCCTTGCTTGCCCGATGTCGAGATTTCGTCTGTCTTGAAAAGGTTTCCGCTTTGACGAGGACCGGAACCAAGCCGAAGATCGTGGTGGTTGGTGCCGGCATTGCGGGCAGTCTCATCGTGGCCGGCCTTCAGGGTCGCGACGACTGCGACGTGGTCTGTCTCGAACGGGCTGGCGCTGACGACCACGGCGAGGCCGGGACCGGATTGAACATCGGGCCCAACGCCATCAAGGCGCTTCGGGCGTTCCTGCCGGAGGTAGCGGACACGATCGTCGGTCATTCGTTGCCGTGGGCCCGGTGGGGGATCTCGCTGACATCGGGCGAGCGCCTGATGGAACTCCCTCTTGCCGAGGTGGCCGACAATCCCGGCATTCGCATCCGCTGGGCAGAACTCTATGGGCTCCTGCGCGCACCTTTGGCGGCAAGCATCATCTACGGCGCCGAATTGACGGGCTGCAGCCAGACGGGCGACATCGCCTCCGTGACCTGGACGGATCGCGCCAGCGGGCGGAGCCAGCGCAGTGACGGCATCGACCTGCTCGTCGCCGGTGATGGTCGCTACTCTCTCATCCGCGAGCATGTACTCGGCGGCCCCGAGACCCCGGATTTTCTGAATGTTTGTCTCTACCGGATCCTCTTTCCAGCCGGGCCGGATTGCCCGATCGAAGACTACGATCAATGGTTCAACGGCCCGAACCGCCTGCTCGCCTTCCGGGTCCCCGGCGACTTCGTCTATTGCGCGGGGTCGTTTCCCATTCCGGCGGGGAGCAACATTCCGGACAGCATGAAGCAGGCCGGCTTTCTTCGGGGGGCGTATCGGCCGTCCGGTACGGAACCGACGCCGCAGGTGGCCTATCTCATCGAGGCTATCACACGGCACGTTGACCGTATTCATTGGGCACGGCTTCAGGATGGCGGTGTCACCTACAGCGATCGGCCGGGAATCGTTCTGGCCGGCGATGCCGCCCATCCCATGGTGCCGACGTTGGGGCAGGGCGCGACCCAGGCGTGCGAGGATGCCTGTGTCGTCGTCGACGAGATCAGGTCTGCCTTAGCGGCCGGCGATCCCCTGGCGCTCGTGTCGCAGCGTGTCGCCCGCCGCAGGGCCGAGCGGGCGCGGTTCGTCGTGTCGTTTTCGCGCGAGGCGACCGACACCATGCTGGCCGGCGCCGACCCTGTCGAAGGGACGCGGCGCAAGACCGAACCCGCCTTCCGGCGCAAACTCGCGCAGCTCTATCGCGACACGCCGCGCCCGGCCGCCCTCTCGCTGCCGTCCGGCGGATCGCCACCGATCCAGCCCGCTCATCACTGGAGTTGACGCCATGAACGATCTCGCAGCATCGATCTCCGGTTTTGCCTCCCGCTTCGACGGCAAGACCGCGATCGTCACCGGGGCGGGAGACGGCATCGGTTTTGCGACCGTCGAGGGCCTGGCGGCCCGGGGCGCGCATGTGATCTGCCTCGACGTCAAGGACGCCGACGAGGCCGTCGCGCGCGCCGTGGCGCTCGACGGGTCCGCCGAGGCCATTACCATGGACGTGCGCGACGCGGCCGGTTGGGCGAATCTCGTCCGAGATGTCACTGAACGCCGCGGTGGTGTCGACATCCTGGTCAATAACGCCGGAATCGCGGTGCCCGGCGATACGGCGGCCGACGTCTCCGAGGACGTGTGGGACCGGATCCTTGATGTCAATGCCAAGGGCGTTTGGCTGGGCATGCGTGCCGTACTGCCCGGCATGCTGGCCCGGAAGTCTGGCAAGATCTGCAATGTCGCTTCGACGGCAGCCCACATCGGCCTGCGCGACGCAGCGGCCTATTGCGCGTCCAAGGGCGCTGTCCTCGCGCTGACCCGGCAGGCTGGGGTGCAATATGCGTCGCAGAACGTGCAGATCAATTCGGTGTCGCCCGGCACCACCATGACGGGGTTGCAGCGCGACGTAACCGAGCAGCAGCGAGCCGCCTTCCTGCCGCTCACGCCGATCGGCCGTTTCGCGGCCTCACCCGAGGTGGCGGCCGTGATCCTCTTTCTATGCTCGGAGGGTTCATCCTTCATGGCCGGGACCGATATCGGGGTGGATGGCGGCATGGTGGCGCTGTGAACGTCCTCGTCACCGGAGCCGCGGGCCTCATCGGTATGGCGGCCCGTCCCGTGCTGGCGTCGGCCGGCCACACCCTTGTCCCGGTCGACGTGACCAGCTTCGGCCGAGCCGATCCCGACCTCCATCAGCTCGCCCTCGCCGACACGGCCGGCATCGAGCGCCTTGTCGAGGAGCGATCCGTCGATGCCATCGTGCACTGCGGCGCCATCTCGGGTCCCATGATGGCGCAGGGACAGCCGCTCGAACTCGTGTCGGTCAATATCGATGCGACCGCCTTTCTGCTCGATCTTGCGCGTCGCTTTCGCATGCGTCGCTTCGTGTTCTGCTCGTCGATCAGCGTCTATGGCGACGTCGGGACAGCGACCATCACGGAAGCGACTCCCCTTCGCCCCACCTCGGTCTATGGGGCGACCAAAGTCGCCTGCGAGCAGCTGATCCAGGGTTTCGCGGTCGAGTATGGGCTCGATGGCGTCAGCCTGCGGATCGGTCGCGTCTACGGCCCGTACCGGCGGGCCAATTGCCATTTGAAGGGGCTGATCGAAGACAGCGAAGCCGGGCGGACCACCACGATCCCCTGCGACCCGAACTTTCTTTATCATTACGTCTACGCCGATGATGTCGCCGCGGCCATCCGGGTCGCACTGGAAACGCAGGCGCCGCCACGACGCGAGTACAATGTCGGGTCGGGCCAAGCGCTCACCATGCCGGCTTTGATCGACCGGGCCAGGACGGTGCTTCCCGCCCTGCGGGCAAGCCTCGTGGCGGGGCAGGACGACGTCCCGGACGTTCAGACCTCTTTCGACATCGCGGCCATCGCGCGCGATCTTGGCTGGACGCCGCAGTTCCCGGTCGAGCAGGGACTCGCGGCCTACCGGAGCGCCATTCTGACAGGACATGCCGCTCCGTGACCGACCTGCGTCTTCCGGATCTTTCCGCCCGGTTGTGGGCCGGGGACGCACCGCGCGAAGATCTCGTCACGCGCGTCTGCGGCGCGTTGCGGGCCGAGATCGAGGCGCGGAGGTTTGTCGCCGGATCGCGGTTGCCGAGCGAAGCCGCTCTGGCCAAGGCGCTTGGGGTCAGCCGCCCGACGCTTCGGGAAGCGACCCGCATCCTCGCCCAGGAAGGTCTCATCGATATCCGCCACGGCGTCGGGACCTTCGTGACGGCGGGCGTTCCGCACCTGCGTAACGCGCTCGATTCGATGTCCTCGCTGAGCTCCGTGATCCGGGCCGCGGGCGGTGAGCCCCGGATGCGGTCGCTGACCTTCGCGGAAATCGAACCCCCGCGCGAGGTGGCCGAGGCGCTAGACATTTCGTCCGGCGCGCGGGTCGCTCGCATCACGCGGGTCCGATTGATCGACGATACGCCGCTGGGCCTAGCCTCCGAATATCTTTCGCTGACCGACCGGACGCCTCTCGCGGCACTCCAGCGTTTCGACGGGACGTCACTCTACGGCTTTCTCACACAGGCGCTCGGGGTTTCGCTCTTGCGCAGCGAGATGTCGGTGACGGCGGTCAGCGCCACGGCGCAGCAGGCGCGCCACCTCGAGATCAAGCCGAAATCTCCACTTTTGTTTATGCGGGAAATCCACTTCGGTGAGAGTGGGCGTCGCGTTCTCTACTCGGTGAACTACCACAACAGTGCGGTGATCGACTTCACGCTGCTGCGGGCGGGGGTACGCACGTGACGCCGCGGCTGTGTTCCCTCGGCAACCTCTCCATCGACGATCTGGTGTTCGTCGACGGGACCACGCAATGGGCCATCCCCGGCGGCAATGCGGTTTATGCCGCCCTCGGTATGGCGGTCTGGGGCGAGCGGCCCGCCGTCGTCGCGCCGTTCGGCTCGGACTACCCGACGGAGCGGCTGCATGCCCGTGTCGACCTCGACCATGCCCCGCGCATCGATCGGACGCTCCGCGATTGGGGTCTCTACGAGGAGGACGGCAGCCGGCAATTCATCTTCCGGAGGTCCACCCAGGACTGGGATGCGTTCAGTCCGCGCGCCAAGGACGTGCTGGCGGGAACCACCGCGGCTCACTTGGCGCCACTGCCGTGGGATCGTCATGTCGAACTGGTCGCGGCGCTTCGGCAGACCGGCACGACCACCATCTCCATCGATCTCGACGACCGGCGCTTGGCTGAGGTGACGCGGGCGGCGGTGGCCGGACTTATGGCGAGTGTCGACCTGTTTTTGCCGAGTCGGCAGGACGGAACGGTCATTTTCCCTGATGCCAGCCCGGCCGATACGGTGCGGCGCTTTCGCGACCTGTCTCCGGATACGCCGTTGATCGCACTGAAGTGCGGAGCGGACGGCTGCGTGGCGCACGCTTTGGGAAGCCGCGACCTGCTAATTCTACCCGCCGTGCGAGTCGAGGCAGCGGACGCCACGGGGGCGGGCGACACGTTCTGCGGCGGAGCTCTCGTTGGCTACATCCGCACGCGCGACCCCCTCGACGCCCTTCTTCACGGCGCGGTCTCAGCGTCCTTCTGTCTGGAGACCGTGGGCGTGACGGGTCTTTTGAACAGCACGTTGGACGGCGCGCGCGGCCGGTTAGACGCGCTTCGCACCATGGTCGCAACCCAGCCGTTTTGAAGTTGAAGCGGCCGCAAGCCGTCGGAAAGAGAGGAAACAAGGTGCAGAACGAAAAAGCCGTGATGCTGAAGGAGATCGCGCAACAACCAGCCTTCGTGCGTGACAACATCGAACCCATGCTGGCGTTGATGCGCGGCGTTCTCGCGACTCGCGAGCCAGGCAGCCTGCGTCATGGCTTTATGATCGGTTGCGGCGACAGCTTTTCGGCCGCACTGGCGGCCAGGACCTATATGATGAAGGCGACGGGTCGCTACATCGAGCCCGTCGAATCCCTGGAGTTCTCGCGCTACCTCGTGGAGGACCTGCCGCAGGACAGCTTCGTCTTCGGCATTTCGAATTCGGGAACGGTGTCTCGCACCATCGAAGGCGTGCGTCTGGCGCGCGAGCGTGGGGCTTGGACGTTCGGCGTGACGGTCAGCGCCGAGAACAAGCTGGCACAAGCGGCCGAAACGCTGATCAAGGTCAACGCGCCCGACAATATCAAGGAACAGCCGGACGGCACGCGGGTGATCACGCCGGGGACCGTTACCTACACGGCCAGTATGCTCGGCCTGTTCGTCGCCGCCATCGCGTTCGGCGAGAGGATCGGCCACCTCGACGCCAACAGGGTCGCCGCACGTCTCGAGGCGCTGCACGCGCTCCCCGCCGCGATGGCTGCGGCCGACAGCACGGTCGGCGCACTCGCGCCCACCATCGCCGGAACCTTTACGCCGGACCGGAAGACCGTGATCGTCGGCGGCGGGCCGAACTACGGGACCACCTATTTCGGAATGTGCAAGTGGTTCGAAGCACTGACCCGTCCCTGCCACGCCGCCGAGCTCGAAGAATGGGCGCACGAGCAGTATTTCTTCACGGACGAGATGACCGACACGATCATTCTCGCACCCCCCGGTGCCGGACGCGACCGCGCTTTGGAACAGGCAAGAGCAGCGCGCGAGATGGGATCGCGTGTGATCATCATCGGCCGCGATGGCGACGCCCAAGCGAAAGCCGCATCCGACATCTACTTCGGCATGCCGGATCTGCCGGAGGCCCTGACGCCTTTCGTCTACAAGCTGCCGTTCGAATATTTGTCCTGCCACATCGCCGATCAACAGAACCATGCCTTCCTCGGCTTCAACGACCCGAAGCGCCAGGAGGTCAACTTTCGGCAAATCTTCCATTCCGCCCAGGCCGCAACGGCGGCGACGATCCCATGAACTCGCTGCTGTCGCTCCTGAAGGCCGGCGGGAAGCCCGTGGTCGGGATGGTGCAGCTCGATGCGCTGCCCGGCGGCAGTCGGTACCGCGACACGACGATCGACGATGTGCTCGGGTCCGCGCTGATGGAAGCCGGGATCCTGGCCGACAATGGCGTCGACGCGCTGATGGTCCAAAATCTCGGCGACATCCCCGTCAATTCGCAGGCCACCAGCGTGCAGGTGGCCTGGATGACGCGGGTGACCAGCGAGATTCGACGGCGTTGCGGCATTCCGGTCGGCCTCAACCTGCTCGAGAACGACGCGGAGGCCATGATGGCTGTGGCCTCCGCGTCCGGCGCGGATTTCGTCCGCATCAAGATCTATGTCGGCGCCATGGTCACGCCCTTCGGGGTCGAAACCGCGCAAGCCTTCGCGGCGATCCGGGCGCGGACGGCGTGGCGGGCCGACCATGTCGCGATTTTCGCCGACGTGCATGACCGAACCGGCAATGCCCTGGTGGCCGGAACCTTGCAGGACGATCTCGACGCGGCCGTCAGGCTCGGCAGCGCCGACGGTCTGGTTCTCACCGGCAAGACATACGCACAAACCCACGAGTTGGTCGCCACCGCACGCCACGTGGTCGGTGCCGTACCGATCCTGATCGGTGGCGGCGTCACGGTGGACAACATTTCCGAGGTTCAGGCTGTGGCGGACGGGACGATCGTCAGTTCCTCCTTGAAGAGCGACGGGACGGCCTTCGGACAATTCGATCCTGGAAAGGTTCAGGCCTTCGTTGCTGCGGCAAGGGCCGCGCGGCCTCGACGTTGAGACGGGTTAGTAAGCCCAGCCCATTGTGAACAGGAGAGCGAAATGAAGAATATACTCGCGTCACTTGGCGCCGTTACGGCCCTCGCGGCAAGTCTTCTACTGACGCAAAGCGCCGACGCCAAGATGCGCGTCGCGATGATTACGTCCGAATCCGGCCTGGGCGACCGCTCGTTCAACGACATGATGAACGAGGGGATGAAGAAGGCGCAGACCGAGCTCGGCGTCGACTACGTGGTGATCCAGCCGCGCTCGATCTCCGAGTTTCAGTCGTCGCTGGCGCGCGCAGCCGGCCAGGGCTTTGACCTGATCATCGGATCGTCCTTCGACATGATCAAGCCGATGCAGACCGTCGCCAAGGGCTTTCCGGACCAGAAGTTCGGCCTCCTCGATGTGGGTCCGGATCCGATCGCGCCCAACGTCGCCAGCACCGTGACCAAGGACTGGGAAGGCTCGTTTCTGGTCGGCGCCATTGCAGCCAAAGTGACCAAGACCGGCACGATAGGTTTCGTCGGCGGCAAGGACATCCCCATTATCCACCGCTTCTATATCGGGTATTATTACGGGGCCAAGATGGCCGATCCCAAGGTCAACGTCCTCGAGAGCTACTCCGGCACCTTTACCGACCCTGCCGCCGGCAAGGAATACACGCTGGCGCTGATCAATCAGAAGTCGGACATCAACTTCGCGGTCGCCGGCGCCACCAGCGCTGGCGTCATCGATGCCGCAAAAAGCACCAATACGTTCGCGATCGGCGTCGACAGCGATCAAAACTACCTCGCGCCTGGGCACGTCCTCACCTCCATGGTGAAGCGCGTCGACACCCAGGCTTTCGACATGATCAAGTCCGTCGCCGATGGCACCTACAAAGGCGGGTCCGTGACCTTCTACGGCCTGAAGGAGGGCGGTGTGGGTTTCGCGATGGACGAGTACAACAAGGGCCTGATTCCCGACGACGTCGTAGCCCAAGTCGATGCCCTGAAAGCCAAGGTCATTTCGGGCGATATCGTGGTGCCCAACTACTTCGACCTGAAGCCCGGCCAGAAGGAAATGGGGACTCCGCCCTTGGCGACCCCGCCGTCGATCGCCGACAAGAAGTGATCGATCGCGATCCTGAAATGAACCTGTCGAACCGGCGCGCCGCCTGCGGCGTGCCCCCTTGTTTCGGCCCGGGCCGGTCACGTCTCGAGACGCCGTGGGATGACACGGCTCCGGCAGGTTACGGCGCTCTCGATCCGCTGGCTCGTCCATCGATGCCAGATCGGGGACGAAGATGCACGCCCTCCGCACCCCGTGCCGTTCAGCCAGGACGCGACAATGAGTAAGGCGGTCGAACTCGTCTCGATGCGCTCCATCGCCAAGCATTTCGGAGACTTCGTCGCCATTCACGATGCGTCGCTCGATATCCGGCCCGGTGAGATCCATGCGCTCGTCGGGGAAAACGGGGCCGGCAAGTCGACCCTCATGAACATTCTCTATGGCCTTCTGCCGCGCACCGCCGGAGAGGTACTGATGCGCGGCTCGCCCGTCGCCTTCACCGGACCGGCCGAGGCGATCGCGGCCGGGATCGGCATGGTCCACCAACATTTCAAGCTCGCGCCGTCGTTCACGGTTGCGGAGAATATCATTCTCGGCGCGGAGCCGGTTCTGTCCTTCAACCGGCTCGACCGCAAGGCCGCGGAACGGCAGACGGCCGAACTCAGCCGGCGTTTCGGGATCGATCTCGACCCGCACGCGATCGTCGGCACCCTCCCGGTGGGTCTCAGACAACGCGTCGAGATCCTCAAGGCCCTGTTTCGGCAGGCCGAGGTTCTCATCCTGGACGAACCGACGGCGGTGCTGACGCCGCAGGAGACCCGTGAACTGTTCGGGACGATGCGATCGCTGGCCGCGAGCGGCCGATCCGTCATCTTCATCACCCACAAGCTCCGCGAGGTGCTCGACGCCTCCGATCGCGTCTCCGTCATGCGGCAGGGCCGGATCGTCGCGACACAGGACAACAAATCGCTGACCGCGGACAGGATCGCGAGCCAGATGGTCGGTCGCACCGTGCTTCTCCGCGTCGCCAAGACCCCGGCCCGCCCGTCGGCGGAGGCGGCCCTCGACATTCGCCATCTCTGCGTGATCGGCGATCGCGGCATCGTGGCGGTCGACGACCTCTCGCTCGATGTCCGGCCCGGCGAGATCGTCGGCCTGGCCGGCGTGCAGGGTAACGGTCAAGACGAACTCGTCGAGAGCATCGCCGGCATCCGGCGCGCCCGGGCGGGACAGATCATGATCTGCGGTGCGGAACCGAAGGCGGCCGACCCTCGAGCTTCTCGGGAGGCGGGCCTCGCCTATGTACCGGCGGATCGCGCCCATGTCGGCCTGTCGCTCTCGAGCGCGATCTGGGAAAACATGGCGCTCGGACATCTCGATGCGTTCCGCCGCGGCCCGATATTATCGGCCGCCGCCGCGCGCCGGCGGTGCAGGGACCTGATCCGCCAATTCGACGTGCGCGGCGCCAACGAGGAGACGCCGGCCGGCGCGCTCTCGGGCGGCAACCAGCAGAAGGTCCAGCTCTCGCGGGAGCTCACCCGTCCCGCCAAACTCATCATCGCCGAGCAGCCGTCACAAGGCGTCGACATCGGCGCCATCGAGTCGATCCATCGCACCCTCGTCGCCATGCGAGACGAGGGTCGCGCCGTCTTCGTCATCTCGGCCGACCTCGATGAGCTTCTCTCCCTCTGCGATCGTATCCTCGTCATTTACCGCGGCCGGATTGTCGGCGATGTGCCGGCCGATGCGGCCGATGTGGGTCGAATCGGACAATTGATGGGCGGGCACGACGCGACCATCGAAGCCGCGGAGGGCCGCGTATGACCGAACGGGCCGACGTACCGGGATTGACGCGGCTTCCTGAGCGGCTGTTGCGCTCTTTGGCCGGGCCTCTCATCGCCGTTCTCATCTCGTTCGTGCTCGGCGGCCTGCTGATGGCGGCACTCTGGCACAATCCGTTCGAGGTCTATGCTGTCCTGCTGAAAGGTGGTCTTGGCGGGTGGCCGAATCTTGCTGTCACGTTGCAGATGATGACCCCCCTGGTCTTCACCGGACTGGCGGTCGCGGTGGCGTTCAGGGCCGGCATTTGGAACATCGGCGTCGAAGGCCAGATGCTGATGGGAGCCCTCGCGGCGGGCATCGCGGGCTACGGGCTCGACCTGCCCGGCCCGATCGAAGTGCCGGCCTGTATCCTTATGGCGATCCTCGGCGGGGCTGCATGGGCGGCCATTCCGGCGCTGCTGAGGGTCTACGTGGGCGTCAACGAACTCGTCGTCTGCCTCATGCTGAACCCGATCGCGCTGCTCTTGACCGGCTACGTGTCGGCGCGTGTCCTGAAGGCACCCGGGCCGACCAACAAGCTGCCCGACATCCTCGATTCGGCCCATCTGACCAACTTTACGCTTTACTCGCAGTTGAACACGGGTTTGTTCCTGGCGCTGGCCACCTGTATTCTGATCAAGCTGTTCAATGTCGGCACCGTTCGGGGCTTCGAGTGGAAGCTGATCGGTCTCAATGCGCGGTTCGCCAATTACGGGGGCATACGGGTCCATCGTAACGTCATGGGCATCATGCTGCTCAGCGGCGCGATCGCCGGGCTGGCAGGGGCCGAGCAGGTCCTCGGCGTGTATGGCGCGTTCTACGACAACTTCTCGCCCGGCTACGGCTTCGATGGTATCGCGGTCGCGATGCTGGCGAACTCGGATCCGCTCGGCGTCATCCTGTCGTCGTTCCTGTTCGGCGCGTTGAACAGCGGCAGCTCCGTGCTGCAGATGGATCTCGGCGTCAGCAAATACCTCGTGCAGGTTCTCCAATTCATCGTCGTGCTGATCCTGGCCGCGCGTTTCACCTTCGGTTGGAGATGGCGGCGTCGGCTCGTCGAAACCGCGCCGGTCGCCACCCTGCCGGCCACGCTGAACGTCGAACAGGGCACGCGAGAAGCCTGAGCGACAAAGAAGAGCGGAGCCTTCCCATGCTGTCCGACATCGCCTTTTCGTCGATCCGAATCGCAACGCCGCTGATCTTCGCGGCGCTCGGAGGCCTTTATACGTTTCAGGCCGGGATCCTGAACATCGCACTCGACGGCTTCATGATCGTCGGTGCCTTCGCGGCCGTCGCTGCGGCCTATGCAAGCGGTAGCCTGACGGTCGGCATCATGGCCGGCATCGTTGCCTCCGGGCTATTGGCGGCGTTGCTCGCACTGTTCAACCTCAAGTTCCGCGCCCACATCTTCATCGCTGGCATCGCGGTCACGTTCCTGGCCTATGGGCTGACGGCGCTTCTCTTGAAAAGCATCCTGGGCCAGGACGGCGTGTTCACATCGGCGCGCATTCCGGTGTTTCCGTCCTTGCGCATTCCGGGGCTGGCTGAGGTTCCGGTGCTCGGGCCGCTTCTCAGCGGCCATACGCTCCTGGTCTACGTCGCCTATCTCGCGGTTCCCGCCGTGTCCTGGTCGCTCTACCGCACGCGATGGGGTCTTCGCGTGCGCATGATCGGTGAAGCCGAAGACGCGGCGCTCGCGGCCGGCATCAAGGTCGATGTGATCAAGATGCAGACCATGGTGATCAGCGGCTTATTCTGCGGTTTGGCGGGCGCTTATCTGTCCCTCGGCTACGTCTCGCTGTTCGCCAAGCAGATGACCGACGAGCGGGGCTTGATCGCCTTGGCGGCCATCTTCTTCGCCAAGGGCCGGCCGGGTGCGACGACGGCGGTGGCGCTGCTGTTCGGCGTTGCGACGGCGCTGGCCGTGCGTCTGCCCGAAGTCACGGGCGTGGCGCCGCAACTTCTACAACTCATTCCCTATGTCGTGACCATCGTTGCCCTCGTGATCGTCGGACTGCGCGCCAACCGTTCGGGCGAGCAGGGCCGCGGCTGGCGCTTCGAAACCTGAACCAACCCTCAGAGGAGACACCGATCGCCATGGCTAAACGCAAACTGATCCTGGACGTCGATACGGGAACGGACGACGCCGTCGCCATCATGCTCGCCGCGCTCCACCCGGAACTGGATCTTGTCGGGTGCACCACGGTCAACGGCAATGTCGAGGTGCAATACTGCACCAACAACACGTTGCGTGCGCTCGAATTCGTGGGCCGAGGCGACATCCCGGTCTACGAAGGACTGAACGCGCCACTGGCCCGCCCGGACTTCCCGATTCCGCGGGCTCTGAAATTTGACAACGGCGTCCATGGCAGGGAACTGCCGATCCCAGACACGACCTTGAGCAAGCGGGAGACGAGTGCCGTCGATTTCCTGATCGACACCTACCGCAACACGACCGACGAGATCGTGCTGATGCCGGTCGGCCCGCTGTCCAACATCGCGGC
This sequence comes from uncultured Lichenihabitans sp., assembly GCA_964252585.1. Lineage (GTDB taxonomy): Bacteria > Pseudomonadota > Alphaproteobacteria > Rhizobiales > Beijerinckiaceae > Lichenihabitans. The sequence continues at coordinate 40,997 of CAXUOD010000005.1, read as the reverse complement.
CACGCTCGCGGTCTATCCCAAGCTCGTGGAGCGTGTTCCCGAGGTCATCATCATGGGGGGTGCCCATCACAAGGGCAACGTCACGCCCTCGGCCGAGTTCAACATCTGGGGCGATCCGGAGGCCGCCGCGAAGGTCTTCGGCGCCGGTTTTCGCAAGGTGACGATGCTGCCGCTCGACGCCACCCACAAGGCACTGGTCTCGATGGACCGGGCGCGGAAGCTGGCAGCACTCGGCACCACCGGCGGATTGGCAGCCTCGCGCTTCATCGAGCAACGGATCCGAGCCTATGACGATAACCAGCCCATGGAGGAGCGGAACGCCGCCCCTGTCCACGATGCGCTCTGCGTCGCCTTCATGCTCAATCCCGATATCGTGACGACCCTGTTCCGCCACGTCGACGTCGAGACCAATGGCACGTTGACGGTCGGTCGCACCGTTATCGATACGCACTACCGGAACGGCAAAGCGCCGAACTGCCACGTCGCCTTCGGTGCCGACCGCGAGCGGTTTTGCGACTTCCTCCACGAGACGCTGAGCCTCGGGCCGAAAGCCTAGAGTGTGTCGGACTATCATTGAAGTTGAGCTTTACCATTCGTCATTGCGAGGCGCGAAGCGCCGAAGCAACCCAGGGGTGACCCAGGATGAAACTGGGTCGCTTCGCTGCGCTCGCGATGACGGTCGATGATCCTCTTTGCATCGCAATTCGCTGACACACTCTACCGCTGTCGCCTTCAACGGGTTCGCTCTGCCTACGAGCGGCTGAGACGGGCGGCGTTCAGCGTCGATGGCCGGCCGGGCAGGTCGAGCGCAGCCATACGAGGCGGCGTGCGGGAGATCACGCGGCCGCGGCGGACCACTGCGAGGCGGTTCGCGCGCAATCGGATCGCGTCGATGGGATCGTCGGCTTGAAGCAGAACGAAATCCGCATGGCAGCCGACCGCGAGGCCGTACCCGTCTAGCCCCATGATGGCAGCGGCGTGCGTCGTGACCGCCTCGAAGCTCCAGCGCAGATCCTCGCGCGACATCATCGGCGTGGCGTGCACCGCCATGTGGGCGACCTCCAGCATGTCGGCACTGCCGAGACCGTACCAGGGATCAAGGCAGCAATCCTGGCCCAGGGCAACCCGGACGCCCATCGACCGGAGCTCGGGAATGCGCGTCAGGCCACGCCTGCGCGGATAGGTGTCATGGCGGCCCTGGAGCGTGATGTTGATCAGGGGATTGGCAATCACCGATACGCCGGCCTCTGCGATCAGGGGGAGTAGCTTCGACACGTAGTAATTGTCCATGGAATGCATGGACGTGCAGTGAGACCCGGTGGATCGGCCCCCGAGGCCGAGGCGCAGCGTCTCCCGGGCCAGGGTCTCGACATGGCGCGACAGGGGGTCGTCCGTCTCATCGCAATGCAGGTCGATCGGCAGGCCGCGTTCCGCCGCGATCTCGCAGAGCGCCGTAACCGAGGCCCGGCCGTCCTCCATCGTCCGCTCGAAATGCGGGATCCCGCCCACGATATCGATTCCCATGGCGAGAGCGCGGTGAAGATTGTCGACGGCCCTCGGGGATCGAAGATAGCCGTCCTGCGGGAAAGCGACGAGCTGCAGGTCGAGATAAGGCTTAACCTGTTCTCGCACGTGCAGCAGCGCCTCGACCGCAAGCAGGCGGTCGTCGCAGGTATCGACATGGCTGCGCACCGCGAGAAGGCCTTGGGCGACCGCGAGATCGCAATAGCGAAGCGCCCGCTCGACCACGGCCTCCTGGGTCAGCAACGGTTTCAGTTCGCCCCAGAGCGCGATGCCCTCGAGCAGGGTGCCGGAGAGATTGAGCCGCGGCAGTCCCAGCGACAGCGTGGCATCGAGGTGGAAGTGCGGATCGACGAAGGAAGGGCCGACCAGGCACCCGTCCGCCTCCAGCACCTCTCCGGCTTCGGCGACGATCCTTGGCTCCACGGCCGCAATGCGGCCGCCCTTCACCGCGATATCCTGGCCCTTTCGCCCGTCGGGCAGTGTGGCGTGTCGAACGAGAAGATCGAATGTCATCGTGAGGCGTCCGAGTCGGGCGATGAGCCGTGAGTTTGAGGATCGAAGGTCTGAAGCGAACGCCGCTGCTCGGGGCGCTGCGTGCCGCAGGGTTCGACACGTCTAGATGTGCTGCCCCGGCCGGCTCTCGGATCGAGCTGCCGCAAAGGCCAGTTCCACCACTTCGGCTGGCGTGCGTCCGAACTCGATCGGCACGGTCCTACGCTCGTCCAGGAAGTGTCCATCGTAGAGAACCGGCGCCAGGCGATCGGACCAGCCACCGGACCCTTGCAGGATGACGACCGGCCGACCGTCCGCATAGGCGATGGTCAACTCGTTCAACGTTCCGCATCCGCCCCCGATCATGATCAACGCGTCGCATCCGCGTGCGGTGAGGATGTTTCTCGCTCGACCCAGCCCGGTCGGAAACACGATGTCGACGTAAGGATTGGCGGTCGCCCGATCCATGGACGGGAGAAACGCGATGGTGAGCCCACCCTTCGACTTGGCGCCTTTGGACGCCGCGGACATCACGCCCCCGAGCCCTCCCGTGACGATCACGCCGCCGGCGGAAGCGACGAGACACCCGACCTCATAGGCAGCCTCCATCGTCGCAGCATCGACCGGATCGTCGGCACTCTGCTCGTTCTTTCCAATAACGCCGATGGTCAGCATGGGGTCTCCAACGATTGAGCGATCGGCCGATCCTGGCCGTTACGGCACGAGTGACGCAAGCCTTTCGGCAGCGTCGCTCGGCGTGGATCGGACCAAACCGTCGAGACCCCGCGCTTCGACCGCATAGGATGCCGAAACCGTGCCGTAGCGCGCTGCCGTCACGAGGTCGCCCGTTGCCTTGAACCCGGCCAGAAACCCGCCGCAAAAAGCGTCTCCCGCGCCGGTCGGATCGGCGACCTCCACATCGACGACCGGAACCTCCGCGATCAGGCCGCGTCCGCGCACATAGATCTGACATCCGCTCGATCCGAGCTTCAGCACCATGGTCTTGGCACCTCGCGCCAAGAGGCCGGCGACGGCGCCGTCGAGCGTGCGATCAGGGTCGAAGGTTCGGACGTCGGCCTCGCTAGGCAAGAGAACATCGATGGCGTCGAAGAGGCTGGCGGCGTAGTCGATCTCGGGTCGCTGCGGGTCGTGCCACAGCGAGTCGACCTGGAGATGCACGGTGCGCCCCCGGTGAGCCCGGGCGCTTCGCGCGATATGACTCTGGGTCGCAGCCGGCATGGCGGCGCAGTGCACGGCGGTCATGCTGCTCCACCAAGTGGGCGGGATGTCGTCTCCGTTCGGGGCAAAGGCGAGCCAGCGCTCGGCGGCATCGGGAAGGAGCGACACGTCGACGAACCGCGGCCTGTCCGCGGCCGGGATGCGCGCGATGACGTCAGGGGGAAACACCCGCGTTCGGCTTCCGTCCTCCGTGTAGCAGAAAGCGATCTGCCGCCCATGGGGAAAGCCGAGATGACGTATTCCGTCGGCGTTGATGCCGCGGCTGCGCAGGAGTTCGAACGCCGCCTCCGGATAACCGGTGCCGTAACGAGAGACCGCGCCCACGCGATCGTTCCAAACCCGTGCGCCCAGCGCGGAATAAAGCACATTGCCGCCGAAAGTCTGGGGAAGACATTCCCCGGCCGCCGTCACCACGCTGTCGAGCGTGAGGCAGCCGAGAACGACGAGATCCGGATCGATCATTTACGCCTCGATGACCTTCACACATTCGTTGTGGTCTTGCGGTTCCGGACGCAACGGATTGGGTTTCGACTTGCGAGTGTCAAGCCCCTGCGCATTCATAGTGCATGCCGTGCGAGCCTCGGCCAATGACCGTCCTCCCCGAAGGTTTGGCTCGGCCCTTGCTTCCGATCCAGAGCCGTTATGACGGCTCATGTTTCCGGCTCGATGTCGAGCGGCCATGAGCGAAAGCAAAATTCGTTCGATAGAGGAGACAAACCCATGACGGTGACGCCTATTCTAAAATCCATGCTGATCGGCGCCGGCCTTGCGGCCCTGATGGCCGCTCCTGTTCTGGCCGACGACAAGCCAGCGCTGATTTACGATGTCGGGAGCAAGTTCGATAAATCCTTCAACGAGGGAGCGTTTCATGGCGCCGAACGCTTCAGGCAGGAGACCGGCGTTGCATTTCGCGATATCGAGCTCTCGAACGATGTGCAGCGCGAACAGGCCATGCGCAAATTCGCGCATGATGGCTTTAGCCCGATTCTCGTGATCGGTTTCGCCCAGGCCGATGCCTTGACCAAGGTCGCGTCGGAGTTCCCCGATACGAAGTTCGCGATCGTCGACAGCATCGTCGACAAGCCGAACGTTCAATCGATCGTCTTCAAGGAACAAGAGGGATCGTTTCTGGTCGGAATGCTTGCGGCTGAAGCGTCCAAGACCGGAAAGGTCGGCTTCATCGGCGGAATGGATATTCCGCTGATCCGTCGCTTCGGCTGCGGCTATGTTCAAGGCGTCAAGTTCGTCAACCCGAAGGCCGAGGTCTTCCAGAACATGACGGGAACCACGAATGCGGCCTGGAACGATCCCGTGAAGGGTGGCGAACTCGCGATTTCGCAGCTCAATCGCGGCGCCGATGTCGTCTATGCGGCGGCGGGTGGCACGGGGGTCGGCGTGCTGCGGGCGGCGGCCGATGCGGGCAAACTCGGCATCGGTGTCGACTCCGATCAGGACGGCCTGTTTCCGGGCAAGGTGCTGACGTCGATGCTGAAGCGGGTCGATAACGCAACGTTCAAGACCTTCTCGGACGCCAAGAACGGTACCTGGAAGCCGGGTGTTTCCGTGCTCGGCCTCAAGGAGGACGGCATCGCCTACGCGATCGATCAGTACAACAAGGCGTTGATCACGCCCGAGATGAAAGCTCCCGTCGATAAGGCCTCGGCCGATATCGCTTCGGGCAAGCTCGAGGTTCACGATTACATGAGCGACAACAAATGCCCGAGTTAGGACAGGAGCTTGCTAGCTCCGGAGACCGGGGCTAGCCGACACGGGCGTTGGGCAGCACGAGCCGGCCGCGTCCACGCGACCTCACCGACAACCCGGCCGCTCTCGCGCGCGGCCGGTGACGATCCTGCCGTACGACAGCGCGCTCTTCCATGGACGGGGACACACCCGCGTGGTCTATCGGACGCAAGAGGTCGAGCTTCGATTCGATCCGTCTCGGGGCCGTCGATGCGTCATAAGCTACTGCTTCAGGATCGATCGGGAGATGATGGGTCGGCGGTCGGCGGAGTCGAGGTTTCCAGGGGGCAGCCGCCGGATGCGCTGAGATCTCTGATGGAGATCGCCAAGGGGCACCATAGGACGACCGCAGCCGTCATCGCGGAGACGTTGCACGCCGCGATCATCCAAGGCGTGATCGCCGGCGGGACTGCATTGCGCCAGGACGAACTGGCCTCGATCCTTTCGGTCAGCCGCATGCCGATTCGCGAAGCTCTACGGCAGCTCGAAGTCGAGGGGCTCATCGCGTTCACGCCCCACAAGGGCGCGGTGGTGGCTTGCCTCGTGCCCGAGGAAGTCGAAGAGATCGCCGAGCTTCGGGTCGCCCTGGAAGGGCTCGCGCTCAGCCTCTCCCTACCGCACCTCGATGCGGCAAAGCTCGACGCGGCCGAGGCGATCGTCAACCTCATCGATGGCGAAGCATCGTTGATCCGCCGTAACGAGCTCAACCGCGAATTTCACGCGACCCTGTACTCAGGTGTTCAACGGCCGCGGTTGGAGCGGCAGATCCGCAGCCTCTACGACGGGTTCGATCGGTACCTGCGGATCGAGCACAGCCTTCTCGACCGGCAAGCCGAGTCTCAAAAGGAACACCGCCGTATTCTCGACGCCTGTCGCAGGGGTAATGTGGCAGTGGCACTGGCCGAACTCGCGGGTCATGTCGCGGGCGCCGGCGCGAGTCTCTCGGCCCTGATCCGTCGGAAAGACCAGAAGCGATGATCCAACGGTCCATTGGATCCAATTCACTGCGCACGTTCGAGGCATAGGCCTCAAGATAAGGCGAGACGCATCGGTTCACGGCTTAGGCGATCGCAGACATGCTGGACTGTTTGGATCCAATAATCGGATCTATCCGTGGTTTGGCATAGCGTTTGCGATGACGGGCCAGCGCCGACCAGCGGCGTCTCACCTCGGAGTACGTCATGCTGCTCGGTCCGTCCGTCACTCGCCGCTCGCTGTTGAAAGCCGGATCAGTCGCCGCCGGGATGTTCGGTACGGCGTCAGGCTTCGGTCTTCGTTCGGCGACCGCGGCCCAAAGCGCCACTGTCGGGTGGATCCTCGTCGGTCCGAAGAACGATTTCGGTTTCAACCAGTCTCACGCGGAAGCCATATCGAAGCTGCGGTCGACGCCGGGGCTCAAAATGCTTGAAGAGGAGAACGTGCCCGAAACCTCCGCGGCCGAGCAGACGATGGAGAGCATGATCAACCTCGACGGCGCTTCGCTGCTCTTCCTGACTTCTTTCGGCTATTACGACCCCTACATGCTTCGGATCGCCGCCAAATACCCGAAAGTTCAATTCAGGCACCAAGGCTTGCTTTGGGACCCTGCCAAGGCGCCGGATAATGCGGGCAGTTATTTCGGCTACATTAGCGAAGCCATCTACGCTTCGGGTGTTGCGGCCGGCGTCGCGACAAAATCCAAAAAGATCGGTTTCATCGCAGCGAAGCCGATTCCGGCCGTCTTGCGAAGCGTCAATTCTTTCGCCCTCGGGGCGCGTTCGATCGACCCCACCATCACGACCCAGTTGATCATCACAGGCGGCTGGTCCTTGCCGACGAAGGAGGCCGAGGCCACAAACAGCCTTGCCGACGCCGGCGTCGATGTCGTCGGCTGTCATATCGACGATCTCAAGGTCGTCCTGCAGACGGCAGACCAGCGCGGGATTCACTCCTGCGGGCTGAACACCGACCAGAGCTCACTCGCACCGAAAGGCTATCTCACGGGCGCACTCTACGCCTGGGACAAGCCCTACGGCATCCTCGTCGACGATCTCCTGGCCGCGCGCCCGTTGCCGCATGTCGTGCAGGGCGGCTTCGCCGAAGGTTTCGTCAAGATGGGCCCCTTCGGCGCCTCGGCGTCGCCCGAGGTTCGGGCTGCCGTGGACAAGGCCGCCGCTGGCCTCACGAACGGCACGTTGGCGGTCTTCACCGGTCCCATGAAGGACAACAAGGGCAATGTTCTGCTGACCGCTGGCCAATCCCTGCCTGTGACCGATCCGGGACTGGCAAAGATGAACTACCTTGTCGAAGGCGTCCTCGGCTCGATCGCCTGATCTCGAGGTGAGGGCACAAAGGCTCGCCGCCGCGTTCGATGCCGCCTTGGTTCCGGCCGTTGCGTTCCTGGCGGCCGCTGTCGTGTTCGGCGCCATGATGGCCTGCCTGGGGACGAACCCGCTCGACGTCTATGCCTTGATGTGGCTCGGGGGCTTCGGCTCCGCCTTTTCGTGGCACAACACATTGATCCGCGCCTCTCCGTTGCTGTTGACGGCGCTGTGTGCCGCTTTGCCGGCCCAGATGGGCCTCGCCGTGATCGGCGGGGAGGGCGCGCTCGTGCTCGGAGGCCTCGCGGCGGTCGAGACCGCGCGAGCCTGTTCCGGCCTGCCGTGGCTTGCCGTGATGGCCGCCATGACCCTCGCGGCCTGCGGCACCGGTGCTTGCATCGTCGCCTCGGCCGGAGCGCTCAGAGCTTACCGCGGGGTCAACGAGACCATTGGAAGCTTGCTCATTACTTACCTGTCGATTGCCGTCTTCAATCAACTCGTCGAGGGGCCACTGCGCGATCCGAGCGATCTCAACAAACCCTCGACTTATCCGCTGCCGGCCAAGGCCCTCATCGGATCAATGCCGGGAACCGACGTCCATTGGGGTTTCGCGATCGGCGTCACGGCCTGCGTGGCGGCTTTCGTCTTGATCCACTACACCGTCCCGGGCTTCTCCCTGCGGATTGCCGGCGGCAATCCGAAGACCGCCCGCATGATGGGGCTTCCGGTCGCCCGCATGATGGTGGCGGTCTGTGCGCTCGGGGGCGCCATGGCCGGGCTTGCCGGCATGATCGAGACGGCGGCCATCAACGGCAAGGCCAACGGCTCCTTGGTCGCGGGCTATGGTTTCACTGGAATTCTGATCAGCTTCATCGCGCGCCACAACCCGCTCGCCATCATCCCGGCGGCTCTGTTGCTCGGGGGGATCTCGGCGAGCGGGGGCCTGATCCAGAGGCGGCTCGGACTGCCGGATGCCAGCGTCCTCGTGCTCCAGGGCACGATCTTCTTTTTCGTCCTGGTCGGAGAAAGCCTACGCGGCCGCGACCTGTTCGGCATTCTGGCGGCCGCGAGCACGCCCGTGCCCGGGACGGCGTCCGCCGAGGCAGCCCCGAACGCGGTGGTGCCGCCGGAGGTCCGTCCGTGACCGGCGCCTCCGATGCCGCGATCCTGGCGCTGGCCGTTCTCGGCGGTGCCGTGCGGGGCAGCACGCCCTTCCTTTTCGTCAGTCTCGGCGAGTGCCTGACCGAGAAGAGCGGCCGCATCAACCTCGGCCAGGAAGGGATCCTGGTGCTCGGCGCCATGGTGGGTTACGCGGGATCCTACCTCAGCCAGGATCCGTGGATCGGCGTGGCGCTCGCGGGGCTCGCAGGCGGCGGACTCGCGATCCTCCACGCCCTGGCCTGCCAGCTGCGCAGGGTCAGCGACGTGGCGGTGGGGATCGCGTTGATCATGCTGGGCACCGGCCTCGCGTTTCTGTTCGGCAAGCCCTTCATCCAGCCGCAGGCCCCGATGCTCCCCGCCGTCGACCTCGGCTGGTGGTCGACTTCACCGCAGGTCGCGGCGGCGCTCCAGGTCAATGTTCTCTTCTTCTTGGGCGTCGGTGTCGCGGTCCTGATGCGTTACGGGTTCTCTTCCACGCGCTGGGGCGTGGTGGTCAGAATGGTCGGCGACAGCGCCGACGCCGCGCGAGCGCTCGGCTACCCCGTAATGCGGGTACGGCTTTACGCGACCGTCGTGGGTGGTGTGCTGTCGGGCATCGGCGGCTCGTTCCTGTCGCTTTACTATCCAGGCAGCTGGACCGAGAGCCTGTCGAGCGGCCAAGGGCTCATGGCGGTGGCTCTGGTGATCTTCGCCCGCTGGGACCCGATCCGCTGCATCTGGGCGTCCCTGCTTTTCGGAGGCGCCAGCGCGCTCGGCCCCGCCCTGCAGGCCATTGGCCTGTCGCAGGTCACCTATATCATCGGCGCAGCGCCGTATGGGCTGACGCTTCTCATCATGGCGGCAACCTGCTCGCCCCGACGCCGCGCCGCCGGTGCACCCAATGAACTGAGGATCGCATGACAGCGCCCCTCGCAAAGCGCATCGAACCCGGCACGGCGCTGGAGGCCATCGCGGTTTCGAAGCGGTTCGGACCGGTGCTGGCCCTCGACGCCGTGGATCTCAAAGTCGCAAGCGGCACCATTCACGCGCTGCTCGGCGAGAATGGTGCAGGCAAGAGCACGTTGATGAAATGCCTCATGGGCTATTACCGGGCCGATGCGGGGCAGTTTCTGGTTGCGGGGTCGGAGCATCACGCGCGCAGCCCACGCGATGCCGGCAGGGCCGGTATCGGCATGGTGTACCAGCACTTCACGCTCATGCCGAGCATGAGCGTCGCCGAGAACCTTTTGCTGGCCCGGGACAAGCTGCCGTTCCGCATCGATTGGGCGCGCGAGCGGCATGCGCTCGAAGCCATGATGGCCACGATGCCGTTTCAGGTGCCGCTCGGAGCACAGATCTCCTCGTTATCCGCCGGCGAGAAGCAGAAGGTCGAGATCCTGAAGCAGCTCTATCTCGGGCATCGTCTCCTGATCCTCGACGAGCCGACCTCGGTTCTGACCCCGCAAGAGGCCGACGAGGTGCTGGGATTGCTGCAAGCCATGACACGGGCCGGCGCTGTGACGGTGGTCATGATCACCCACAAGTTTCGCGAAGTTCTGGGCTTTGCCGATGCCGTGACGGTCCTGCGCCGCGGTCGCAAGGTCGGCGAGGGCGCGGTCGCGGGCCGCACGGCCGCGGAGCTTGCTGAACTCATGATCGGAACGCAACCGACGACGAGCGCCGTCGTCCGGGGCGCGGCGATCCCGCGTGGCTTCAGCCTCGAGATCGACGACCTCGTGGTTTTGGGCGATCGCGGCACGCCGGCCGTGCGGAACCTCAGCCTCGTCGCCGAGGGCGGTGCGATACTCGGGATCGCGGGCGTTTCGGGCAATGGCCAGCGTGAACTGGTCGAGACGCTGGCGGGGCAGCGAGATGCCGAACGAGGCCGGATCAGGGTGCACGGCGCCGATTATGGGTTCACCCGTAGGGAAGCGGCGCGCCTCGGTATCGCATGTCTGCCCGACGAGCCGGCCCAGAACGCCGGGGTGGCCGAGATGTCGGCTCTCGAAAACCTGTCCTTGCGCGACTATGACCGACCGCCATCGTCGGGCCGGCGCGGGTTTTGGTTGAAACAGCAGGCCATGCGGCGGCGCGCCGAGGCCGCGGTCGCGCTCTATGGCATCAGGCTTGGCGGCCTATCCGCGCCACTGACGTCGTTGTCGGGCGGTAACGTGCAGCGGTTGGTCTTGGCCCGCGAACTCGAAGGCGAGGTCGGTTTGCTGGTGGCCAGCAATCCCTGCTTCGGGCTCGATTTCGCGGCCGTCACCCAGATCCGGGACCAGATCCTGCGCGTCCGCAACACCGGCGCCGCGGTACTGCTCGTCACCGAGGATCTCGACGAACTCCTCGAACTCGCAGACAGGATTCTCGTGATCTTCGAAGGTTCGATCGTCTACGAGACCAGCCGACAATCCGCCTCCCGGGCCGCGATCGGCCATGCCATGGCCGGATCCACCGCCGCTTGATCCCAGAGGCCTCCAATCGTCCCGATGAGACGGGCGGGAAAGACGTTCATGAACCGCGAGACAAATCGCATCCTCATCCGCGGTGGCCGCTTGTACGACCCGGCCTCCGACGTCGACCAGCCGCCGCATCGCGACATTCTGGTCGAAGGCACCCACATCGCGAGCGTGACGGCGACCGACGAGGCGCTGGATGAAAAAGCCGCGCTGCTCGCCGCTGCGGCTCACGGAGGCCCCGGGGCCCCGGTCGTGATCGATGCGCGCGAGGCCCTCGTCATTCCTGGCCTGGTCAACGCCCACTATCATTCCTACGATGTTCTGCAAAAGGGCATGCTCGAAGACATGCCCTTCGACGTGTGGGCGCTGCATTCCCAGCCCATCTATTTCGGACGTCGCAGCAAGGCCGAGCTGAGGGCACGCGTGCTCGTCGGGGCGCTCGAGGCGCTCCGGAACGGCATCACCACGGTTCAGGACATGAACACCCTCGTGCCACGAGACGAGGAGACCCTGGACACGATCCTCGCGGCTTACGACGAGGTCGGCATCAGGGTGGTGTTCTCGATCGCGATGCGCGATCTCGCGGCGCTCGACATCGCGCCTTTCCTTCCTCCCGCGGTGCCCGACGACGTCATGGCCCTGATCCAGGGACAACCGAACGACCCGCGGGCAGAACTCGACTTCGTCGAGCGGCAGATCGGGAGGCGCCCCGCATGTGGACGCTTCAACTGGGCCATCAGCCCTTCGGGCCCTCAACGCTCCTCGCAATATCTGCTCGAAGGCGTTTGCGATCTCGCTGGCCGGCATGGCCTGCCAATCTTCACCCACGTGTACGAGACTAAGGCCCAGACCGCGAAGGCCCGGGAGATCTACGGGGCCGATGGCGGCTCCATGATCCGCTATCTCGAGCGCGTAGGGCTGTTCGCGCAGCGAACCACCCTCGCGCACGGCGTCTGGCTCATGCCCGACGAGGTCGAGATCCTGGCGGCTCACAGTGTGACCCTGGCCCACAACCCGATCAGCAATCTCAAGCTGAAGAGCGGTATCGCGCCGATGCGGCGCGTGGTGGATGCCGGTGTGAACGTGGCACTCGGCTGTGACAATTGTTCGTGCGGCGATTGCCAGAATATGTTCCAGGCGATGAAGATGTTTTGTCTTTTAGCGGGTGTGACGGATCCCAACCCCACCGGCATTCACGCCGCACAGGCGATCAGCGCCGCGACGCTCGGAGGCGCGCGCGCGATGGGGCTCGAACGGGAAATCGGCGCCATCGCGGCAGGCTACAGAGCCGATATCGTCCTGATCGACCTTTCAGATCCCGCCTATATGCCATTCAACAGCGCGGCACGGCAGCTCGTCTACAGCGAATGCGGCCGCGGCGTAAAGACCACCATCGTCGACGGTCGGATCGTCATGCGCGACGGCCGGATCGAAACGGTCGACGAGGCCGCGCTCAGGGCCGAACTCGTCGACCTGATGCCGGCCTTCCGTCGGAACTTCGACGCCGTAAAGGCCGCGAACCGCCCCGCAGTGCCTTACCTCCTCGAAGCCAATCGAAGGCTGAATGCACACGCGGTGGGGCTCGACCGTTTCGTCAGGGATTGATGAACGTGACCTTGCGCGTGGGACACGGGTTCGCAGGCACCGTGTCACCGTGAGCGCTGTCCTCCGCGGGCCGTCGCGCCTGGACAAACCGGATAGGCTGCGGAATCTTCGCCCGATGCTTTCGGGATGACAGCGGACGGACGAGCTCGATAGTCTGGTAATCGCCTGCCAGGTCCGCCGGAGCCCGCATGAGCCTGCCGCCTACGACACCGTCCGATAGCGCCTTCGTTCCCGGCGACCGCACCGCAATGGCGGGGCGTGTGGGCGGACCGCTGGCGGGCCTGACCTTCGCGGCCAAGGATCTGTTCGACGTCGCCGGGACCATCACCGGCTGCGGCAACCCCGATTGGGCTGCGAGCCATGACCCGGCCGTCCGATCCGCCTGGGCGGTCCAGCGGCTCCTCGACGCGGGTGCCGACCTCATCGGCAAGACGATCACGGACGAGATCTCGCTCGGGCTTCTCGGCATCAACCGGCACCAGGGCACCCCCATTAATCCGCGCGTGCCCGATCGTGTGCCGGGCGGCTCGTCGAGCGGCTCGGCGTCGGCCGTCGCGGGCGGCCACGCCGACCTCGCGCTCGGCACGGATTCGGGCGGTTCGGTGAGGGTCCCGGCCGGCTTCTGTGGCCTCTACGGACTGCGCCCGACGCATGGGCGGCTGCCGGTCGACGGGATGATGACGCAGTCGCCGAGCTTCGACACCGTCGGCTTCTTCGCGCGGCGCCCCAAGACCTTCGCCCTGGCGGGCGCAGCCCTGCTGGACGAGGAAGTCGAGCCGGTTTTGCCCGCCGAGATCCTGGTGGCGACCGATGCCTTCGCGCTGGCGGATCCCGTCATCCGCGCCGCCCTCGCGTCCGTCCTCGCCCGGATAGATGCGGCAGTGGCCGTCACCGAGGTCCGCCTCGCGACGGGCGACCTGCTCGACTGGTCGCGCAACCAGCGTCTCCTGCAGAGTCACGAATTCGGCCGTACGTTCGCGGCATGGATCGATCGTTGCAATCCGCGCTTCTCGTTCGAGGTCGCGGGCGCGCTCGCGCAGGCCGCGACCCTTCGCGACGAGGATGTCGCCGCGCCCCGCATGTTTCGCGAGGAGGCCTGCCTGCGGCTCGAGGCGATCCTCGACGGCGGGCGTGTGCTCGCTCTCCCGACGACCGCGATCCTGCCGATACGCCGCGACGCGCGCCTGTCCGAGATGACGGCCGCGGTCTCCCGCCTCGCGGAGCTGACCTGCATCGCGGGCTTGACCGGGTTGCCACAAATCAGCCTGCCGTTCGGCTGCGCCGAGTCGTTCCCGGTCGGGCTCTCGCTGATCGGCTGGCGCGGATCGGACGCGCAGCTGATCGGAATGGCGCGGGCGTTCGAGCGGCTCGGCTTCGCGGAGGCCGATGCAGGGTAGAGGCTGCGGCAAACCGGCGAATCGTCGGACTCTATCTGAGTGGGGTCGGGATGACGCTGACGTGGGCCGCGACCACCCGCCAGCCCTCTGGCATGCGCAACCAGGTCTGCATCTGGCGACCGACCGTGCCGGGCGGCGTTTCGAGGAACAGCGTCGACACGGTCGCTGCATCGCGGCCGTAGGTCGTGATCACGGTCTGGTCCAGGATGCGGCTGTCGCCGAGTGCGCGTCGGCGCGCGTTGAAGGCGGCGATCGCATTGTGGCCGTGCAGGATCTCGTCGGCTCCGTATCGAACGGTGTGCGGACTGTCCCAGAAGAGCCGATCGAGCAACGCGGCATCGGCGCTTCGCAGTCCCCCCTCGTAAGCGTCGAAGGCGGCCTGCACCTCGGCCACCACGGCGGCCTCGTTGATCTCCACGGATAGCTCCCTCACGTTCTCGCTGCGGCAAGGGGCAGGCCGTCAGCCGAGCGGACGTTCACTGCTGCCACGCAGCTACGGGCCTTTGCCTCAAGTGACGTCATTCAAGGCGTAAGTTCGAGCAAGGGGCTTTTCCGCTCCGGTTGCGATTGTGTCGGACTGCGTTCGGCTCGGAGTTGTAAATAATCTCGGATAAGGACATCGATCGACCTGGAGGAACGGGTGGATCCGCAGCCTGCACCTGATCCGCGTTGTGCTCGGCGCGATCAAAATTCAAACAACGTCTGCCTGAACCCCGCGTGCGTATAGTTGCTGCGAACAAGTCCCCGTTTTTGCAGCGCGGGCACGAGGCCGTCCGTGATTTCGGTGATGTAGCGCCGGGTGATCGGGGCGCTGATGACGAAGCCGTCGCCTCCGACCTCCCCCATGACCTCGCCCAGGATCTCGGCGACGCGGTCCGGTGCGCCGAAGACATCCTCGAAACCGAACCGGAAATTCCTGGCGATCTCGCGCAACGTATTCCCCTGTGACAGGAAGCGCTTCAGCGTTCCCTGCTGCCCATTCGTGGTCAGCGCTTCGAGCGGTTCGTCCGGGTCGAACGCCTTAAAGTCGATGTCGGTGAGGCTAGCCATCAAAGCCAGCCCGTTCTCCGGAGACTCGCTCTTGGCCTGAAGGTTGCGCTCGTAGCGTGCTTGCGCCTCCGCATCGGTGTCGCCCAGGGTCGGTGTCAGCAGGAAGAAGACCTTGCAATCGTCCGGGTTGCGGCCTTGCGCCGCCACCCGTTCGCGCATGTCGACGCGATAGGCTTTCATTTCATCGACGGTGCCGAGGGCCGCGATCACCACGTCCATGTGTTTGGCGGCGAAATAGCGTCCTTGCGGAGACCCCCCGGCCTGGACGAGAACAGGCCGCCCGTCGCTTGGCCGCGCGGTGTTCAACGGTCCACGCGCGGTGAAGAACTTCCCCTTGTGGTCGATGGTCCGGACCTTCGTGGGGTCCACGAAAGTGTCCCCCTCGCTGTCCATGACCACGGCATCGGCGTCCCAAGACGACCAGAGCTTCGTGACCACCTCGACGAATTCGTCGGCCATTTCGTAGCGGCGGTCATGCTCCAGATGCTCGTCGAGCCCGAAGTTCTGCGCCGCTCGAAGCGCCGTCGACGTCACGAAATTGCAGCCGACGCGGCCTTCGGACATGAGGTCCAGCGTCGCGATGAGCCGCGCCAGCAGGTAGGGCGGATAGAAGGAGGTCGAGATGGTGGGTACGATCCCGAGATGTTGGGTCGCCTGCGTCAGCAAAGGCACCAAGGGAAGCGGATCGTTCTTTGGGACCCGTGACGCTCGCCGGAGATAGAATTCCATCGACGAACCGTAGTTGTCCGGGACGAAGACCGAATCTTCGAGGAGCAGGAAATCGAAGCAGGCGCGCTCCAGCGCGCGTACGAGGTCAATTTGCATGTCCGGTCGCGCCCACTCGGCCGCGAGCCTCCCGCCCCACTGATCCCTCCAGCCGTGAACCCCGAAGCTGTTTCCAAGAAACCAGCCCAGATGGAATTGTCCTGCCGACACATACAGCTCCCGAACCAGGATCAGAAAGCTGAGAGTAGCAAGCTCCGCGCCGCCCGGCTTGCAGCGGATCGATAGGCGAGCCATCGGTCAGAGCATGCTCTGACTCTCAACCTTTGGCATCCGCTATGCCATGCGCCTTGTCTTTGCCAAGTGGTCACCTTCCCGAACCATCGGACGGACGCGCATGTGGTTCCGCTCGCACGGGTGGCGCCTAGCGGCCCTGTAACGTCGAATCGTCCGTGTAACCATGCGGGCCGCCGCCATAGGCCGTGTCGTAGGCGAACTCGTTCAAACCTGCCCCTTCGTATGCGCTCCGGAAGGTCGGGATCGGCGAGGAACAACCGGCCGAAGGCAACGCATCCGCAGAGCCATTGGCGATCAACCTCGCGCCGTCAGCCGGGCTGATGCCGCCGTTGACGATCAACGATCCCGTGAGATGCGGTCTCACGTCGTTTAAGATCTGGGGTAGGGCGGGCTTGCCGGTGGCGAAGGCGGCGGTGTCTGCAAGGTGGATGCAGCCGATCGCGCGACTGCGCTTCTTTGTTCGTCACGTCTCAAGTCTAAGATGCTTGATCCGCGAAACGACCGCAGCGGTCCCGGGCAGCGGACCATCGCGCCTGTAACCGAGCGCGATGTCGATCAAGGGAGACTCGCCTTCCAAGGCGCGGCTGACAACCGTCGGCGGCAGCAGGTTGCGGGCGTAGAGCGGCATCAGCGCGATCCCGCCTGTGGAGACGATAAGCGAGATCGCCATGGAGATGTTGTCGACCTCGTAATCGGGTTCGAGATCAATCCCGACCCGTTTGGCGTATGCGTCCGTGACGCTGCGCAGCACCGGTGATTTGGAAGCCGGAACGCCGATCAGCCGCTCCGCACCGAAGTCCTGCGGGCGGACGTTGGACCGGGTGGTGAGCCGGTGATCGGCGGGCATCAATACCACGAGGGGTTCCGCCGCAAGCGTCTCGAACACCACGTTCGGCGCATTCCGCTCCGGCCGCAAAAGCGCGAGGTCGACCTTGCCGCGCATCAGACCGGCCGCGAGATCGGGAGACGAGCGGCTGAGCACCGTAACCTCGACATCGGGGATCTCGTCGCGCAAGATCGCCATGACGCTGGGCAGCCAATCGAACTCATGTCCTGTCAGAAAGCCCAGGACGAAGTCCGTGCGCGGCGGCGCGGCGGCGCGACGCGCGGCCTCGCCTGCAGCCTCGACCTGCAGGAGGATGACGCGCGCGTGGTCAAGGAAGACGCGGCCGGCCGCCGTCAACTCGACGCCACGGGTCGACCGGGTCATGAGGTTGCAGCCCAACTCGGCCTCGAGGTCGCGCATCTGCCGGCTGAGCGAGGGCTGGGCGGTGTGGAGGCGCTTCTCGGCTGCGACGTGAAGGCTGCCGACTTCGGCCACGGCGACGAAGTAGCGGAGGTGACGCAGGTCCAAGGTGATGCCTCGAAAGTATCTCTACCGACAGACCAAGTCTTATTCGGGCGCGCCGACGCAGTATAGATCCTTCCTGTGGCCACTCCGGCCCCAGGAGACCTTCGATGGATCATCCGGTCGTTCTCATCACCGGCGCCCTGACCGGCATCGCTCGTGCAACCGCTCTGGCTTACGCCCACAAGGGGGCACGCGTCGTGGTTTCCGGACGTCGCGACCAGGCTGGCGCGGAACTCGCCGCCGAACTACAGGCCGCTGGTGCCGAAGCCGAGTTCATCCGCGCCGACGTTCGCCATGAGGATGACGTTCGCGCCCTGGTCGACGCGGCTGTCGCCCGGTTCGGTCGCCTCGACATCGCCGTCAACTCGGCCGGAACGGAGGGCAAGCCCGGCCCTGCAACGGAGCAGACGGCCGAGAGCTACGCCGCGACCTTCGACACCAACGTGCTGGGCACGGTGCTGAGCATGAAGCACGAACTGCGCGTGATGGAGGCTCAGGCCAGCGGCAGCATCGTCAACGTCTCGTCGACCTTCGGACACGAGGGGGGCGCCAATGCCTCGATTTACGCCGCCAGCAAACACGCGGTCGAAGGGCTGACGAAGTCGGTGGCGCTCGAGGCCGGCGCGTTCGGCGTGCGGGTGAATGCGGTCGCGCCCGGCCCGATCGACACGGGCATGCTCGACCGCTTCACCGGCGGGGCGGACGGCAAGGCCCATCTCGCCACGCTCAATCCGCAGAAGCGCATCGGCGAACCCGACGAGGTGGCGCGCGCCATCCTGTTCATCGCGTCGGACGCGGCGTCGTTCATCACCGGGCACATCCTGAGTGTCGATGGCGGCAAGTCTGCCGGATGACCGTGCATCAGGGTATAGTTTGCAAAAGGACACCGATCCATGGACAAGCCGATCAAGGTTCCCGGCCCCGATCATCCGATCACGATCGAGCCCACCCCGGCCCGCGTCCGCGTCCTCTGGCGCGGCCAGATCCTCGCCGACACGCGCAACGTTCTGACGCTGCGCGAGGCACGCTACCCGGCTGTGCACTACCTGCCACGTGAGGACGTCGACATGGCGCGCCTGACGCGGAGCGCGCACCAGACCTACTGCCCATTCAAGGGCGACTGCTCCTACTTCAACCTGCCGGGCGAGGACGAGAGCAGCTCCAACGCAGTCTGGTCGTACGAGGCCCCGTTCGACGCCGTTGCGGCGATCAAGGATCGTCTCGCCTTTTATCCGGACCGGGTTGAGATCGAGGTGACTTAGCGATCACGCATCGGCCGTTTGGCCGCGGGCCCTTGTCGAGCTTTAGGAGATCATTCGTGGCACAGGCACTCTCATTAAGTGATCCGGTCAGGATCGGCGGTCTCGATCTCCCCAATCGCGTGATCATGGCCCCGCTGACGCGTGCGCGCACCGGCGCCGCCGGCGTGCCGGGCCCACTCAACGTCGAATACTACGTCCAGCGCGCGTCGGCGGGCATGATCATCACCGAGGCGACGAACGTGAGCCCGATGTCCAACGCCTTCGAAGGCGCACCCGGCATCTGGCGACCGGATCAGGTCGAGGGATGGCGCGCCGTTACGGAAGCCGTTCACGTCGCCGGTGGCCACATCCTGCTCCAACTCTGGCATGGCGGCCGCGTCGGCGCCAAGGGCCTGCTCGACGGGCACGAGCCGGTCTCACCATCCGGGGTCAACGACGACCTGGACGCGTTGGAGGTTTGGGGCCAGCTCGCCAATGGCCACTACGTGAAGATCAAGGCCACACCCTCGCGCGCCCTGTCGACCGACGAGGTCGAAGCCGTGATCGAGGAGTACCGCGTCGGCGCGGCGAATGCCAAAACCGCTGGGTTCGACGGCGTCGAGGTCCACGCGGCGAACGGATACCTTCCCCACCAGTTCCTGTCGTCGGCGACGAACCGCCGGGAGGACCGGTACGGCGGCTCGGTCGAGAACCGGGTGCGCTTCCTGTCGGAGGTCGTGGATGCGGCGACCTCGAGCTTTCCGCCGGACCGCATCGGCGTTCGCATGTCGCCCTACGCCCCCTACAACCACGCTCTGGATGACGACCCGCCGTCGACCTACGGCCACGCTGGCGCGATGCTCGAGGCGAAGGGGCTTGGGTACGTCCACCTCGCGGACACCGCCGCTTTTGCCACCGGCAAGCCCGCACTACCGCAGATCCTGCGGGACGTGAAACCAAGCTTCAAGGGATCGGTGATCGTCAATGGCGGCGTCAGCCCGGCCGACGCGTCACGCCTGATAGCCGAGGGAGCAGTGGACGCCGTTGCCTTCGGCCGGCTGTTCATCGCCAATCCCGACCTCCCGGAGCGCATACGTGCGGACGCGGGCTTCAACGAATTCGTCTACGACACGGCCTACGGCGGCGATGCGCACGGGTACACGGACTACCCCCGGCTACACGGAACTTGAGCATCCATCGCGCTCGAAGTGTCAGTCGTTGATCTTCTACGCGCCACAGGACTAAACCGCTCGCGCGGTAAGGGCGTCCGGAGGGCGTCTACCACGACCGTGTGCCTATGCTGCTCTTCGGCCCCGACATCGAGGGATAGCTCGACGGGACGCTCGGCCCGGACGTCCTGCGGTTGCGAGCGCGTCGCGAGTGGTCGGTGCGAAGCGCCTCAACCGGACTGGCGTCGGGGTCGACGATCCGATCATCGTCGAAACGCCGGAGGCCGCAGTCCTTCAACTCCTCCTTTGCGTCCATGCCGCGTTCGAAGCAGCGGCCCCCGGTCGCATTTGCCGCCGTCGAGAGGGGTCAGACAAGTCAGCCGCCGAAGCGGGGCTCGGCGATCCCCCGAATGCCGAGGCCATGGATCGCGAACAGGCTGCCGCGCATCACTCCGTCGCCGGGGAAGCGCGGCAGCGGCGGCTTGGCCATCGAGGTGACGTAGAGCACGTCGAGGTCGGGGCCGCCGAACATGACGCTCGTCACCTTCTTGACCGGCATGTCGATGACGCGGTCGACGGTGCCGTCCGGCCTGTAGCGGGTAAGCCTGCCGTCGTAGACGAGGGCGTTCCACAGGCAACCCTCGGCGTCCACCGTCGAGCCGTCGGCCGCCCCTCCCCCGGCGGTGTCGACCTTGGCGAAGCAGCGTCGGTTCGAGACGCCGCCGGTGTCGAGATCGTAGTCGTAGGCCCAGATCTCTCCCGACCAGGTGTCGTTGAAGTAGAAGGTGCTCCCGTCCGGGCTCCAGCACGGCCCGTTGGAACAGATGATGCCCTGATCGAGCCGGGTGACCTCGAAGTTCGTCGACAGGCTGTAGAGGGCGCCGTTCGGCCCCTGCTCCATCGTGTCCATCGAGCCTGCGACGAAGCGGCCGCGCCTATCGACCTTGCCGTCGTTGAGTCGGTTGTCCGGTCTGTCGGACTCGGGATCGTGGATCAGGTCCACGTCCCCGGTCTTGAAGTCGAGCAGGTGGAACCCGCGCTGCAGCGACACGACGGCACCCTGGCCGTCCTTGCGCAGCGCCATCGAGCCGATCTTCTGAGGCACGTCCCAGGCGCGCAGCTCGCGGCCGTCGGCGGTGGCGCGGAAGACGCGGCCGTCGAAGCTGTCGATCCAGTAGAGACGCTGCTGTTCGGCGTCCCAGAGGGGTCCTTCCCCAAGCGTCGTCTTCACGTCCAGCAGGATGTCGATGCGCATGGTCGTTGTCCTCGGGGTCAGTCGGCGAAGCGGGGTTCGGGCAGGCCGCGCACGCCCAGGCCATGCACCGCGAAGAGCATGCCGGCCTCGGCCTCGCGGGGCGGCAGGCCGTCGATCGGCCGCGCCATCGAGGTGACATAGGCGATGTCGAGGTTCGGGCCGCCGAAGCAGAGCGAGGTCGCGCTCTCCACCGGTAGGCCCACGACGCGATCGAGCGTTCCCTCCGGCGTGAAGCGCAGCAGCCGGCCCCTGTAGACCTCGCAGCTCCAGACGCAGCCCTCGGCGTCGACGGTCGCGCCGTCGGGATAGCCGGTAAGCCCGAGCGCGGCGAAGTCGGCGAAGACGCGCCGGTTCGCGAGGTCGCCGACGGCGACGTCGTAGTCGTAGGCGTAGATCAGCTTGCACGAGGTGTCGGCGAAGTAGAGCGTCGCCCCGTCGAGGCTCCAGCACGGGCCGTTCGAGCAGATGATCCCATCGTCGAGCACGCTGACGCGACCGCCGGGATCGAGCCGATAGAGGCGGCACAGCGGGTCCGCCTCGCCCTCGTCCATGGAGCCGGCCACGAACCGGCCCTGCCGGTCGACCTTGCCGTCGTTGATGCGGGTGCGCGGATGGGTCTCTCCGGCGCTTGCATATGAGGTCACCGCCCCGGTGGCGAAATCGACCGCGTGAAAGCCGGAGCGCAACGAGCAGATCGCCCCGCCGCCGCCGCGCCGGATGGCGATCGAGCCCACTCGCTCGGGCATCGCCCAGCGCCGGCGCCCGCCCTTCGGATCGAGCCGGAAGACGGCCGGCGCAAAGCTGTCGATCCAGTAGAGCGCCTGCTCCTCGACGTCCCAGAGAGGGCCTTCGCCGAGCTGGTCCCGGTCGGCATTGATCGCCTCGATCCGCAGCATCTGCTCCTCCCCGATCCCGCCCGTCGCCCGCTCGTTGGCGGTCCGACGCCTCGGCCTAGAAGTTCACGTCCTGGCCGCCCTTGAGCGACAGGATCTCGCGCGCGTCGCCGGGTGTCGCGACTTCCATTCCCAAGCCTTCGATGATCTGGCGCACGCGCTTGACCTGCACGGCGTTGCTTGTGGCGAGTCGGCCGGGGCCGTCCCACAGGGAGTCCTCCAGCCCGACGCGCACGTGCCCGCCCATCGCCGCCGCCACGGCCGCAATGTTCATCTGGTTGCGGCCGGCGCCGAGCACCGACCAGCGGTACTGGTCGCCGAACAGCCGGTCGGCGGTGCGCTTCATGTGCATGACGTCCTCGGGATGGTTACCGATGCCGCCCTGCAACCCGAACACCGTCTGGATGAACAGCGGCGCCTTCACCAGCCCCTTGTCGAAGAAGTACTTGAGATTGTAGAGATGGGCAGTGTCGTAGCATTCGAACTCGAAGCGCGTGTTGTTGCCCGCGCAGGTGCCGAGGATGTGCTCGATCTGACCGAAGGTGTTGCGAAAGATGATGTCTTTGTCGCCGAGGTAGGTGCGCTCCCACTCGTGCTTCAGGTCCTTGAAGCGGTCGAGCATGCCGAACAGCCCGAAGTTCATCGAGCCGAGATTGAGCGAGGCGACCTCCGGCTTGAACGTCGCGGCGGGGCGCACGCGCTCCTCGATGGTCATGGTCGGGGCGCCGCCGGTCGTCAGGTTGATGACGACGGGCGAACGCTGCTTGATGACCGACAGGAACTTGCCGAAGGCTTCGGGCGTCTGGTCCGGCGCGCCGGTCTCGGGGTTGCGGGCGTGAAGGTGGACGATCGCGGCGCCGGCCTCCGCCGCGCCGACCGCCTGGTCGGCGATCTGCTCGGGCGTCACGGGCAGGTAGGGCGACATCGACGGCGTGTGGATCGCCCCCGTGATCGCGCAGGTGATGATGACTTTGCGTGCGGGCATGATGGGGTTCCTAGCGTCCGATGTCGGTTGCGGCCTTACGCTTGTGAGCGAGCAGCGCCATGAGGCGCCGGTCGCGCCACACCTGCCGGTCCACGAGCTGGTTTGCGGGCAGGCGTTCACGGCGGGCGGCCTCGACCTCGTCCATCACCGGCCCGGCCCAGTCGACGCGCCGCTGCACCGAGGGGAAGATGCCGGAGTAGATGCCCTGGTAGCGTTCCGCGTAGTCGCGTACGCCGCCCGGCGCGTTGAGGTCGATCGTCTCGAACGGCCCCATGAAGGACCAGCGCAGCGCCAGCCCCTCGCGCAGGCCGATGTCGATGTCCTCGACGTCGGCGATCCCGTCGGCGACCAGCCGGAACGCCTCTTCGAGCAACGCGCCCTGCAGGCGGTTCATGATGAAGCCGTCGATCTCGCGCCGCATAACGAGCGGCGCCTGGGCGCAGTCGCGCATAAAGTCCGCCGCCTTGCGGACCGTCTCGGGCGCGGTCCAGGGCGAGGGGCAGACCTCGACGGCGGGCACGAGATAGGGCGGGTTGATGGGGTGGCAGACGAGGCAGCGCGCCCGGCCCGGCACGTGCTCGAGAAAGGCCGATGGCAAGATGGCCGAAGTCGAGCTCGCCAGCACCGCTTCGGGCGGCGCATGGCGGTCGAGGTCGGCGAAGACGGCGCGCTTCACCTCGACTTTTTCGGGCGTGTTCTCCTGGACAAAGCCGACAGCGTCCAGCGCGGCCGATAGATCGGCAACGGGATGGAGGCGCGCCATCATGGCCTCCGGCTTGGCACCGCCGAGCAGGTCGTTGGCGGCGAGGTCGGGCATCACCGCCTCGATGAAGGACACGGCTTTTTCGAGGGCCGTAGCATCTGCGTCCCACAGGCGCACCTCGTGGCCGGCGCGCGCGAAGGTGATGGCCCAGGCCCGGCCTACGAATCCCGTCCCGATGATGGCTGTTTTCATAGCCTTTCTCCCGTGTGCGCCGTCAAAGCGATTCGACGTTGCCGTCGACGCCCAGCGATTGCCCCGAGACGTTGGCGCCGGCCGGCGAAAGCAGGAACAGGACCATGCCGGCGACGTCTTCCGGCTCCGTCATCCGCCGCATCGAGATGCGGTTGAGGTACTCCTTCTCCATCGTCGCGTAGGGGACGCCGACCTGGGTGGCGCGGTCGCGGATCACCCCTTCCATGCGCTGACCCCTGATGATGCCGGGCAGGATGGCGTTCACCCGGATGCCGGCGGGCCCAAGCTCCTTGGCGAGGCTCTGGGTGAAGCCGATCACCCCCCACTTGGCGGCCGCATAGGGCGTGCGGAAGGCGTAGCCGTAGCGACCGGCAGCCGACGAGAGATTGATCATCGCCGCGTCGCGCGAGAGCTTCAGCATCGGCACGGCGTGATGGGCGCATAGGAACTGGCCCGTCAGGCAGACGTCGAGGGTACGCCTCCAGTCGGCGGGCGAGATCTCCTCGACGCCGCCCGTGGGACCCGAGATTCCGGCGTTGTTGACGAGCGCGTCGAGGCCGCCGAACGTGCCGGACACCGTCTCGAAGAGAGCCGCGACGTCCTCGTCCTTCGAGACGTCGCACAGGCTCGCCCCGTGTTCAGGATGGGCGCGTTCGAAGGCGGCGAGATGGGCTTCCGAGACGTCGCAGACGTGCAGCCGCGCGCCGTTCTCGATCAGCAGGTCGGCGATGGCACGGCCGATGCCGGAGGCGCCGGCGGTCACGAGGACGCGAAGGCCGGGGGTGAGGCTGATGCCGGGCATGGGGGCGTGTCCTCGAGGGTTCAAGCGTTCTTCTCACGCAGGGTGATCACGGCGAAGAGCACGACCGCGCCGTAGAGGATGGCGCGCGTGGCGTAGGGCAGCGTCGTTCCGGCGAGCAGCGTCTGGAGGGCCGTCAGCAGCAGCACGCCACCGATCATGCCGATGTAGCGTCCTCGGCCGCCGGTGATGAGCGCGCCGCCGACCACCACGACGGCGATCGAGGGAAGCAGGTATTCGTCGCCCATGCCGAGGCTCGCCTGGCCGGAAAAGCCCGACAGCAGGCAGCCGACGAGCGCGGCGCAGAAGCCCGACAGCATGTAGACCTTCACGATCGTGGCGCCGACCGGCACGCCGGAGAGCTCGGCGGCCCGCACGCCGTTGCCGAGCGCATAGACCCGTCGCCCAAAAACGGTGCGTCCCAGCAGCGTCGCGGCGGCGATAACGAACACCGCCATGAGGAAGACGACCGGCGTGACGCCCGCGAACTGCCCCGTCATGAGCCAGCGCAGGCCCGGCGAGGAGAAGCCGTCCGGCGTGCCGCCGGAGAAGACCAGCGCGGCGCCCTGCAGGATGCCGTTCATGGCCAGGGTCATGACGATGGGCGAGATGCCGAGCGACACGATGCCGAGGCCATTGACCATCCCCACCGCCGTGCCGACCAGCAGCGTCAAAGGCACGGCGTAGACCATTGCGGCATCGGAGCCCTTCAGCAGGCCGGCGCAGAGGATGCCGCAGAACGCGATGGTCCAGGGCAGAGACAGGTCTAGGCCGCCCGTGAGGATGACGGTGCCCTGTCCCAGCGCGAGGATCGCGAGGAAGCTGCCGAGGACGATCAGCGAGTTGTAGTAGGTCCAGGAGAACAGCGCGTTGCCCAGCACGAGCTGCGTCGCGACGAGGACCAGGACGAAGCAGGCGAAGGCCGGCACGATGGTCCGCA